>NZ_JBEPEH010000012.1:85980-236470 GCF_040300725.1 Dactylosporangium sp. NPDC000244
GCTGGGCGCCGGCGGTCGGCCGGAGAGCGCGAGCGTCGACGAACTCGTGCTGCTGTGGCCACCGAGGCTGGGCGCCGGCGGTCGGCCGGAGAGCGCGAGCGTCGACGAACTCGTGCTGCTGTGGCCACCGAGGCTGGGCGCCGGCGGTCGGCCGGAGAGCGGGAATGTCGACGAACTCGTGCCGCCGCGGCCACCGAGGCTCCGGCCGGTCGCGGAAGACCAGCGGTCGGCCGGAGAGCGCGAGCGTCGACGAACTCGTTGCCGCCGCCACCGAAGCTGGGCGCCGGCCAACCAGCCGCCGACGGCCCGCCAGCCGATTGGCCGAATGCGGCACGACCACCGGTGAGCCGACCCGCCGACCCTGGCCGACCCGCCGGTCGGTCGCGGTGAGGCGGTGCGGCGGTCCGGCCTCGCTGGCCGTGGTGCGGTGCTGGCCGGGCCGTGGTGGTTCTGTGGCGCCAGGCCGTCGATCGGCCGCGCTTGCGTCGATCAGGTCGGGATCGTGCACCTGGTCGAGGCGTTCGGCGGGCGGTCGGGCCGGGGTCAGGGACGTCGAGCGGGTCGGTTCGCGTGTCGGCGGGGTCGGTCAGTGGGTGAGGGCGGGGGCGTCGGACTCTTGGCTGGGGAGTACGACGATGTCTGCCGGCGGGAGTGTTCGAGTCGCGGGGTCGTCGTCGAAGGTGATGTCGTAGGCGATCGGGGGGCCGGTCGCCGACCAGTGGGCGCCTAGGACGGTGCCCTCGGAGTGGGGGGTTTTGCCGGGTCTGCGGACTCGGGTGCCCGGTGCGTGGCCGTCCTCGGTGACGATGAGGAGGGCGTCGAGAGTCTGGCGTGCGCCCTGCCAGGGGGCCGGGGGCACCTGGGGGTCGCCGGCCGGGTTCTCCGTCGGGGTGCACAGGCGGCGGTGGGCGAGGGTCAGCAGGTCGGCGGCGTAGCGGGTGGACGGTTCGGCGTGGTGCTGGGCCGCGGACAGGGCCGCGTCGATGCGGTGCCAGCGGGCGGCGGGGCGGTCGGACAGCAGCGCCCGGGCGGCTCGGTCCAGGTCGGCGCAGGTGGTGTCCACGGCTGTCTCCTCGCCGAGTTCGGCGGTCCAGGCCAGGTCCAGCGGGGACGGGATCAGGCCGGGGGATTCGTGGGCGATCGCCAGGTACACCATGGCGAGCAGTTCCGGGCGTAGGTCGCCGGCGTAGAAGTGCAGGCCGGCCGTCTCGCCGGGCGGGAAGCGGTCGGTCAGGTGCCGGGCGCGGCCGGTCGGGATGCGGGCGGCGATCCTCGTGGTGGCCAGCTTGTCGCCGGGTGAGCGGGCCTCGCGGGCGAGGATGGTCCCGCGGTCTCGGGACAGGGCCGCCGGATAGACGGTGCGGCCGGTGTTGGCCAGGCTCTCGCCGGGGGCCAGGGCCGCGGCGGCGAGCTGGCGGGCGGCGATCGAGTAGGCGACGCCGGTCTGGGCGGCGTGGGCGCGCACGGCTCGGCGGCGGGCCCGGTCGCGGCCGGAGCGGGACCTCGGGTGGGTGCGTGGTGCCGCTGGGGGAGTGGTGCCGCCGGGGGAAGTGGAGACCGGAGCGGTCGAGGCGGTGCCCGGTTCGGCGGCCGAAGAGGGCGGGGGAGTGCCGGGTTCGGCGGCCGGAGGGGAAGGGGCCGTGCCGGGCTCGGCGGCCGGCGGGGGCGGTGTCGCAGGGGAGTCCGCAGGGACCGGGGAGGCCTGCGAGGATGCCTGCGGGGATGCCGCGTCTGGAGAGGCGTCCGGCGATGGAGCGGGGCCGTCCGAGTGTGGTGGTGGGGTCTGGTCCTGCGGCTGGTCGGCCATCTCGAGTCCTCCGGCGTCGACCCACGCTCGCACCGATCGGACGGCTGATGCCTCCCGCCGGGCAGGGTTTCGCGCTGCCCGGGCCGGTGCGCTGAGTCGGAGCCTCTTGGCCTCGGTCCCGGTCGGCGTGGGCGGCCGGGGAAGGCTCGGGCAGGCGCACTGCCCGAGCCCAGAATACCGCCCGGCCCCGGCCCGCGCCTGCCCCGCCTCGCGGCGGTTACCGTCCGTGCTGACGGCCGAGCGGCCCGAGGCGGCCGAACCGCGGGAAGCGCCAAACGACCAAACGACCAAACGCCCGGCAGCACCAAACGACCAAGCGCCCGGCAGCACCAAACGACCAAGCGCCCGAACGCCCGGCAGCACCAAACGCTCGAACGCCCGGCAGCACAGCGACGCCGACCGCCCAGGAAATCCCCGGCCGTGGCTACGAACGTTTGAGGCCGACGCCGCCGTACCCGTGCGACGTCGAATCCTCGCCCTCGGCCGGACGCCACTGCCCGATCCACACCAGCCCCGGGCCGACCAGCTCGAAGCCGTCGAAGAAGCGTTCGATCGCCGCGTGCGTGCGCGGGATGATGGGGGCGTTCGATCGGCGGTAGACCTGCGTCCCCTGGCGGGCCGGGGAGGCGTCGACGCCGTCCAGGGTCAGATGCGACACGACCAGGTGACTGCCCGGCGCCAGCGCGTCGCGCAGCCGGGCGATGATCGACCACGGGTCGGCCTCGTCGGGGATGAAGTGCAGGATCGACACGAGCATGAGCGCTACCGGCTCGCCGAGGTCGAGGTGGCCGCAGACGTGCGGGTCGGCCAGCAGGGCCTCCGGGTTGCGCAGGTCGGCCAGGGCCACCGACACCCGCTCCTCGTCCTCGACCAGCGATCGGGCCTGCGCGACGGCTACGGGGTCGTTGTCGACGTACACCACCCGCCCGTCCGTGTGCTCGTGCACGTTGCCCTGGGTCGGCAGCCCCGCGCCGATGTCGAGGAACTGGCGCACGCCGGCCTCGCGGGACAGGTACCGCACCGCGCGCTGCATGAATCGCCGGTTGCCGTGCGCGGCCGCCGGCGTGTCGGGGAAGATCGCCAGGATCTTCTCCGCGGCCTCCCGGTCGGCGGCGAAGTTGTGGAATCCGCCGAGGTAGTAGTCGTACATCCGGGCGACGTTCGGGACCGTGGCATCGATCGTCATGGGCGCCACAATAAGGCCACGCGGGGTGCGAACGCGCCGCTCGTCTTTTGCCCTGCGGCAAGTTCTTGTAAGGTGGGAGTCGTCCCACCCCGCCGGGTGACGTATCCCCGTGCGGCCGGGCCCGTCCAGACAAGGGCGGCTCCCCGGAGCGTGGCGACGCCGGAGGTCTGCGCCGGCGCTCAAAACATGGGCGCCGCATGCGTAATGCGACCGGGTCTTCTCCCAGGCGTTGCACCCTGCCCTCGCAGCAGGGTTTCCCGCCTGCACGCCACCGAAACGCGCATGCGTTGTGGCGCCGGTCGTTGCGGTACCCGAATGAAAGGCCACGCCAGCCATGAGCATCACCGTGGAACAGCACGAGTCCGTCCAGACGCGGACCCAGGCGCCTGCCCAGACGCACGGCACCCGGGCTAACCGGGAGACCGACGCCCAGGCCAAGGCGCTGCTGTCGCTGCTGGGCGACCTGCCCGCCGGCACCGACCGCGAGCGCGTCCGGGCCCGGCTCATCGAGCTCTACATCCCGCTCGCCGAATACCTCGCGCGGCGCTTCCGCAACCGCGGCGAGCAGCTCGAGGATCTCGTGCAGGTCGCGAACCTCGGCCTGATCAAGTCCGTCGACGGCTTCGACCCCACCCGCGGGGCGGCGTTCACCAGCTACGCGATTCCGATGATCGTCGGCGAGCTCAAGCGGCACTTCCGTGACAAGGGCTGGGACGTGCGCGTCCCGCGCCGGCTGCAGGAGCTGCGCCTGGAGATCAGCAAGGTCTCCGGCGACCTCGCTCAGGACCTCGGCCGCTCGCCGACCGTCGCCGACCTCGCCGGGCGGCTCGGGGTCAGCGAGGAGGAGGTCATCGAGGGTCTCGACTGCGGGCAGGCGTACCGCGCGCTCTCCCTCGACGCGCCCGTCGGCGACAGCGGCGACGGTGGCGCGAACGGCCTCGGCGACATGCTCGGCGGCGACGACCCCGACATGCGCAACGTCGAGAACCGCGAGGCGCTGCGGCCGCTGCTGGCCCGGCTGCCGGAGCGGGAGCAGAAGATCATCGCGATGCGCTTCCACGGCAACCTGACCCAGTCGCAGATCGCGGCCGAGCTGGGCATCTCCCAGATGCACGTCTCGCGCCTGCTCGCCGGTGCGCTGCGCTCGCTGCGCGACCAGCTCACGCGCGAGGACTGATCCAGCCACTCCCACGGGTGCCCGCCCCGCGCGCTTCGGCGTGCCGGGCGGGCTCCTGCTCTACTGTGTACTTTATGGGCAAATCGGGCAAATCGCGTGAGTTGAAGTGGGTGTTACGGCCGAGCCACGCGGAGCTCGCCGAGCACGACGGCAAGGAGATCTACTCCTTCGGCGACACCGACATGGTGGGCCGGGTGGAGGTGACCCTGACGGACGGCACCCGCGTCCGCGTGCGCCGCACCGAGCTGATCCCGTGCTGAGCTGACCGGCCCAAGGGCCGGTCAGCGGTGGAACACCTGCCGATAGGTCGTCGGCGTCACGCTCGTCTGCCGCGCGAAGTGCACGCGCAGGTTCGCCGGGGTGCCGAAGCCGGTGCGGTGCGCGATCCGCTCGATGGAGTCGTCGGTGGTCTCCAGCAGCTCCTGCGCCAGCCGCACCCGCTGCCCCACCAGCCACTGCAGCGGGCTCGTCCCCACGCTCTCGCGGAACCGGCGGGCGAAGGTGCGCGGGCTCAGCCGCGCCTCGCGGGCCAGGTCGGCGACGGTCAGTGGCTGGTCGAGCCGCTGCCGGGCCCAGTCCAGCGCGCCGCCGAGCCCGTCGTGGGCGCGGGGGCGCGGCGGCGGCGTGGCGAACTGGGACTGCCCGCCGTCGCGGTGCGGGGGCACGACCATGCGCCGGGCCACCTCGTTGGCGACGGCCGAGCCGTGGTCGAGCCGCACCAGGTGCAGGCACAGGTCGATCGCGGCCCCGGTGCCGGCCGAGGTGAAGACGTTGTCGTCCTCGGTGTAGAGCACGTCGGGGTCGAAGGTGACGCGCGGGTACCGCTGGGCGAAGTCGAACGCGTTCATCCAGTGCGTGGTCGCGCGGCGCCCGTCGAGCAGCCCGGCCGCGGCCAGCACGTACGCCCCGGTGCAGATGGCCACGATCCGCTTCCCGCGCTCGTGGGCAGCGCGCACCGCGGCGACGAGGTCGTCCGGCGGTTCGACCTGCCGCGCCCTCGAGAACGCCGGGAGGATCACGGTGTCGGCGTCGGGCAGGGACGACAGGGGATACGGCGCCTCGACGCTCAGGCCCGAGCGCGCGGCGTGGCGGCCGGGGGCCGAGGCGGCGAAGCGCAGCTCGTACCACGGGTCGGCGAGGTCGGCGCGGTCGATCCCGAACACCTCGCACGGCACGGCCAGCTCGAACACCGGCATGTCGGCGGTGACGGCCACCCCTACGACGTGTCGGCTCATGGCAGAAATCTAGCGCAGAACGGCATTCCTGCCACTGGAGGCATTGGCGGTACCGCGGAAAAAATCTTCTCGTGATGACCGTCCCCCAAGGGGCCGCGCTGTCCATCGGAGCCGTGCTCGGCACCGGTGTCATCGCGCTGCCCGCGCTCGCCGCGCAGACCGCCGGACCCGCCTCCCTCATCGCCTGGGCGGCCCTGGTGGTGCTCTCCGTGCCGCTCGCCGCCACCTTCGCCGCGCTCGGGGCCCGCCACCCCGACGCCGGCGGGGTCGCCACGTATGCGCGGCGCGCCTTCGGGCACCGGGCCGCGGCGGTCGTCGGCTGGTCGTTCTACTTCGCGATCCCGCTCGGCGCGCCCGCCGCGGCGCTCTTCGGCGGCGCGTACGTCGCGGCGGCCCTCGGCGGCGGTACGCCCACGACCCTCGCGACCGCCGCCGCCCTCATGGCCGTGGTGACGGCCGGCAACCTCGGCGGCGTGCGCGTCTCCGGCCGCCTCCAGCTCGGCCTCGCCGCCCTGCTCATCGCGCTGCTGCTCACGGCGACGCTCACCGCCCTGCCGCACGCCCGGGCGGCGAACCTGCACCCGTTCGCGCCGCACGGCTGGTGGGCGATCGGGCCCGCCGCCGCCGTGCTGGTCTGGGGCTTCGCCGGCTGGGAGGCGGTCACGTCGCTCGCCGCCGACTTCGCCCGGCCGGGTCGCGACCTGCCCCGCGCCACCGGGATCGCGCTGGTCGTGGTGGCGGTGCTGTACCTCGGGATCGCCGCCGCCAGCACCCTGGTCCTCGGCCCCGGGCTCGCCGCGGACGGCCGGACGGGCGGCGCGCCCCTCGCCGAGCTGCTCGCGATCGGCGTCGGCGGCCAGGTGCGCACGATCGCCGCCGGCGCGGCCGTCCTGCTCACGCTCGGCACCATGAACGCCTACTACGCCGGGGCCGCCAAGCTCGGCGCCGCGCTCGGCCGCGACGGCGCGCTGCCCGCCTGGTTCGCCCGCGGGGCCGCCCCGGGCGCGGTGCCCCGCCGCAGCCTGCTGTTCGTCGCGTTCCTCGGCGCCGTGTCGCTCGTGGTGACCGCCGCGACCGGCACCGGGACCCGCGCGCTCGTGCTGCTCACGAGCGGCTGTTTCGTCCTGGTGTACCTCGTGGGCTCCGCCGCCGCCGTCAAGCTGCTGCCGAACAAGACGCTGCCGGTCATCGCGCTCGTCTCGTCCGCCGGCCTGATGCTCGTCACCGGCTGGTACGTCGCCGGTGTGCTCGTCATCGCCGCGGGCGCGCTGGCGTATACACGAAAGCGCGGCCGCGTTGTCGATTCGGTGCCGGCCCGATTGACGTAGGAGTGTCAGCACACACCTTCGCACTCGAGGAGACCTCGATGAGCCAGTACCTGATCCTGATCTACGAGGACGAGGCCGGCTACGCCACCGGCGACCAGCGGCTGTTCCAGGAGGTCATGGACGCCCACAACCGCTTCGCCGAGCAGGTCGGCGAGCTCGGCGGCACCCTGGCCGGCGGCAACGCGCTGCAGGCCACGAACACGGCCACCTCCGTGCGTGGCGACGTCGTCACCGACGGCCCGTTCGTGGAGACCAAGGAGGTGCTCGGCGGGTACTACCTGATCGACGCCAAGGACCTCGACCACGCCCTGGAGATCGCCAAGCTGTGCCCGGCCCGCTTCGGCGGCGTCGAGGTCCGCCCGGTGCAGGTCTTCGAGTAAGTCTTGCCGGAGCCGTCACACGTCCGGTCGGCGATCGCCGACGCGCACCGCCGCGAGTGGGCCCGCGTGCTCGCCGCGACGGTGCGCGTCGCCCGCGACCTGGACCTCGCCGAGGAGTGCGTCCAGGACGCGTACGTCTCGGCGCTGGACGCTTGGCTGCGCCAGGGCGTCCCATCGAACCCGGGCGCGTGGCTGACCACGGCCGCGCAGCGCCGGGCGTTGAACGCGCACCGGCGGGCGGCGACGCTTCGCTCGAAGCTGCCGTTGCTCGTGGTACCGACGGATGTCCCGGATGTCTCGCACTTTCCCGATGATCGCCTGCGGCTCGTCTTCACGTGCTGCCACCCCGCGCTCGCGCGAGAGGCCCAGCTCGCGCTCACCCTCCGGCTGGTGTGCGGCCTGACCACCGCCGAGATCGCCCGCGCCTTCCTGGTCAGCGAGTCCACGATGGCCGCCCGCGTGACGAGGGCCAAGAAGAAGATCGCCGCGGCCCGCATCCCGTATCGCGTCCCCGAGGCGAGCGAACTCCCGGAGCGCCTGGACGCGGTGCTGACGGTCGTCCACCTGGTCTTCACCACCGGACACACGGCCCCGGCCGGCGACACCCTGCTGCGCCCCGACCTGGTCGAGCGCGCCCTGGACCTGGCCCGCACCCTGTGCGCCCTGATGCCCGACGAGCGCGAGGCGAGGGCAATGCTCGCCCTGATGCTGCTGCACGACGCCCGCCGCGCGACCCGCACCGCCACCGACGGCCGCCTGCTGCTGCTCGAGGAGCAGGACCGCGGCGCGTGGGACCGCGCCGGCATCGAGGAGGGCCTGGCCCTGGTCCGCGCGGCGCTGCGCGGCGGCCGCCCGGGCCGCTTCGCGCTGCAGGCGACGATCGCCGCCCTCTACACCGAGGCCCCGACGTACGCCGAGACCGACTGGCGCCAGCTGCTGGCCGTCTACGACCTGCTGCTGGCCGCCTGGCCGACCCCGGTCGTGGCGCTGAACCGCGCCGTGGTCGTCGCCATGGTGCACGGCCCGGCCGCGGCCCTGCGCCTGCTGGACGAGCTCGCGGCCGACCCCCGCCTGGCGGGCTACCACTACCTGCCGGCCGCCCGCGCCGACCTGCTGGCCCGCACCGGCGACCTCGACGGCGCCCGCGCGGCCTACACCGAGGCCCTGGAGCACTGCGACAACGCCGTGGAGCGGGCCTTCCTGTCGCAGCGCAGACAACGGACGGGCCGACCACCCCACACCCCGGGGTGATCGGCCCGTCCGCGGCGTCACGCCGGCCCGTGGCAAGAACCGGACGACGCCATTCCCACAGAAGGGAGCTCTGAACTACTGCGAGACCGGCTCGATCGGGTGCTTGGCCGGCTTCACGAGGGAGGCCACGGCACCGATCAGCGCCATGCCGATCGCCAGCCAGAACACGATGACCAGTCCGTCGTGGAAGGGGCCGGACACCAGGTGCGGGAAGAACTCCCGGCCGGTGAGGGTCGCCGCGTTCGACGCCGGCAGGGTGCCCAGCAGCTGCGGGCCGAGCAGCGACTGGATCGGGTTGAAGCCGAGGAACGCCGCGAACAGCGTGCCCACCGGCGGCAGGCCGGCGATCTGCTCCGCGGCCGGGGCCGGGACGCCCTGGGCGGTCAGGCCGGTGCTGAGCGAGTCCGGCAGCGACGTCGACAGCCCCGCGATCATGAGCGAGAAGAACACGCCGATCGACAGCACCATGCCCGCGTTCTGGAACGTGGCCCGCATGCCCGACGCGGCGCCGCGCAGGTGGGCCGGGACGCTGTTCATGATCAGCGACGTGTTCGGGGCCGCGAAGAGGCCGCCGCCGAGGCCGTTGAAGAAGACCAGCAGCGCGAACGCCCAGTAGTTGAAGTCCGTCGGCAGGATGAGCAGGCCGCCGAACGACAGGGCCATGATGATCAGGCCGACCGCGGCGAAGAGCCGGGGGCCGTACTTGTCCGACAGGTGCCCCGCGACCGGCCCGGCCGCGAGGAAGCCGACGGTGAGCGGCAGCAGGTAGATGCCCGCCCACAGCGGCGTGGACTCGTAGGTGTAGCCGTGCAGCGGCAGCCAGATGCCCTGCAGCCAGATGATGAGCATGAACTGCAGGCCGCCGCGGGCGATCGCGGCGAGCAGGCCGGCGATGTTGCCGTAGGCGAACGCGCGGATCTTGAACAGGCCGAGCGGGAACATCGGCTCGGCCACGTGGCGCTCGATCCAGGCGAAGAGTCCCAGGATCGCCGCGCCGCCGATCAGGCCGGTCAGCACCCACGGGTTCGTCCAGCCCTGGCTGTGGCCGCCGTACGGCTGGATGCCGTAGGTGATCCCCGCCAGGACCGCGGTCAGCCCGACGGCGAACGTGAGGTTGCCCCACCAGTCGATCCGCCCGGGCCGGCGCAGGCCGGTGTCGTGCAGGCTGCGGTACGCCCAGATGGTGCCGATGACGCCGATGGGCACGTTGACCCAGAAGATCGCCCGCCAGTTCCACTCGGCCAGCAGCCCGCCGAGCACCAGGCCGATGAACGAGCCCGCGATGCCGGCGACGATGTTCACGCCGAGGGCCATGCCGCGCTGGGCGGCCGGGAAGGCGTCGGTGAGGATGGCGGCCGAGTTGGCCATGAGCATCGCCCCGCCGACGGCCTGCAGCACGCGCCAGCCGATGAGCCACAGCGCGCCGCCGCCCCCGTCGAACGGGTCCAGCGACAGGGCGATCGAGGTGATCGTGAACAGCGCGAAGCCGAGGTTGTAGATGCGCACCCGGCCGTACATGTCGCCGAGCCGGCCCAGGGTCACCACGAGCACGGCGCTGACGAGCATGTACCCCATCAGCATCCACAGCAGATAGGACACGTTGCCGGGGGCGAGCGGGTTGAGGTGGATGCCGTTGAAGATGGCCGGCAGCGAGATCAGGACGATCGAGGAGTTGATCGTCGCGATCAGCATGCCGAGGGTGGTGTTGGACAACGCCACCCACTTGTAGTGCGGGTGGTCCTTGCCACCCGACAACGCTCCCCGGAAGCCGGACTTGCTGCCCCCGTGCGCCTCAAGGGTGTCGGTCACTTGGCGAGCCTCTCCAGCGCCGGCAGCGCAGCCGCGATCAGCGCCTCATCGTCGTCGGACACGTCGACCAGCAGGGCGGCGAGATGTGCGGCGCGCACCGACCGGCGGCGCTCGAGCAGCTCGGACCCGGCCCGGGTGATCCTGACCAGCACGACCCGGCCGTCGGCGGGGTCGGCGGCCCGGTCGGCCAGCCCCTCCCGCTCCATGCGCTGGACGAGCTGGGTCATGGCGGGCTGGGTGACGCCCTCCGCGGTGGCGAGCTCGGTGAGCCGCCGCGGTCCTTCGCGCTCCAGGCGCCGCAGCGTCGAGGCGGCCGTGAGACTGATGTCGTTCGGTGGGTTGCCCTGCCGCAGGAGGCTGAACACGCGCTCGACGGCGACCGTCAGGCGTGCAGGATCCAAGGCGGTACGAGCTGCGGGCATACCCAATTCGTATCACGTACTTATAGAAGTTGCTTATGCGGTGTCGCCAAGTTCACCCGCCCTTGACAGCAAAAGACGCCGGTCGATGCGCTGGGTGCGCGTCGACCGGCGTCGTGTCGGGTATCCGGTTTACATGCAGTCCGGGCTCTCGGTGATGGTGAGGCCGTCGACCAGGTTGCCGAAGCCGTCGTCCGTCGACGCGCTCGAGTCCGCGGTCAGCGTGACCCGGGTCGAGGTCTGGCCCGGGCCGGTCTTGTACCAGCCGTAGAGCCGCTTCCAGCGCACGTCGTCCGCGGAGTTGGCGTAGGCGAAGGCCGAGCCGACGCCCATGACGCTCGTGTCGTTCTTCGGCGTGCGGCCGAAGTGGATCGAGGTCGCGTCCACGTCCTTGCCGCCGGAGGTGTCCCGCGCCCGGATCCAGAACGACCAGTAGATCTTCGTGTTCGGCTTGGTCTTGATGTCCTGGTAGATCGAGTTGCCCGAGCCGGTCGCGTTGAGCTCGGCGAACTGCTTGCCGAAGCGCGGCGCGACGCCCATGTTGCCGCCCCAGATCTCGATCTTGCCGTCCGGGTCGTCGGTGCGCCAGCCCGGCACGTCGTCCTCGTCGAACTGCATCCAGTCCTGGCCGCCGAGCTTCGGCGACTCGAAGCCGCCGTCCACGGTCATCTCCCGGCACGCCATCGGGGCGGCCTTGGTGTGCGCGTGCTTGGGCTGGTCGAACGTGGCGCCGCCGCCACCCGGGCCGTGCCCCGTGCCGGCCGCGTGGGCGGGCGCGCCGATGAGCGTCGCCAGGAGCGTCGCCGCGCCGATGGCGGGCAGCATCCGGTTGTGCTTGAACATTGGTGTTCCCCCGTCGTCCGCCACGGCTGCGCTGCCGTGGCACCTCCGACGTGAGCCAAACACGCTTATTCGGGCAAAGCCGGGTGGATCAGGGAAATTCCGCATTTCGGGCAAAGTTATGCGGCCGTTCGTCGGCGCTGGGCTCGCCGGGTGAAGAGCCGGGCCACGGGCTCGGCCGCGCGGGCCGCGATCGGGCCCAGGACGGCGAGGATCAGCACGTAGGCGGCGGCGAGCGGGCCGAGCTTCGGATGGCTCCCGGCCGCGACCGCGAGCCCGGCGATGACGATGTTGAACTCGCCGCGGGGCAGCAGCGCGGCGCCGGCGCGCACCCGCCCGGTCAGCGCGACCCCGGCCCGCCGGGCCGCGATCCAGCCGGTGGCGAGCTTCGAGACGATCCCGCACAGCGCGAGCAGCGCGGCCACGCCGAGCACCGGCGGCAGCGCGCGCGGGTCGGTCTGCAGGCCGAAGAAGACGAAGAACACCGCCGCGAACAGGTCCCGCAGCGGGGTCAGCAGCTGCCGGGCGGTGTGCGCGAGCGGCCCGGACAGCGCGATGCCGACGAGGAACGCCCCGACCGCGGCCGAGACCTGCAGCAGCTCGGCCGCCCCGGCCACGAGCACGGTCAGCCCGAGCACCTTGAGCAGCAGCACCTCCTCGCTCTCGCTGGCCACGAAGCGCTCCACGACGTTGCCGAAGCGCAGGGCCACCAGCAGCACGAAGCTGATCGTCGCGGCGGCCAGGGCCAGGGTCGCAGTGCCGCCGAGCACGCCCACGCCGGCCAGCACCGCGGTCAGGATCGGCAGGTACAGCGCCATCATGAGGTCCTCGAAGACCAGCAGCGACAGCACCACCGGCGTCTCGCGGTTGCCGAGCCAGCCGAGGTCGCCGAGCACCTTCGCGGTGATCCCGGACGACGTCACGTACGTGACCCCGCCGAGAGCCACGGCGGCGACCGGGCCCCAGCCCAGGATCAGCGCGGCCGCCACCCCCGGCGCGGCGTTGAGCACGAGGTCCACCAGGCCCGCCGGGGCGCAGGTGCGCAGCGTGCCGACGAGCTCCGGCGCGGTGTACTCCAGCCCGAGCGTGAACAGCAGCAGGATCACGCCGATCTTCGCGCCCGCCGAGATGAACTCCGTGCTCGTGTCCAGCGGCAGCACCCCGCCGGCCCCGAAGGCGAGGCCGGCGACGAGGTACAGCGGGATCGGCGAGATCGAGAACCGCAGCGACACGGCGCCGAGCAGCCCGAGGGCGAGGATCACGGCGCCGAGCTCGACCAGGATGGTGTCGTGGTGCACGCGGCCCTACCCGTCGGTGAGCAGCGCCGCGACGCCCTCGACCCCGGCCGGGGTGCCGACCGCGACGATCAGGTCGCTCGCCCGCAGCCCGAAGTCCGGCCGCGGGCTCGCGATCACGTCGTTGCCGCGCACCACCGCCACGATCGACGCGCCGGTGCGCGTGCGGGCCCTGGTGTCGCCCAGCGTCCGCCCGGCGTAGGGGGAGCCCGGCGCGATCACGAGCTGCTCGGTGACCAGCCCGGCGACCTGGCGCTGCATCTCGGCGAGCTGCTCGACGATGCGGGCGGTGCCGAGGTACTCCGCGACGGCGTTCGCCTCGTCGGCGTTCAGGGCCACCGACACGACGCTCGTGTCCGGGTCCTCCTTGTCGTAGACCACGAGGTCCCGCCGGCCGCTGCGGTGCGACACGATGCCGATCCGCCGGCCGCGCGCCGTGGTGACCACGTGGCTGGTGCCGATCCCGGGCAGGTCGATGCGCTCGACGTCCATGGACCCATGCTAAAAGCGAAGAAGGTCCGCAAATGCCGGTTTCACCCCAGAATGGCGGCCGCCAGGTCGTCGGCCGCGCGCCGGACCCCGGCGGCGATGTCCTCGGCGTGGTCGTGGGTGAGCCGCGACAGCGGCGCCCCGCAGCTGATCGCGTCGGTGACCGGCAGCCCGTCCACGCGCACCGCGGCGGCGATGCACCCGACGCCGGGAAGCACCTCGCCGCGCTCGTAGGCCACCCCGCGCGCCCGGCACTCGGCGAGCGCGGCGTCCAGCTCGGCCCGCTCGACCACGGAGTCCGCCGTGTGCGCCCGCACGCCCGCGGCCACGATCGCGTCGATCTCGGCGGCGCCGCGTGTGGCCAGGATCGCTCGCCCGCTGGCCGCGGAGATGGCCGGGAAGCGCCGGCCGACGACCGGCCCGCCGAGGTCGTGGGCGGACTCGCGCACGGCCAGGCACACGATCGCGGCGCCGTCGAGGCGCACGAGCCGGATCGACTCGCCGAGCTGGTCGCGCAGCCGGCCCAGGATCGGCCCGGCCAGCCGGGCGGTGCGGTCGGCGGAGAGGTAGGCCCCCAGCGGCCGCAGCGCCCCGACGCCGATCGCGTAGGAGGAGCCGTCGGCGTCGGCCTCGACCCAGCCGCGCGCGACCAGCAGCGCCAGGCGCCCGCGCAGGATCGGCTCGGGCAGTCCGATCTGGCGGGACAGGGCGTCGATCGTCATCCGATCGGACGCCGCCGCCAGCCGCTCGAGGAGATCCAGGGTCGGGCTCTCATCGGCCATTCGGCGTGTGTTCCCATCGCCGGCACGAACAAGGACTTTGGACTCATTCCACTCTAGCGCCCCGGCTTCACCAGAGGGAACGGCAGCGTCTCGCGAATCGTCCGGCCCGTCAGCAACATGACGAGCCGGTCCACGCCCAGCCCCAGCCCGCCGCTGGGCGGCATCGCGAACTCGAACGCGTCCAGGAAGTCCTCGTCGAGCTCCATCGCCTCCGGGTCGCCGGCCGCCGCCCGCAGCGACTGCGCGGTCAGCCGGGCCCGCAGCTCGACCGGGTCGACGAGCTCGGTGTACGCCGTGCCGAGCTCCATCCCGAAGGCCACGAGGTCCCAGCGCTCGGCCAGCCGCGGGTCGTCGCGGTGCTGGCGGGTCAGCGGGGAGACGTCGACGGGGAAGTCGGTGTAGAACGTCGGCCGTACCGTCGCGCCCTCGACCAGGTGCTCGTACAGCTCCAGCACCAGCTGCCCGTGGGTCCACCCGTCGAGCCAGGCGATCGAGAGCTTGTCGGCCAGCTCCCGCAGCTCGGCCACGGTCGAGTCCGGGGTCACCGCGGCCCCGGCCGCCTCCGACACCGCGGTGTAGACGGGCACCACCGGCCACTCGTCGCGCAGGTCGACCACCCGCTCCTGCCCCGCGAACTCGCGCCGCAGCACCGGCTCGTCGCCCGCGGCGGCCAGGATCAGCTCGCGGACCAGCCCGCGCATGGTGGTGTAGTCGCCGTACGCCTCGTAGGCCTCCAGCATCGTGAACTCGGGGTTGTGGGTCGCGTCGACACCCTCGTTGCGGAAGTTGCGCCCGATCTCGAAGACCCGCTCGACGCCGCCGACGGCGAGGCGCTTGAGGTACAGCTCCGGCGCGATGCGCAGGTAGAGCCGCATGTCGTAGGCGTTGCTGTGGGTGACGAAGGGCCGGGCGTTGGCCCCGCCGTGGATCGGCTGCAGCACCGGGGTCTCGACCTCGACGTACGCGTGCCCGTGCAGCGCCCGGCGCAGCGCGAACGTGACGGCGGAGCGGGTACGGACCATGTCGCGGGCGGGCGGGTTCACGATGAGGTCGACGTGGCGGCGGCGGACCATCGCCTCGGGGTCGGCCATGCCCTTGTGCTTGTCCGGCAGCGGCTGCAGGCACTTGGCGGTCAGCTCCCACGCGTCGGCGAAGACCGACAGCTCGCCGCGCCTGGTGGTGCCGACCTCGCCCGCGACCCCCACGTGGTCGCCGAGGTCGACGGTCGCGGCGAACTCGGGCCGGCCGGTGAGCACCACCTGCAGGTCGCCGGTCCAGTCCCGCAGGGTGGCGAAGCACAGCCCGCCGTGGTCGCGCAGGCGGATCACCCGGCCCGCGAGCGCGACCCGGTCGCCGGTGCGCGTGTCCGCGGCCAGGTCCGGGTGCGCGGCCCGGATCTGCACCGCGCTGTGGGTGCGGGCGAAGCCGGGCGGGTACGGCTCGATCCCCGACGCCCGCAGCGCGTCGAGCTTGGCGATGCGGATGCGCACCTGCTCGGGCCGCTTGCGAACGTCCGGCCCGGCCTCGGCGGCGGCCGCTGCCGCGGCGGCCAGCTCCTCGTCGGTGATCACGAGATCGCGCCGGTCGGCGGCGAACGGCGACGACTTGCCCCGGCGCAGCAGGGTCAGCAGCGACGGTACGACAACGAAGCCCTCGGCGACGCCGGAGGCGAGCCCGACCTTGGGCAGGTCGCGCACGTCCTCGAAGCACAGGAACCGGGGCAGCCACTGCGGGTTGTACTTCACGTTCGAGCGGTACAGCGACTCGAGCTGGAACCAGCGCGACGCCACGAGCAGCATCGCCCGCCACAGCCGCAGCACCGGCCCGGCCCCGATGCGGGCGCCCTCCTCGAACACCGCCCGGAACACCGCGAAGTTCAGCGACACCCGGTGCACCCCGATGCGCGGCGCCTCCCGCATGAGCGTGGCGACCATGGTCTCGATGAGCCCGTTGTCGGACTGCCGGTCGCGGCGCATGAGGTCCAGCGACAGCCCGCCGGCGCCCCACGGGGTGAACGACAGCAGCGCCACCTCGCGCCCGCTCGCGTCGTGGGCCTCGACGAGCACGCAGCGCCCGTCGTTCGGGTCGCCGAGGCGGCCCAGGGCCATCGAGAAGCCGCGCTCGGTCTCGGTGTCGCGCCAGCGGGCGGCGAGCTCGATGATCCGCCCCATCTCGTCGGCGGGGATCTCGGCGTGCCGGCGGATGCGCACCGTGTAGCCGGCCCGCTCGACCCGGTGCACGGCCTGGCGCACCTGGCGCAGCCGCGGGGAGTCCAGGTCGAAGTCGCGCACGTGCAGGATGGCCTCGTCGCCGAGCTCGATCACGCGCAGGCCGCCCCGCGCGTAGGCGGTCGCGCCCTCCTCGCTCGCGCCCATCACGGCGGGCGTCCAGGCGTACTCGCGCGCCTCCTGCAGCCACGCCTCGATCGCCGGTCCCCAGGAGTCGGGGTCGCCGAGCGGGTCGCCGCTGGCCAGCGACACGCCGAAGACCACGCGGTACGTGATCGCCGAGCGGCCCGACGGCGAGAGGATGACCTCCTTGTCGCGGCGGGTGGCGAAGTACCCCAGCGAGTCCCGCTCGCCGTGCTCGGCCAGCAGCCGGCGGACCGCGCGCTCCTCGTCCGGGTCCAGCGAGGCGATCATGCGCTGGGAGCGCAGCAGGGCGAAGAGGGCCGCGAAGATGGCGATCGCGCCGAAGGCGCCCAGCACCAGGTTGACCCAGCCCGGGGCCCGGCCGTGGCGCCCGACATCGAAGCCGAACGCGCCGCCGAGGACGATGCGGCCGCTGTACTCCAGCCGCTGGACCCCGTGCCCGAGCGAGCCCGGGAACAGCTCGAGCAGCCCCCAGCCGACCGCGGTGAACGCGACGAGCAGGACGCCGAGCGTGGCGAGGGCCTTGGGCAGGCTGGCCGGCTGGACCTTGGCGGCGAACTGGGGCCGGCCGAGCCACAGCAGCCCGAGCAGGACCACGGTCACGCCGAGGTTCACGGCCGCGGCCGTCGTCCCGTGGAACGGCAGCCGCAGCTCGCGGGCCTCGGCGCCGCGCTCGCCCAGGTCGGAGAGCACGAACAGGTCGTACAACCCCTGCACCGAGAGGATGATCACGAGCAGCCAGAACGCGATCCGTTTGCGGTTGTGCACGCCCGCGGCGAGGGTCATCAGGAATGCCGCGTAGCCGACGTTGGCCGGGGCGGGCAGCAGCAGCGCGTCGATGCTGGCGCGCACCGGATGCACCCGGGCGCCGAGCGCCACACTGACCGCGGCGGCGATGCACAGAA
The DNA here is from genome assembly GCF_040300725.1 of Dactylosporangium sp. NPDC000244. Lineage (NCBI taxonomy): Bacteria > Bacillati > Actinomycetota > Actinomycetes > Micromonosporales > Micromonosporaceae > Dactylosporangium > Dactylosporangium sp. NPDC000244. The sequence continues at coordinate 103,256 of NZ_JBEPEH010000012.1, forward strand.
CCGCCACGACCATGAGGCCGGCCGCGAACCAGTCCGGAATACGCTCTCGCTTCACCGGGTCATCATGCCCCGTTGCCTCAACTGTGTTCCTGGATGTACCGCTTCGGGTCCTTGTCGGTGAACGTGAGACCCTTGCCGCTCGGGTGCTCGCCGTAGAAGGTCAGCCACTGCTCACCCAGCTCGACGCGCAGCTGCATCCCCGCGTGCTTGCGGAAGTCGGGCAGCACCTCGTCCTCCTCCTCGGTGAGGTGCTCGCTGTTCTCCTTGCGCGCCTCCCAGACCGCCTTCCACCAGGCGTCGGAGCCGGCTTTGTGCTCCTTGGCCGCGTCGATCGCATCGCGGATCTTGTTGTGGTCGCGGATCGCGTCGTCGGTCTCCTCCTCGGCCTCGTCGGTGTGCTGGCGCAGCAGGTGCGGGTAGAGGATCCGCTCCTCGGCCTCGGCGTGGATCTCCAGGTGCAGTGCGAGCGCGTCCCAGACCGCGGCCAGCTGCTCCTCGCCCTCGGCGTCGTCGAGGCGCGCGAATCCGCGGCGGAACGCGGCGTGGTCGTCCAGGATGAGCGCGGTGATGTCGTCCATCCCGACTTCATCACCTGGTCCGGGGGTTTTCAAACCGGCTTCAGCCGGCGGCGTCCAGGTCGTAGCCGCGCTTGGCCAGCTTCGTCTCGATCGTGTGACAGACCTCCTCGAGCACGGCGACGCGCGCGTACCGCTTGCTGTCGCCGGGCACGACGGTCCAGTGGGCGCGCGGCCGGTCGGTCCTGTCGAGCATGTCCTCGACCGCGGCCTCGTAGTCCGCGCGGCGCTCGCGGTTGCGCCAGTCCTCGTCGGTGAGCTTCCACGACCGCAGCGGGTCGTTCGCGCGGTCCTCGAACCGTCGCAGCTGCTCCTCGGGCGAGACGTGCATCCAGAACTTCATGAGGATCATGCCCTCGGCGGTGAGCGTGCGCTCGAACTCGGCGATCTCGTCGTAGGCGCGCTTCCACTGCTTCGGGGTGGCGAAGCCTTCGACGCGCTCGACGAGGACCCGGCCGTACCAGGAGCGGTCGAGCACGGCCATGCCGCCCCAGCCGGGCAGGACGGCCCAGAACCGCTGCAGGAAGTGGTGCCGCTTCTCGTCGTAGGTCGGCGCGGCGAACTGCGCGACGCGCACGTGGCGGGGATCGAGCGGCGCGACGAGCCGTTTGATGGTCCCGCCCTTGCCGGAGGCGTCCCAGCCCTCGAAGATGATGCACAGCGGCGGCCCGATCTTGTGCTCGCCGAGCTGGCCGCCCAGCAGCAGGCGCAGCCGCAGCAGCCGCTGCTGAGCCGCGACGAGCCGATCCTCCGCCTCGTCCCGCGGGAAATCGGCCGACAGATCGACCTTGGAAAGCCTGGTCATGATCAGAGCCTGTCACATTCGTGAGCCTCGGGCACGCCGAGCCGCACCACCCGTCGGCGCATCCCATCGATGCTGACCCCTGGTCCGCCGGGCCTACCATGGCGGCTCGACGCGCGATCCTGGAAACCGGAAGGTCTGTGTGACGCACGCATTCGACGAGGTGGCGGTCTCGGTGCTGGGGCCGATGCGGGTGCGGGTAGGTGGCCGTGAGGTCCGGGTGGGCGGGCCACGGCCGCGCACGGTGCTGGCGCTGCTGCTCTGCGCCGGTGGCCGGGTCGTCCCGGTCGACACGCTGATCGATCAGGTCTGGCCGGACGGGCCGCCGGGCCGCGCCGGCAACACCCTGCAGGGCTACATCGCCGGGCTGCGACGGATGCTCGAGCCCGGGCGGGCGGCCCGGGCGACCGCCCGGCGCGTGGTGCTCGACGGGGCCGGCTACGCGCTGCGGCTGCCCTACGCGAGCGTGGACGCGGACCGGTTCGAACGGGCGGCGTCCGCCGCCCACTCGGCCCTGGTGGCGCACCGGCCGGCCGCGGCGGCGGCCCTGCTGGACGCGGCGCTGCCGCTGTGGCGCGGCCGGCCGTACGAGGACGTGCCCGAGGCCCCGCTCCTCGTCACGCACGCCGCCCGGCTGGAGCGGACCCGCGCCACCATGAACGTGGACCGGCAGGCCGCCGCGATCGGCCTGGGCGAGCACGCCGGGGCGATCGCGCCGCTCGCGGCCCTCATCGAGGAGTCGCCCCTGGACGAGCGGCTGTGGGAGCTGCTGGCGCTCGCCCAGTACCGGGCCGGGCGGCAGGGTGACGCGCTGGCCACCCTCCGGGCGGCGCGCCGTCGGCTCGCCGAGGAACTCGGTGTCGATCCCGGCGACCGGTTACGCCGGTTGGAGGCCCGGATCCTGGTCCAGGCGCCGGCGCTGAGCGGTCCGCAGGCCGCCGGGCCGGCAGCGGCCGAGCCGCCGGCGGTGTCGCCGCCCGGACGGCTCCCGGTGGCGCTGGACGGGCTGGTCGGCCGGCGGCGGGAGATCGCCGCCGTCGAAGCGCTGCTCGCCGGGCACCGGCTGGTCACCCTGGTCGGCCCGGGCGGTGTGGGCAAGACCCGCCTGGCGCTGGAGGTGGCCCGCTCGGCGCCCCGGCCGCCGGCCGGGGCGTGGCTGGTCGAGCTCGCCCCCGTGCGCGACGCGAGCCTGGTGGCCGCGACGGTCGCGCGGGCGCTCGGCCTCGTCGGCGTCGAGGACGCCGGGCAGCTGACGAACGTGCTGCGGGCCTGGGAGACGCTGCTCGTGGTGGACAACTGCGAGCATCTGGCGGACGAGGCCGCCGAGGTGGTGGCGAACCTGCTGCAGTTCTGCCCAGGCGTGCGGGTGCTCGCCACGGCCCGCCAGCCGCTGCGGGCGCCCGGCGAGACGCTCGTGGAGCTCGCCCCACTACCGGCCGGCGACGCCGCCGAGCTGTTCGTCCAGCGCGCGCGATCGGCCCGGCCCGGCTGGTCGGCCGGCCCCGCCGACGAGCGGGCGATCCGGCGGATCTGCGCGGCCGTGGACGGGCTTCCGCTGGCCGTGGAGATCGCCGCGGCGCGCTCGCGCGTGCTGCCCCTGGACCGCCTGGCCGACGCCCTGACCGCCCCGCCGGGCGGGGGAGCGGCCGGCCGGCTGAGCCTGCTGGCCGACGGCCGGCGGGGCGGCCCGGCGCGGCACCGTTCGCTTTCGGCCGCCCTGCAGTGGGGGTACTCGCTGCTGGAACCGGCGGAGCAGCGGCTGCTGCGGGCGATCAGCGTGTTCGCCGGCGGGTTCACCCTGGACGCGGCGGACGAGCTGATCGCGCGGCTCGACCCGGCCGGCGAGAGCGGCCCGGCCGAGCGGATCGCCGACCTGGTGGAGCGCTCGTTCGTGGTGCGCGGACCCGCCGAGCGGTACCGGCTGCTGGAGACGGTCCGGCAGTTCGCCCGCGAGCAGCAGGGCCCCGCGGAGCGGGACGCGGCCGGGCGGGCGCACCTGGGGTGGATGGTGGGGCTGGCGCAGGAGGCCGACCGCGCGATGGTCGCGGGCGGCGCCGGCTACTGGGGTGCCCGGCTGGAGCAGGAGCGCGACAACCTCCGCACCGCCTTCGCCTCGGCGCGGGCCGCGGGCGACGGCGAGTCCGGGCTGCGCCTGGCGGCCGCGCTGATGTGGTTCTGGTACCGGTGGGGAGCGATCGGCGAGGGCACCGCGGTGCTGCGGGAGTTCCTGGCGGCCGCCGACCGCGACGGCGCGCCGCCCGCGGTCGTCGCCCACGCCCGCTTCGCCCTCGGCGCCCTGTGCTATCTGGGCGGTGACCTCCACCAGGCCCACGCGCTGACGGCCGCCGCCCACGACACGGCGGCGCGCGCCGGCGACCCGGTCATCGAGGCCCGCTGCCTCGGCTACGCGGCGCACTTCGCGGTGCTGTCGGGCGCCGACCCACGCCAGGCCCTGGCCGATGCCGAGCGGGGCGCACGGCTGGCCGAGACGACCGGCCTGGACTGGGTGCGGGCGGAGGCGTCGTCGTCGCTCGGCGTGGTGCGCAGCCTGGTGACGGGGGCGGACACGGCGGTCGCGCACCTCGACACCGCCTGGCGCACCGCGATGCGCTGCGGTCACGAGTGGGTCGCCTGGTCCGCCGCCTGGACGCTGATCCGCATCGAGCAGCAGCGGGGCCGCCCCCGGGTCGCGGCCGGTCTCGGCGCGGCGGTGCTGGCCCAGCTGGAGGACTCCGGCGACCGGACGTCCTGGCTGATGATCGCCCACACCACCGCGGGCGCGCTGGCCGGCCTCGCCCCGGACGCCGCCACGCCCGGCCGCGACCCCGCCGTGGACGCCGCGGAGCTGCTCGCGGCGGTCGACGCCATGTCCGCGGAGGTCGGCTTCGCCGCCGAGCGGACCGACCCGCTGCACGCCCCGGCGGTCCGGGCCGCGGTCGAGGCGGCACTTGCGCCCGGGCGCCTCGACGCCGCCGCGCGACGGGGCCGGCTGATGGGCCGCTCGGACGTCACCGCGCTCCTGCGGCCGTACCAGACCATGGCCTGACCGGCACCTCCAGTCATCTCGCAGTGGCGGTTCCCAGACTGTCCCGGCCCGTTCCGCACCCCCGCGGACGGCGAAGGAGGTCTCGTGAGTATCACCCTCCGGCGGCTGCACCGGTTCGCCGGTCTGCTGGCGGTCGCCCTCTGCATCACGCTGGCGCCGGCCGCCCGGGCCGGCGCCGCCGTCAACTGGAGTGAGCAGCAGCTGCGCGACGAGCTGTTCGCCGCGCACATGCGCACCCATGACACCGGCCTGCAGGGCCTCAAGGACCTGGTGATCTCGGTCGCGGCGGCGGACTGGCGCGCGGCGAACCCGAACGCCACCACCGCGGACATCAGCCGGCACATGACCCGCGTCAAGGACGCCCTCGACGCGCAGCAGATCACCGACCCCTACGGCGGCGGGACGTACGAGTCGCTGAGCAAGCTCGTCGCCGCCGCGGTCACACTCCCGGGGGTCGACATCGTCACCCCCGGGCTCAGGATGCTGCTCGAGAGCACGGTCGGCGAGAGCCTCGCGCAGATCGGGCAGTCCATGAACCAGGTGACCGGCATCTACCAGACGAACATGTACCTGTCCCAGTGGTACGGGGTGCAGGGCGCCGCCTGGGGCCGGGTGACCCGCCTCGGCCAGCAGGACGCGGCGTTCACCGCGGCCTGGAACGCCATGATGGGCGGCCGGGCCGGCGTGGGGCTCGACGCGAGCCAGGAGCAGTTGCTCGCCGACCCGCTGCTGGCCACGGGCGTCGACGTGAACGCGCTGCGGACGCGCCAGCAGAACCGGGACGCCTACCTGGCGGAGGTCCGCCGCCAGGTCCAGGTGGCCATGGAGAAGCTGAGCGAGAAGAACGACGCCGTCGTCGCCCAGATGAAGGAGGCGTCGGCGCAGCATCCGGTCGGCCCGGGCAACCAGCCGAAGTCCGAGGACTACACCCGGGCGCGCGCCGCGGCCGACCAGCGGCAGGGGACGCTGGACGGGCTGGGCTCCGGGGTGCTGGTGCTGTCCACCCTGGCCGGCTTCGCCGACAGCAACCTCGGCACGCAGGTCGCGACCCTGGGCAAGTCGGGGCTGGCGATCGCGACGGCGATCAACAACTACCTGCCGACGATCGCCGGCCTGGGCTTGGGGGAGGCGCTGACGTCGCTTTCCACGATGGCCCTCACCGGCAACATCATCGGCGCGGTGATGAGCGTGCTGCCGCTGTTCGCCTCCGGTCCCAACCCGAACCAGCTCATCCTCGACCAGCTGCAGGTGATCCGGGCGGACATCGCCAGCCTGCACAAGGAGATGGACCAGCGCTTCGATGCGATCGAGGAGGCGCTCTCGGTCGTGTACACGAACCTCGTCGCCCAGTTGGATCGTCTGAAGGGCGACATCGACGTGATCCGCGGCCAGCTCGGCGACATCCAGCAGATCTTGCTGCGGCTGGAGTCGAAGGTCGACACGCTCGCCCTGTTCACCGCGCACGCGCTGCAGGACGGCCAGCTGGACCTCGAACGCAACAACATCAACACGTACGTCAACTACGAGCAGATTGCCCACGCGCCGTTCCCGGAGTACGAGGTCTACAAGACCGTCCAGGACCGCTTCCACCTGCTGGCGACCCAGAAGGCCCGGTCGTCGACGTTCGCGGCATGGACGGACCACTTCAGCGAGAAGGCCGACATCAAGTTCGTCCTGACGACCTACGGGCCGGAAGGGTCGGTGGGGTACCTGAACTGGCGGGCCAGGGACGTGTACCGCGCCGGCACGCCACAACTGGGCCAGGCACCGCCGAGTGCGGGCGTGTACCAGCTCGGCGCCCGCGCGTACATGGCCCTGCAACTGCAGAACCAGGCGTACGCGCGGCAGTACGACGTCAGCCGCTCCAAAGCCATCCGCGATGCCGGGAACGACTACCTGACGGCCACCCGGGGGCTCAGCGCCCCGGCCGCCGGCGGCGCCACCAACCCGGTGTTCAACACCCTGGTCACGGACTACAAGCGCTACACCGGCGACGTGTCGGCGGCGCTGCTGGCCATCCGTGACCGGGCCGCCGAGGGCAAGGGGCGCTACAGCCCCTTCGGCGCGGCGGACCAGACGCCGGGCATCCGGATCGCCGAGACGTCCCCGGTGCCGGTCTGCAGCGGCACCGGGGCGAGGCTGAGCGCGCCCGCCAACGCCAACAACGCGTCGCTGCCCAACGTCTACCACAACGCGGCGCTGGCCATGCCGGGCGACGTCAAGCCGGCGTTCTCCACGTGCTGGACCGCCGAGTGGGTCGACACCGAAGGCGACCCGCTCGAGGACCTGTCGGGCAGCGCGCAGGTCACGTTCGTCACCCGCATGAACTGGCCGAACCAGCCGGCCCAGGACATCCGGCGGGTGACGGTCAAGAAGTACGTCGGCCAGATCTGCACGTTCAACCGCAAGACCGAGACCCAGAAGTGCACAGCCGCCCGCGACGAGGTGGCGAACAACTGGGCCGGCACCTGGAAGCCGCTGATCGAGCAGTCCGGATCGGTCGCCGTCGACCAGCCGGTCCTGCAGGACACGACCCGGCGCACGCAGTCCGCGCTGTACGGCAAGCAGCTGTTGTACTACCAGATCGTGCTCGACGAGATCCAGAAGGAGACGGCGCTGGGCACGGCGAACCGGAACCTCACCACGACCCTCGCGCTCATCCAGGCGTACACGGAGGTGGCCTTCCCCAAGGCTCTGGAGGGCAACGCGATCCTCAACGGCCTGCTGTACGGCGACCAGCGCCTGATCGGCGACCAGGTGACCCTGGGCGACATGCCGGGCCGCGCGGGGCTGACGGACGCACTGCTCGTCGCCGGGTCCGCCTACAGCAACTGCATTCCCGCCTCGACGGGGCGGCCGTGCGCGGAGGGCTTCGTGCCCAACGTCAAGGCCGGGCAGTCCGCGCCGTTCAACGTCGACTGCCCGGTGGCCGACCAGGTCGGCGAGCACGTCGCCAACTGCGTGGCCGGCTACCTCAAGCCGCGGGCCGACCTGCTGCAGGCGCAGTACGACCGGCACTCCAAGGAGCTGGCCGAGGGCCGCTACGTCGAGGGCTCGCCGGAGGTGGAGGCGATCGTCGCCGAGTTGCAGGCGGTCGACACGGTCCTGCACCGCGTCGGCTCCCTGGCCCAGGGGCGCCCGGCCACCAGCTCGTCGGTCGAGGTCAGCGGCTTCGAGCCGCGCTACGCGGTCGACGGCGACAGCACCACCCGCTGGTCGAGCCAGTACACCGACCAGGAGTGGCTGCAGGTCGACCTGGGCGAAACGAAGACCGTGAAGCGGATCGTCCTGCAGTGGGAGACGGCGTACGGCGAGGGCTACGAGATCCAGATGTCTCCGGACGGCGAGCACTGGACGACGATCTCCTCGACGACGGTCGGACAGGGCGGCACGGAGACGCTCAACGTCTCCGGCACCGGCCGCTACATCCGGATGCACGGCACGCAGCGTGGCACGCAGTACGGCTTCTCGCTGTGGGAGTTCCGGGCGTACGACTCCTGACCCACCCCACCGCCGGCCCGGCCCCGCGCCGGGCCGGGCCGGCGGGCTGCCGACTCGATCTTGCGGTCCTCCGCCGACCCTTGCCGTCATCTTGACCGGGGCAGGGCTGCTCGCCGCCGGCATGATGGCGCCGCGTCCCCGTCGCGGTCGCCGTCGAGGAGGCGGAGCAGCCCCGGGACGCCGGCCGCCATGCGGTGAGCCGGCGGTGAGCCCGTGCCCCTGCCGGGCCGGCGCGGCAGGGCCACGCCCCGGAAGGTGACGCGCGCAACTGTGACGGAACTGAGGATCTTCGCCGTTTCGCTACCTCCCGGTGGGATCGTGATCTCGTGGGCAAGCGACGCAGGACCGCGCTGCGTGTCACCGGCCTGCTGCTGGTGCTCGCGGTGGCGGTGTTCACGCTGCGCAAGAACCTGCCCGATTTCGGCCAGACCCTCGGCGTGCTGCGCTCCGCCGGCCCGTGGTGGCTGGTGCTCGCCGCGGCGGCGGAGATGACCTCGCTGCGGCACTTCGCCCTGCAGCAGCGGCGGCTGCTCGCCGGGTTCGGGGTGCGGATGTCGGTACCGCGGGCCATCGCCGTCACCTTCACGCGCTCGGCGATCTCGTTCAGCCTGCCCGCCGGCTCGGCGGTGTCGGCCGGCTTCGCGTTCCGCCAGTTCCGCACGGCAGGCGCCACCCGGCGCACGGCCGGCGCGGTCGCGGTGCTCTCCGGCGTGCTGTCCGGGGTGGCGCTCATCCTCATGTACGGCGCGGTCGTGCTCATCCCGCGCGGCGGCGCCACCGGCAACACCGACACGCTCGTGCTGGTCATCGCGATGCTGGTCATCGCCGCCATGGTGTTCGGGCTCGACTTCCTGATCTCGCCGCGCCGCCCGGTGCCGCCGCCGGTGCTCGCCGACGACGAGGAGCCCGCCCGCGCCGATGGCTGGGTGGCCCGATCGAAGGCCTCGGTGCGGCGCACCTGGGACGACCTGCGCCGGTTGCCGCGCCGCTCCTGGGTGCTGTCCCTGGTCCACGCGACCGTCAACTGGGGTCTCGACTTCGCCTGCCTGGCCGCGACCGCCGCCGCGTTCGACATCGACGTGAGCCTGGTGCGGCTGGCGACGGTGTACCTCACGGTGCAGCTCGTCCGCCAGGTGCCGCTGAGCCCGGGCGGCATCGGCGTGGTCGAGGTCGCGCTGCTGGCCGGGCTCGTCTCCGCCGGCGCCGGGCACGGGCCCGCGGCGGCCGCGATGCTCGTGTACCGCCTGCTCTCCTGCTGGATCATCATCCCGCTCGGCCTGCTCGCGTACGCCACCCTGCGCCGGGGGCCGAAGATCCCGGACGCGCCGCCGGTCCAGCCGCCCGCGCTCGCCAGTCGCCGTTAGCTTTGTGAGTTCATCCGACACTCGTTTGTGAGATTTGAGAGATCGCTGTTAGATTCCGTGCGTGCCTGTGCCGGATCGCCTTGACCTGACCCTGCGCCTGGTGCGCGGCAGCGGCCGCCTGACCCTCGGCGAGCTGGCCGAGCGCCTGGGCGTCTCCGAGATGACCGTGCGCCGCGACCTCGACCAGCTGCAGGAGCAGGGCCTGGTCCGCCGGGTCCGCGGCGGCGCCGTCGCGCTCGGCGTGCCGGCCGAGTCGGCCGGGTTCGCGGTCCGCGAGCGCTGGTCGGCCGCGGCCAAGTCGCGGCTCGGGCGGGCCGCGGCCGCGCTGATCGAGCCGGGCGGCACCGTGCTGCTCGACGCCGGCACGACCACCGCCGAGCTCGCCGCGCACCTGCCCGCCCGGGCGCCGCTGACGGTGGCGGTGCTGAGCCTGCAGGCGGCCGTACGGCTGGCGGATCAGCCGGGGATCCGGCTGCTCGTCATCGGTGGCGAGTCCCGGGCGGGGGAGCGCAGCCTCGTCGGGCCGCTGGCGCTCGCCGCCCTGGAGCAGCTGCGCTTCGACACGTTCGTCATGTCCATCGGCGCCGTGCACCCCGACCTGGGCTGGTCCGAGTTCGACCTCGACGACGCCGCGGTGAAGCGGGCCGCCCTGCGCCGGGCGGGTCGCACGATCGTCGTGGCCGATGCGACCAAGCTCGGCGTCCAGGCCTTCGCGCGCGTCGGCCCCCTGGACGCGGCGGACGTGCTCGTGACCGACGCCGACCCGTCCGACGAAACCCTCGCCGCCGTGCGCGACGCCGGCGTGCTCATCGAAGGAGTTCCCGCATGATGATTCTCGTGGCCGGCCCCTACCGCTCCGGCACCGGCGACGACCCGGCCAAGCTGCGGGCCAACGTCGACACCATGAACGACGCCGCCGTCACGCTCTTCCGGGCCGGGCACCTGCCGGTCACCGGCGAGGCCCTCGCGCTGCCGCTCATCGAGCGGGCCGGGTCGGCGGCCGTGGGCGACGCGGTGTTCGACGAGATCTTCCACCCGATCTCGGCGCGGCTGCTGGCGCGCTGCGACGCGGTGCTGCGCATCGGCGGCCCCTCGGCGGGCGCGGACGAGATGGTCGCGCAGGCCCGGGCCGAGGGCAAGGCGGTCTTCGCCTCCCTCGCGGAGGTCCCGGCGGCGTGACGGCGGTCGTCCGCGCGACGGCGGCCGACGCGGCGGTCACCGAGGCCGTCGTGGCAGCCGCGTTCGCCGGCTACGTCCCGCGGATCGGCCGCCCGCCGGCCCCGATGACGGCCGACTACCCGGCGCTGATCGCGGCCGGCCACGTCTGGCTCGGGGCCGACCCGGACCCCGTCGGGGTCCTGGTGCTCGTGCCGATGCCGGATCACCTGCTGCTCGACACGGTCGCCGTGCACCCGGCGGCGCAGGGCCGCGGGGTCGGCGCGGCCCTGCTGCGCTTCGCCGAGGAGCGCGCCCGCGCGCTCGGCCTCCCCGAGATCCGGCTCTACACCAACGCGGCGATGCACGAGAACCTCGCCTACTACCCGCGCCGCGGCTATCGCGAGACCCGCCGCGCGACCGAGGCCGGCTTTCACCGGGTGTACTACACAAAAGAGCTGTGAGGCCCGCGGGCCTCACAGCTCTTTTGGTGGCGTCGCCGCCTAGTGGATCATCACCGCCGGCGCACCCGCGGGCTGGTCGTCCAGCAGGTGCGAGACCTCCTTCTTGCGCGGCAGGAAGGCGATCGGGATGAACGTGCACAGCACCAGGATGAAGCCCACCCAGTACGTCGAGGCGAACGAGTCCGCGAGGTAGTGCAGGCCCTGATCGATCAGGCCCGGGCCGCCCGGGCCGAGCTTCTCCGCCAGTGCCGGGTCGTGGTGCGAGGCGACCGCCAGGTCGGTGATCTTCAGCGGCCCGCCGGTCTGCGGGTTGGTCGCGCCGGGGACCGCCGGGGCGTCGCCGGTCTTGCTGGTCAGGATCACCGACATGATCGCGCCGCCGACCGAGCCGCCGATCTGCTGCAGGATGTTCACGAGCGTCGAGCCGCGGGCGACCTCATGGCCGGTCAGCGTCTTGAGCGCGGAGGTCATGATCGGCATCATCGTGCCGCCCATGCCCAGGCCCATCACGAACAGCGAGCCCTCCAGCAGCAGGAACGACGTGTCCGGCCCGACCTGCGTGAACGAGAAGAACCCGATGGCGATGAGGGCCATCGCGAACGGCACCGTCCGGCCGACCGGAATCCGGTCGGCGAGCATGCCGGCGATCGGCATGGTCAGCATCGCGCCGATGCCCTGCGGGGCCATGAGCAGGCCCGCGTCCAGCGTCGACTCGCCGCGCACCTGCAGCCAGTAGCTCGGGAAGAGCAGGCCGGCGCCCATGAACGCGATGATGAAGACGAACAGCGAGAGCGACGCGAACGCCAGGTTGCGGTTGCGGAAGAGCCGCAGGTCCAGCAGCGGGTGCTTGGGCTTGAACGAGTAGAAGACGAACCCGATCACCAGCAGGCCGCCGATGAGCATCGGCAGCCAGACCTTGGTCGCGCTCATCGTCCCGGTCTCCGGCAGCGAGGACACGCCGAACAGGAACAGCGCCAGGCCGGGGGAGAGCATCAGCATGCCGAGGAAGTCGAAGGACTCCGACGGCTCGGTGTTGTCCTTCGGCAGCGCGAACTGCGCGTAGATGAGCGCGATGACACCGATCGGCAGGTTGATCAGGAAGATCCAGTGCCAGCTCGCCACGTCGATGAGCCAGCCGCCGAGGATCGGGCCGCCGATCGGGCCGAGCAGCATCGGGATGCCGAGCACGGCCATGAGCCGGCCGATGCGCTGCGGGCCGGCCGCGCGCGTCATGATCGTCATGCCGATCGGCATCAGCATGCCGCCGCCGAGGCCCTGCAGCACGCGGTAGCCGATCAGCTGGTCGATCGAGCCGGCCGTGGCGCACAGCCCGGAGCCGACCGTGAACAGGAACAGCGCCAGCATGTAGAGCCGTTTGGTGCCGAACCGGTCCGCGGCCCAGCCGGACAGCGGGATCACGGTGGCGAGGGCCAGGGTGTAGCCGGTCATCGTCCAGGCGACGCGCGCGTAGGTGGCGTCGAACTTGTCCATGAACGTCGGGATCGCCACGCTGACGACCGTCACGTCGAGGATCGACATGATCGCGCCGAGCACGACCACGCCCGCGATCTTGAATACGGCGGCGTCGAGTTTGTCAGGCGCCGCCGCCGCGCCTCCACCCGAGGCTGCGGCTACTTCCGGTTGAGCCACGTCCTTGCTCCCCCCACCGTGTGCGAATCACACGTACAAGTGTTTGGTTTCGGCCTCAGCCTACGCGGCCCGTGTTGCGGGCCGTGATCGAGATCCCCTGCTTACGCCGCTGGCGCAACGCAGAACGGACGCCCAAACCGGGGGAGGTTCAACTCACTAAGGCTACGCTAAGCTCTACGGGTGAACGACCATGCCCACGACTTGGACGCGCACCCGGTCCGTCGCAACACGAAGCAGCGCGACGCCGTGATGACGCTGCTCGGCGACGTCGACGGCTTCTACAGCGCCCAGGAGCTGCACGTGATGCTGCGCGAGCGCGGCGCGAACGTGGGCCTCACGACCGTCTACCGCACCCTGCAGCTGCTCGCCGAGACCAACGAGATCGATGTGATGCAGGTCCCTGGCAGTGACACGCGTTACCGTCGCTGCAGTGACCGCCACCACCATCACCTCGTCTGCCGCGGCTGCGGCCGCACGGTGGAGGTGCTGGGCCCGGCCGTGGAGCGCTGGGCGGACCGCGTCGGCGAGGAGCACGGCTTCTCCGACGTGAGCCACACGCTGGAGATCTTCGGCACCTGCGCCGCCTGCAAGCACTGACGGGCCCGGGCCGCCGCCGGGGGTGACGGCCCGGGGGAGTGCGCGCCTACCCCTGGAATGCCTCGGTGTAGGCGTCGATCTCCGCGATCAGGGCGGCCTTGCGCGCGTCGTCGAGGAACGAGTACCGCACCCCCTGCCGCGCCAGGCCGGCGACACCGTCGGCGTCCAGCCCCAGCAGGGACGCCGCGACGAGGTACTCCTGGTTGAGCGTGGTCGAGAACATCGGCGGGTCGTCGGAGTTGATGGTCACCGGCACGCCCGCCGCCACCAGGGCCGGCAGCGGGTGCTCCGCGAGGGACGGCACCGAGCGGGTGCACGCGTTCGACGTCGGGCAGACCTCGAGCGCGATGTCGTTGTCCCGCAGGTGCGCCATGAGCGCGGGGTCCGACGCGGCGGCGATGCCGTGGCCGATGCGCTCGGCGTCGAGGTGGCGCAGGGCGTCCCAGATCGTCTCGGGGCCCGTCGACTCGCCGGCGTGCGGGACGCTGCGCAGGCCGGCCGCGCGGGCCTGGGCGAAGTGCGGCGCGAACCACTCGCGGGGCACGCCGCGCTCGGGGCCGCCCAGGCCGAAGCTGACCAGGCCGTCCGGGCGGTGCTTGAGCGCCGTCTCCAGGGTCACGTCGGCCGAGGGGATGCCGGCCTCGCCCGGGATGTCGAAGCACCAGCGCAGCTCCGTGCCGTGGTCGCGGGCCACGCGGGCGCGGGCGTCCTCGACCGCCTCGCAGAACGCCTCGGCCGGGATGCCGCGGGTGATCGACGAGTACGGCGTCAGGGTCAGCTCGGCGTAGCGGACGTTCTGCGCGGCCAGGTTCACGCCGATGTCGTACGTCAGCGTCGCCACATCCTCGGCGTCGCGGATGAGATCGACGACCGACAGGTAGATCTCGATGAAGTGGGCGAAGTCGGTGAACGTGAAGTATTCGGCCAGCAGCTGCGCGTCGGCGGGGACGGGGGTGCTGCCGGCGTGGCGCTCGGCCAGGCGGGCCACCGTGGCCGGGGCGGCGGAGCCGACGTGGTGCACGTGGAGCTCGACCTTGGGCAGGCCGGCCACGAACTCGGTGAGGTCGCGCATGGGGATGTGCCCTCCGCGTCGGAGGCGCCCTTCGTGTCCGCGGGGCGGTCCGAGCGTGGCGGATGCACGGCACCCGTCGCAGCGCCTCTCGGCCCGCAGGCCGACCATAACAGGTAGTCGTTCGTCACGGATCAGTAACGTCCAGGGCATCGAAACGCAGTCACATTCGATACCCTCGATCAAATGACGATCGCGGAGGAGGCGCCGGTCAAGCCGACGCCGACGGTGAAGGGCGTGCCCATCCTCGGCAGCGCCCTCGAGATGGGCAAGGACCCCGCGGCCTTCCTCGTGAAGGCATACCGCGAGCACGGCCCGGTCTTCCGGATGAAGCTGCTCGGCAAGTCCCGCACCGTCCTCGCCGGCGCCGAGGCCGCCGAGTTCATGAACTCCCGCGAGGGCCGCGAGTGCCTGCGCTCCCGGGAGTTCTGGCAGGGGATGATCGACGAGTACGGCGCCACCCGGACCATCACCGGCGAGGACGGCGAGAGCCACAAGGAGCTGCGCGAGCTCATGCGCCGCGGCTACTCCCGCGACGCCATCAAGGGCCGCGGCCCCGAGCTGCTCGACATCACCGACCGGGTGCTCGAGCGCGACTGGCGCCCGGGCACGACCGTGCCCGTCGTGCAGGGCATGCAGTACCTCGTCACCGAGCAGCTCGGCGAGCTGCTCACCGGGGCCGCGCCGCGCGAGTACGTACCCGACATCCGGCTGCTGACGCTCTACGTGCTCAACGTCCTCGTCACCCGCCAGCGCCCGCGCATCCTGCTGCGCAACCCGAAGTACCGCAAGGCGAAGGCGCGGGTCTTCGAGCTCGGCGAGCAGATGGCGGCCGACCTCAAGGCGCGCCACGGGCAGACCCCCGAGGGCGAGCGCAACCTCGTCGAGGACCTCATGGACGCCCACCTCAACCGGCCCCACCTGGTGCCGGCCGAGGACCTGGTGCTCACGCTCACCGGGCCCTACGTGGCCGGCCTGGACACCGTGGCCAACACGACGGCGGCGTTCGTCTACGCGGTGCTCAAGCACCCCGAGGTCCTCGCGCGGATCCAGGCCGAGGCCGACGCCCTGTTCGCCGGCGGCCCGATCGCCGACGAGGACGTGCGGCGGCTGCCCGCGACGCGGTACGCGCTGATGGAGACCATGCGGATGTATCCGGTCGCGGTCACCCTGATCCGCACCGCGACCCGCGACTTCTCCTTCGCCGGGCACACCGTGCGGGAGGGCGAGACGGTCTACATCGGCACCACCGTCCCGCACTTCATGGAGGAGTACTTCCGGGAGCCGCACACGTTCGACATCACCCGCTACGAGAAGCCGCGGGCCGAGCACCTGCGGCCGGGGGCGTACTCGCCGTACGGCCGCGGGCCCCACACCTGCCTCGGCAAGAGCTTCGCCGACGTCCAGATGGCCCTGTCGATGGCCCGGCTGTTCCACCGCCTCGACCTGGAGCTCGAGTCGCCGGACTACACCCTGGCGACGAAGACCGCCCCGACCCCGGGCCCCGCGATGTCGTTCAAGGTCAGGGTCAAGGGCCTGCGCAACTGACAGGTGCCGCCGGGATTCATGGCTCGGGCCCGCGTCACCGGCGGACCGTCGCTCCCGCCAGGAACGCCCGGTCTGGGTCGGCATCAGCGAAGCCTCGCCGAGCCAGACTGGGCGCACCGGCGTCCGTGGCGCAAGACCGTACCGGGTGCGACGGTCTAGGTTGGGCGCATGACCGCCACCGCGGACGAGCGCCTCGCGTTCGCCAGCCCCACCGGCCGCTGGGTGCTCACCGCCACCATCCTCGGCTCCGGCATCGCCTCCATCGACGCGACCGTCGTCGGCATCGCCCTGCCCGCGATCGGGCGCTCCTTCGACACCGGCCTGCAGGTGCTGCAGTGGGTGGTCACCGCCTACACGCTGACCCTGGCCGGGCTGCTGCTGCTCGCGGGCGCGCTCGGCGACCGGTACGGCCGGCGGCGGGTCTTCACCTTCGGCGTGGTCTGGTTCGCGGCCGCGTCCGTGCTCTGCGGGATCGCGCCGGACGGGTGGACGCTCGTCGCCGCCCGGGCGCTGCAGGGCGTCGGCGCGGCCCTGCTCACGCCGGGCAGCCTTGCGATCCTGCAGGCGTCGTTCCGGCCCGAGGACCGCAGCCGGGCGATCGGCGCGTGGTCGGGGCTCGGCGGCGTGGCCACGGCGATCGGGCCCTTCCTCGGCGGCTGGCTCGTCGGCCTCGGCTCCTCGTCGTGGCGGCTCATCTTCGCGATCAACGTGCCGATCGCGGCGGCGGTGGTGTACCTCACCTGGCGCCACGTCCCCGAGTCCCGCGACGAGGAGGCGAGCGGCCGGGTCGACCTGGTCTCCGGGGCGCTCATCACCGCCGGGCTCATCGGCGTCACCTACGGGCTCATCGAGGGCCAGGCCCTCGGCTGGACCAGCGCGCCCGTCCTCGCCGCCCTGGTCGCCGGGGCCCTGCTCGTGGCCGGGTTCCTCTGGCGGCAGACCCGGCTCGAGCATCCGATGCTGCCGCTCGGGCTGTTCGGCTCCGCCCAGTTCACCGCGACCAACGTGGTGACGTTCATCCTCTACGGCGCGCTCGGCGGCGCCCTGTTCCTGCTGCCGATCCAGCTGCAGCAGGTCGCCGGGTACTCCCCGCTGGAGGCCGGCGTCTCCCTGCTGCCGCTGACGGTCGTGATGCTGCTGCTGTCCTCGCGCTCGGGCGCCCTCGCCGCGCGGATCGGGCCGCGGCTGCAGATGAGCCTCGGGCCGGTCGTCGCCGGGGCCGGGATGGCGCTGTACGCCCGCATCGACGCCGGGGGCTCGTACCTGACCGAGGTGCTGCCGGCGGTACTGGTGCTGGGTCTGGGTCTGTCCATCACCGTCGCCCCGCTGACCTCCACGGCGCTGTCCTCGGCGCCGGCCACCCACGCCGGGATGGCCTCGGCGGTGAACAACGACGTCGCCCGGGCGGCCGGTCTCGTCGCCGTCGCGGTGCTCCCGGCCGCCGCGGGCATCACCGCGGCCGCCTACGCCTCGCCCGACCTGCTGTCCGCGGGCTTCCACCGGGCCGTGCTGATCTGCGCGGCGCTGTGCGTGCTCGCCGGCGGCCTGGCCGCGGTGAGCATCCGCAACCCCCGGGCCGAGCCGCGGCCGCCAGAGGAGCACCCCTTGCGGCACTGCGCCCTGGATGCTCCTCCGGCCTCGCTCAGACGGGCTGGAGCTCCGGCTCCGGGGCCACGGCCGCCGGCGTCCGCGGAGTCGTGATGCGCCGCAGCATCACCAGCGCGATCGGCACCCCGGCGGCGACCAGCGCGGCGGCCACGACCAGCGAGAACTGGTAGCCGGCCAGGAACCGGTGCAGCGGCTCGCCGCTCGCCGCGCCCTGCCGGTTGGACAGGATCGCGCCGAGGATCGTGATGCCGAGCAGGCCGAAGACCTCGCGCGACACGTTGAGCATGCCCGAGGCGATCCCGGCCCGGCCCTGGGGCAGCGCGCCCAGGATCACGTTGTTGAGCGGGACCAGCAGGCCGCCGCCGAGGCCGAACACCAGGAACCAGGGGAGCAGGTCGGTGTACCCGGCGCCCTCGCCGACGGTCGCGAGCGCGCCGACCCCGGCCGCCATCAGCGCCATGCCGGCCGCGACCGTGGGCCCGGCGCCGAAGCGCGCCTCGAGCCGGGGCGCGACGGTGGCCATGACCGCCATGACGAGCGCCATCGGGACGAACGCCGAGCCGGCTTCGGTCGGGGAGAACCCGAGGACGTTCTGCAGGAAGATCGCGGTGAAGAAGTAGATGCCGAAGACGCCGAACGCCCAGAGGCCCATGGTGGCGAGGCCGCCGCTGAAGACCCGCATCCGGAAGAACTTGAGGTCGACCATCGGGTGCTCGGTGCGCAGCTCGATCACGACGAACCCGATCGCGGCGAACGCGGCCAGCGCGAACGCGCCGAGGATGGTGCCGGAGCCCCAGCCCCTCGACTCGCCCTCGATGAGCGCGTAGGTCAGCGCGAAGAGGGCCAGGGCGCTCGTGGCCAGGCCGGGCAGGTCGAGGCTGCGGTCGGCGCTGCGCCGGCCCGCGGGCAGCGTCAGCGCGCCGAGCACGGCCGTGGCCACGCCGATCGGGGCGTTGATGAGGAAGATCCAGCCCCAGGAGGCGTGCTGGCTGAGGAATCCGCCGGTCAGCGGCCCGATCGCGAGGGCCAGGGCGCCCACGCCGCCCCAGATGCCGACCGCCGCCCCGCGCTCCTTCGGGTCCGGGAACAGCTCGGTGAGCAGGGCCAGGGCCGTCGGGGTCAGCAGGGCCGCGCCGACGCCCTGCAGGGCCCGGGCCCCGATCAGGATCTCCTGGCTGCCGGCCAGGCCCGCGGCGACGGAGGCGACCGTGAAGACGCCCAGGCCGATGAAGAACATGCCGCGCATGCCGAACACGTCGGCGACGCGCCCGCCGACCAGCAGCAGGCCGGCGAAGACCAGGATATACGCGCTCGCGATCCACTCCAGCCCCGAGATGCTCAGGTGCAGGTCGCGCTGGATCGACGGGAGCGCCACGTTGACGACGTTGTTGTCCAGGTAGGTCATGAAGGTGCCCAGGGCCACGGCGACCAGGGCCAGCCAGCGATTTCTCATGGTGATGTGCTCCCCCTATACGGTGTACCTGTACGTCGTACATGTACGTTGTAGAGGAGAACCCATACGTTGTACAGTTGTCAAGTGCCGCCCAAGACCTCCGCCGAGCGCCTCACGAAGTCCGCCGTCGCCGAGCGCGCCCTGCGCATCGGCGACACCGACGGCCTCGAGGCCATCACCATCCGCCGGCTCGCCCAGGAGCTCGGCGTCACCCCGATGGCGCTGTACTGGCACTTCAAGAACAAGGACGAGCTGCTGCTCGGCCTGATCGACCACGTTCTGGCCGAGGTGCGCGCCGACCGCCACGCGACCGACCCCTGGCCCGACCAGCTACGCGCGATGGTCGAGGCGCTGGTGCGCGCCATGCGGGCCCACCCGTGCCTGCCCGACCTGCTGCACGCGGCCGACAAGCAGCAGGTCGAGGGCTTCACGAGGGCCACCGACGACGCGCTCGGGCTGCTGGAGCGGGCCGGGTTCACCCTCGAAGAGGCGTACTGGGTCGCCTCCTACCTGCTGCACGCGGCGATCGGCCTGGTGCAGGCCCAGCCCGGCTGCCCCCTGGCGGTGCCCCCGGACCAGGTCGACGAGTGGCTCCGGCGGCAGCGGCTGCACCTGGAGGGCCTGCCCCCGCAGCAGTTCCCGCACATGGTCCGCCTCGCCGACAGCTACCGGTCCCTGCCGGACCTCGAGCGGTACTACTCCTTCGGCATCGACCTGGTAATGGGCGCGGTGGAGAAAATGGCTGCGGGCCGCCCGGTAGCATCCTGAGCGTCCGGGTTTTCTCCCAAATCGAAGCGAAGGTGCGCGGCAGCATGCTCGACATCGACTTGATTCGCAAGGACCGGGCCTCCGTCGAGGCCGGACTGTCCAAGAGGCTCGAGCCGTCCGAGGTGTCCCGCGCGCTGAGTGCGATCGCCGACCTCGACAAGCAGCGGCGCGAGCTCATCGGCGAGATCGACGCCGAGCGGGCCCGGCGCAAGGAGGAGGCGCGCGCGTTCGCCGCGGCCAAGGCCGCCGGCCAGGCCATCGAGGCGGGCGCCCGCGACGCCAAGGCCGCCCTCGCCGAGCTCGAGGAGCGCCTGGCCCAGACCCAGCGCGACCTCGACAGCGCGATGAGCGTGCTGCCGAACCTCCCCGCCGACGACGTGGTGGCCGGCGGCAAGGAGGCCAACCAGGTCGTGCAGGTCTACGGCGAGGCGCCGGTGATCGAGAACCTGCGCGACCACGTCCAGCTCTCCAGCGACCTCGGGCTCGTGGACTACGAGCGCGGCGTGAAGCTCGGCGGCTCCGGCTTCTGGATCTACACCGGCTGGGGCGCCCGGCTGGAGTTCGCGCTGGTGAACTGGTTCATCGACCGGCACTTCGCGGCCGGCTACCAGTTCATGCTCCCGCCGCACCTGCTGCTCGACTCGGCCGGCTACGCCGCCGGGCAGTTCCCGAAGTTCTACGACGAGGTCTTCCACATCGCCGGGGAGGAGGGCGAGCGGGGCCGGTTCCTGCTGCCCACCTCGGAGACGGCGATCCTGGGCGCCTACCAGAACGAGATCTTCGAGACCGACAGCCTGCCGCACCGGGTGTACGCGTACACCCCCTGCTACCGCAGCGAGAAGGCCGGCTCGCACTCCGACGAGCGCGGCACGGTCCGCGGCCACCAGTTCAACAAGGTCGAGATCTTCCAGTTCACCAGCCAGGAGGACGGCGAGAAGACCCTCGAGGAGATGGTCGACTACGCCGAGGGCCTGGTGCGCGACCTGGGCCTGCACTTCCGCCGCTCGCTGCTGGCGGCCGGCGACGCCAGCGCCTCGATGCGCAAGACCATCGACATCGAGGTCTGGATGCCCAGCACCGGCAAGTACAAGGAGATCTCCTCGGTCTCCTGGGCCGGCGACTACCAGGCCCGCCGGGCCGGCATCCGCTACCGCGTGCCGGGCTCCAAGAACAACAAGTTCGTGCACACGCTCAACGGCTCCGCGCTGGCGACCAGCCGGCTCGTCCCCGCGATCCTCGAGCAGTTCCAGCAGCCCGACGGCTCGGTGCTGGTCCCGGAGGTCCTGCGGGACAAGGTCGGCACCGACCGCATCACGAAGCCCTCAAAGCGCAAGTAGCGCGCCACGGCCCCGCACGACGTGCCGGTGATCACGTCGTGCGGGGCCGGGCGTTTCCGCTAAGGTGAGGGTGAACGAAGGGGAGTAGTCCTCAACTGCCCGGTCGACATACTGGCGCTGGAAGTTTCAGGCCCGGCCGTGCGGCTTCCGTTCTCGGAAGCGGACGAGACTTTCGGCCTCGCTGTCGGCTGTGTTTTCACAAGTCGGACGGCCGGGTCGAGGTCGTCCGCCCTCGCCTCCCGGTCCGTCCCGGGAAGGGTTCCACCTTGAGCGCGTTCCTCTCCGCCCTCGCCATCAGCTTCGGCGTCATCTTCGTCGCCGAACTCGGCGACAAGTCCCAGCTGATGGCGCTGACGTTCGCCACCCGCTTCCGCACCGTGCCGGTGCTCATCGGCATCACCATCGCCACGGCGGTCGTCCACCTCGTCTCCGTCGCCGTCGGCTACGGCCTCGGGGCCGCCCTGCCGACCGCCTGGATCTCGCTCGTGGCCGCGCTGGCGTTCTTCGCCTTCGGCGCCTGGACCCTGCGCGGCGACAGGCTGACGGAGGAGGAGCGCGGCAAGGCCGAGCGCACCACCCGCTCCGCGATCATCGCCGTGGGCGTGTCCTTCTTCCTGGCCGAGCTGGGCGACAAGACGATGCTGGCCACGATCACGCTCGCCACCCAGCACGGCTGGCTCGGCACCTGGATCGGCTCGACGGTCGGCATGGTCGCCGCGGACGCCCTGGCGATCGTGGTCGGCCGGCAGTTGGGGCGCCACCTGCCGGAGAAGGCCATCAAGTACGGGGCCGCGGCGCTGTTCGCGATCTTCGGCGTTTGGCTGCTGGTTGAGGCGCTGCGCGAGCTGCTCTGACGCGGGGGGTTTTCCCGACATGTCGGGCGCTTCGCGCCACGACATGCTCGGATTTATCACCCGCCAGGGTATAAATCCGACATCAGTGCAATTTGCTGCGGCCATTTGCGGGCCGCCCGCTCCTCCGCCCTCGCGCGGGCGGTGCGGGCGGCCTCTTGGCGTCGATGTCGCCCTCCGTGAGGGCGCCTCGCAGGCGGCCGGACCGGGGCAGCGGGGATTGATTGGCGCCGGAGCGGTGATCGTCCGCGTCGGCGTGCGGCGGGCCGCCTCGCGCGCAGGCGCCCGGCTTGCGGCCGGGTTCGCGGTGGCCTGTGCGCGGACGCCCAGCCCACGCCCAGCCCACGCCCGGCCCGCGATGGCCTGCGCGCGGGCGCTCGGCTTGCGGCCGGGTTCGCGGTGGCCTGCGCGCGGACGCCGCCCGGCCCGTGGCCGGGCTTGTGACGGCCTGTGTGGGCGCCCTACTTGCGGCCCGGACTCGCGACGGCCTGCGGCCAGCCTCATGGCGGCCCGCGTGGAAGCGCATCGCCGCGACTGAGCCGGGACGTGCCGGGACGTGCCGGGACGCGCGGCCGAATCCATGCGTTTTTGACAATGGTTGTCATCCCCGGGAGACTTGGGGCATGCGGTGGAGGGCGTCGGCAGTGCTCTGCGCGGCCCTCGTCTCGCTCGCCGGATGCGCCGTGCACGAGCAGCCCGACGACGGCCGGGTGCGGGTCGTGGCCGGGTTCTATCCGCTGCAGTTCGTCGCCGAGGAGATCGGCGGCGACCGCGTCGCCGTGGAGAACCTGACCCGGGCCGGGGCCGAGCCGCACGACCTCGAGCTGCAGCCGAGCCAGCTCGCGGCGCTCGAGGACGCGGACCTGGTGCTGTACCTGCGAGGTTTCCAGCCCGCCGTCGACGAGGGCGCCGACCTGCAGAAGAAGGCCAAGACGTTCGACGTGTCCACCGTCGCCGCCCTGCACGGTGCCGACCCGCACGTGTGGCTCGACCCGATGCGGCTGGCCACCATCGCCGGCAAGGTCGCGGACCGCCTCGCCGAGGCCGACCCCGCCCACGCCGCCGAGTTCCGGGAGCGCGCCGCCGGGCTGGAGGGCAGGCTGCGGGAGCTTGACGGGGAGTACAGCCGCGGACTGGCGAACTGCGTCCGGCACGACGTGGTCACCAGTCACGAGGCGTTCGGCTATCTCACCGCGCGCTACGGGCTCACCCAGGTCCCCGTCACCGGCCTGAACCCGGACGAGGAGCCGGGACCGCAGCGCGTGCGGGACGTGGCCCGGCTGGCGAAGGAGCGCGGCGTCACCACGATCTTCTTCGAGTCGCTGGTCAGCCCGAAGCTCTCGGAGACCGTGGCCCGCGAGATCGGCGCCCGGGCGGCCGTGCTCGACCCGATCGAGGGCGTGGAGGACGGCGAGACGTACCTCACGGCCATGCACTCCAACCTCGCGACCCTCCGCACCGCCCTCGGCTGCGGCTAGTCTTCGTCGGGTGCGACGCGCGCTTGGGGTGCTGACGGCGGCCGTGCTGCTGGTCACCGGCTGCACGCCCCAGCCGCCGCGCGCCCAGGGCCTGCCCATCACCAGCCCGAGCGCCACCGTGCAGGACCACAGCAACCGCGACGGCACCTCGTCGCCGGTGGCCGACCCGATCTACCCGGCCTACGGCAACCCCGCGCTCGACGTCCTGCACTATGACCTGGCCCTGACCTGGGCACCCGGGCCGCGCACGCTCACCGGCACCGCCACGATCCGCGTCCGCGCCGTGCACGCCGTGGACTCGGTCAGGCTCGACTTCTCCAGCGCGTACACCCTGAGCTCCATCAGCATCGACGGAGCGACCGCGACGGGCCGGGTCGCGGACGGCGATCTCGTCGTCGACAAGGCGCTGCCGGCGGGGGCGGTGGCGACGCTGGCGGTGGGGTACAGCGGGACTCCCACGACCGTCGCGATGCCCTCGCACCGCGGGGACGTGGAGCCGCTCGGCCTGACGGTGACCCCGGGCGGCGAGCTGTGGACGATGCAGGAGCCGTACGGGGCCAGCACCTGGTACCCGGCGAACGACCAGCCGTCGGACAAGGCGCTGTACGACATCGCCGTCACGGTCCCGCAGGGCTGGTCGGCCGTCGCGAGCGGCACGCCCGGCCCGGTCTCGGGCACCACCTTCCGCTACACCTCGGCCACGCCTGTCGCGTCCTACCTGACCACGCTGGCGGTCGGCCAGTACACGAAGACCGAGCTCAAGGGCCCGAACAACCTCCCGATCACCCTGTGGACCCGCCCCTCCGACAACGCCGGCCAGCTCGAGGCGCTGCGGCAGCTCCCGGCGTACGTCCAGTGGCTCGAGACCCGCTTCGGCCCGTACCCGTTCCCCTCGACCGGCGTGGTCCTCGTCCCGTCGCAGTCGGCGATGGAGACCCAGCAGATGATGACCGTCGGCGCCGACGTCGCCCACGGCACCGGCGCCCCCGATGTGCTGGTCCACGAGCTCGCCCACCAGTGGTTCGGCGACGCGGTCGGCCCGTCGACCTGGCAGGACGTGTGGCTGAACGAGGGCTGGGCCAGTTACGTCGAGCAGCTGTACCGCACTCAGTCCGACCCGGTGGCGATGGCCCGCTGGGAACAGGCGGCCCGCTCCGCCGACGCCGACCTGCGCGGGCGCATCGGCCCGCCGGGCCACCCGCGAGCGGACAGCTTCGCCGAGAACAACGTCTACGTGTGCCCGGCCCTGATGCTGCGGCAGCTGCACAAGGCCCTCGGCGACGAGCGCTTCTTCGCCCTGGGCCGGGCATGGGCGTCGTCGAACGCGGGCACGGCGAAGTCGCGAGCGGACTTCATCGCGTTCGTGAACCGCCAGACCGGCCGCGACTTCACGTCCCTGATCAACGCCTGGCTGGACTCCCCGACCACGCCCTCCTGACCGCCGAGCAACCGTCGCCGCGGCGGCGGGCTGGTCGGCCCGCCGAGCGACGCCAACCCGCCGACGCAGGTCGCGTCGAGGTCGGGTGCGTCCGTCAGGAGCATCGGCCGCGCCGCTGCCGGGACCGCGCCGCTGATCTGCGGGTCCTGGCGGTAGGCGGCGGGCCGAGCGCGGAGTGCGTAGTGGCCCGCGGCGCGCCCCCGTTGCCGGTGGATGTCCACCGGCGCGCGCCGCGGGGCCCCTCCCGCGTCGCGAGCGGCGCCGCCGATCCCCGGGGCGGCACGCTCGCCGACGTTGCCCCTTCCTATCAAAGGGCGTCAACGTGGCCGGGCTATTCGTGCAGGCCGCCCGCCACGACGTGGATGAACGCCGCCTGTACGTCGTCGACCTGCTGGGCGTTGTCGACGTACGCGCCCAGCGGCTGCAGCGCGGTCTTCAGACGGTCCGCGGCGTCCTTCTTGCCGAGCACGACCACGCTGATCGTGACCGGGCGCTCGCGGTCCTGGAGTCCTTTGAGCTTCTCGACCATCGCCGACACCGCGGCCGCGTTCGCGCTGTCCTTGTTCGCGTCGTCGGTCAGGATGAAGACCTGGTTGAACATGTCGTCGTGCCAGTCGTCGCGCACGGACTGGTACGCCGCGACGATCGTGTCCAGCAGGCCCGGGCCGGCCTTGTGCGTGGTCAGGGTGTTCACGGAGCGGGTGAAGGCGGCCTTCGACGTGTCGTCCAGGCGGTCCGACGGCAGCAGCTTGCGGTAGCCGCCGGGCTGGCCGGGGCTGATCTCCCACAGGCCCAGGCGGGAGCCGACCGGCATGAGGTCGCCGACCACGCGGCAGCCGGCCTTGAGCACGTCGATCGGGGCCTGCTTGCCCGGCGGGGAGCCGGCCGGGCTCGCGCCGTTGCCCGAGCCGGCCATGTCCACGGCGATGAGCAGGTTGCTGCGGCGGTCCTCGGGGTCCCAGGTCGCGAAGACGTGCTGCACGTGGTGGGCGGCCAGCACGTCGAACGGCGGCGCGGTCGGCTCGGGCAGGGCGGATCCGCCCTCGAAGGGCGGGCGGACCTGACCGGGGCCGCGCAGGCCCGCGGCGTTGACGGCCTGGCGCACGTCGGTGCTGCCGAAGCTGTCGAGGAGGCGCTTGAGGGCCGCGGCGCGCTTCGGGTCACGGGCCGCGGCGGCGATGGGCAGCCAGGTGTACCGCATGAGCGCCGTATGGTCCGCCCCGGCCAGATAGGTGCGGGTCCGCGCGAGGTTCATGATGGGCAGCAGCGCGTACTCCGGAACCAGCCCGACCTCGCCCGCCTCGTCCGGGGTCGCGGCCAGGTCGTGGGTCACGGTGCGGGTCACCGCCAGGGTGGTGTTCAGCGCGAGCGAGGAGGCGTCCATGCCCTCCTTGAGCCAGACCGCCTCGCCCACGGCCCCGGCCGCGACCAGGCCGTCGCCGGACAGCGACGGGTCGCGCACGACCAGGCGCACGCCGGACGACTTCGCGTCGAGCAGCTCGGCGAGGGCCAGCCAGCCGCCGTCCTGCCCGCCCTTGATCTTCGCCGCGGTGGCCTCGTCGGTGACCATGAAGATCGGCGAGGTCGCGAGCGTCGGCGCGGGGCTGTCCTTGGCCGTGGCGGCGAGGAGCCCGGGCGCCGCGATCGTGGCCCAGCTGGCGTCGTCGGGGATCCACACGTCGGCGTTGACCTGGGCGAGTTGGCCGGCCGCGGGGCGCCCGTCGGCGGTGGTGACGTCGAGCTGGATGCAGTCCTTGCCGGCGCGCAGGGTCCGGCCGGCCGCGGAGACGACGGTGGAGAACGAGGACGCGGTCACGACCCGCAGCGTGGTCGGGCACTGGCTGCCGTCGTCGCCGGCGGACTTGTCGTGCAGCACGTACCAGCCGGCGCCGCCGAGGAGCCCGACGGCGAGCAGCAGCACCAGCCCGCGCAGGACCACGCCGAGCGGGCCGCCCGTCGTCTGATGCCGTCCCATCCGCGCCACCCTCCCCCTGACCGACGGGCAGTATGACATCGAGCAAGGCGGATTAAGGCCCTGGCCAGCCGGTCGGCGGCGAGGCTCGGCCGTTCGGATGAAGCATTCCACGCACTTCGCGACGCAGGGTGATGCGGCCGACACGGCGGTGCTCCACTGTGGACGAAATGAACGCCGGCTGAACAGGACATTGACGGACGAAGCTTGACCGAATAGGGCAGGATCGGGGCGTGAAACGGACCGGACCCCTGATCGTCCTGGCGCTCGTG
Organism: Dactylosporangium sp. NPDC000244; assembly: GCF_040300725.1. Taxonomy (NCBI): domain Bacteria; kingdom Bacillati; phylum Actinomycetota; class Actinomycetes; order Micromonosporales; family Micromonosporaceae; genus Dactylosporangium; species Dactylosporangium sp. NPDC000244. The sequence continues at coordinate 130,204 of NZ_JBEPEH010000012.1, forward strand.
CTGGTCGTCGCCGGCGCCGTCGCCGGGCACCTGCTCGGCCGCGGCGAGGGGCCCGGCGGGGGCGACGTCAAGCAGCTCACCGCGATCGTCGGCTCCGAGAAGAAGCCGTTCTTCGACGACCCCGCGGTGAAGGCGGCCCTGGCCCGGCACGGCTGGGCGGTGCGCGCCGACGCGTCCGGGTCCCGGCAGATGGTCACGCGCACGACGGGGTACGACTTCGCCTTCCCCAGCAGCAAGGCCGCCGCCGAGGAGGTGCGCCGGCACGCCGACCCCAAGGGCGAGAACGTCGTGGTGTTCTCCTCCCCGCTGGCCGTCGCGACCTTCCAGCCGATCGTGGACCTGCTGGGCAGCGCCAAGCTGGCCCAGCGCGACAGCGCCCAGGTCTGGCGGCTGGACCTCAAGGCGCTGGTCGACGCGAACCGCCGCAACCTGAAGTGGACCGACATCCCCGGCAACACGACGCGGCCCGTCGCGCAGAACGTGCTCGTGGCCACCACGCGGCCGGAGGACTCCAACTCCGCGGCGATGTTCGCCGCGCTGCTCGACAAGGTCACCGGCGGGGACCTCGGCGCCGTCGCGAAGCTCTTCACCGACCAGGGCGCCGTGGACACCACGAGCGAGGAGCCGTTCGAGAGCTACCTGCGCCGCGGGACCGACTTCGCGCCGATGGTGCTCATCTACGAGGCCCAGTTCGTCGACCACGCGGTCAACCAGGGGCTCGCCAACGGGCAGACGGTGCTGTACCCCACGCCGACCCTCATGTGCGAGCACACGATCGTGCCGCTGAGCGCGGACGGCGTCACGGTGGCCAAGCTCCTGGCGAGCGACCAGGAGCTGCAGCGCCTGGCGGCCAAGCACGGCTTCCGGACCGCGGACAGCACGCTGACCGCGCCGGTTTTTGCCAAGGTACGGCCCGGAGACGCCGCCCTGCCGGACTCCATCGCCGGCGCCGTGCCCGACCCCGACTACGACACCCAGCACAGCCTGCTGGCTCGGCTTGAGGAGAAAATGGCATGAGGAGGCTCGGCGTCGCGGCCCTGGCTGGTGTGCTCCTGCTCGGCGCGTGCACCAGCAAGCCGAAGGGGTCCGAACCGGCGGCCAGCGAGGGCCCGTTCCTCAAGGGCTCCGGCACCCTGCGCGTCCTCGCCGGCAGCGAGCTCGCCGACCTCCAGCCGATCCTCGACAAGGCCCGCCAGGCCACCGGGGTCGAGGTGAAGCTCCAGGCCACCGGCACCCTCGACGGCGTCGAGAACGTGGTGTCGGGCAACGCCGCCAAGAGCTACGACGCGATCTGGTTCGCCAGCAACCGGTACCTCCAGCTGCACCCCGGCGCCGGGGACAAGATCGGCACCGCCACCAAGGTCGCGACCTCGCCGGTCGTACTCGGCCTGCGCGAGTCCGTCGCCAAGCAGCTGGGCTGGGTCGAGCACCGCCCGACCTGGTCGGAGATCGCGGTCGCCGCGGGCGAGCACAAGTTCACCTACGGCATGACGAACCCGGCCAGCTCGAACTCGGGCTTCTCCGCGCTCGTCGGGGTCGCCGCGGCCCTGTCCGGCACCGGCGCGGCCCTGGGCACCGAGCAGATCGCCCCGCTCACCCCGCGCCTGCGGGCCTTCTTCGCCGGGCAGAACCTCACCGCGGGCTCGTCGGGCTGGCTGGCCGACGCGTTCACCAAGAACGCCGTGGAGAAGAACGACCATGCCGTCGACGGGCTCGTCAACTACGAGTCGGTGATCCTGTCGCTCAACGCCTCCGGCAAGCTTCCCGAGAAGCTTTCCGTGGTGTACCCGTCCGACGGCGCCGTCACCGCCGACTACCCGCTGACGCTGCTGGCGGGAGTGCCCGAGCAGACGAAGACGAACTACGCGGCGATCGCCGACTACCTGCGCCGGCCGAGCGTGCAGCAGGAGATCATGGCGCGCACGTGGCGGCGGCCCGCCGTACCGAATCTGGCTCTGGCTCCCGAGTTCGGCCCCAAGGGTGGCGGAAGCCTGCCCGAGCTGCCCTTCCCCGGCAAGCTGGAGGCGGCCAACGCGCTCATCGGGGCGTTCGGCGACGACCTGCGCAAGCCCGCGCGCACGATCTACGTGCTGGACCTGTCCGGCTCGATGAAGGGCGAGCGCATCGAGGGCCTCAAGAACGCGCTCATCGGCCTCACCGGCGCCGACACCAGCCTGTCCGGGCAGTTCAGCCGGTTCAACGGCCGCGAGCAGGTGCTCATGATCCCGTTCAGCACGAAGCCCGGCCAGGTGAGCCGGTTCGACGTGCCCGAGGACAACTTCCAGCCGACGCTGGATCAGATCCGGGGCTACGCCGCCGGGCTGAAGGTGTCCGGGGACACCGCGATCTACGACGCCCTGTTCACCGCCTACGACCAGGCGGCGGCCCTCGCCAAGGACGACCCGGACCGGTTCACGTCGATCGTGCTGCTCACCGACGGCGAGGTCACCGCGGGTTCGCGCCTGGACGCGTTCAGGTCGCGGGTGCCGCAGCTGGCCAAGGTGCCCGTGTTCACGATCCTCTTCGGCGAGGGCAACGTCGCCGAGATGCAGCAGATCGCCGACCTCACCGGCGGGCGCACCTTCGACGCCCGCACGGCCTCACTGCCGGCGGCGTTCAAGGAGATCCGCGGGTACCAGTGATCTTGTTCGTTGCCCGCTGTTCAGGCCCCGGCAGTGGTCAAATGCCGGGGCTTGGGGTACATCGAAAGGATGACGGAACTCTCGCTCGACGACTACCTGGTCGAGGACGACGACGATGACGACCCGGTGCTGCTGCGCAAGGACGGTCAGCCGGTCGACACGTGGCGGGAGGACTATCCCTACGGCGAGCGGATGACGCGCGCGGAGTACGACCGCACCAAGCGTCTCCTGCAGATCGAGCTGCTGAAGCTGCAGAACTCGATCAAGGACCGGGGCGACCGGCTCGTGATCCTCTTCGAGGGGCGCGACGCGGCCGGCAAGGGCGGCACGATCAAGCGGTTCATGGAGCACCTGAACCCGCGCGGCGCCCGCGTGGTCGCGCTGGAGAAGCCCAGCGAGCGGGAGTCGACGCAGTGGTACTTCCAGCGCTACGTCCAGCACCTGCCCGCCGCCGGCGAGATCGCCCTCTTCGACCGGTCCTGGTATAACCGGGCCGGGGTCGAGCGGGTCATGGGGTTCTGCAACCGGGCCGAGTACCTCGAGTTCATGCGTCAGGCCCCCGAGCTCGAGCGGATGCTCGTGCGCTCCGGCATCAAGCTGGTCAAGTTCTGGTTCTCGGTCTCGCGCAACGAGCAGCGCACCCGGTTCCTGATCCGGCAGGTGGACCCCGTGCGGCAGTGGAAACTGTCGCCGATGGATCTCGCGTCGCTGGACAAGTGGGACGACTACACCGAGGCCAAGGAGGCGATGTTCTTCTACACCGACACCGCCGACGCGCCGTGGACGGTCGTGAAGAGCAACGACAAGAAGCGGGCGCGGCTCGAGGCGATGCGGCACGTGTTGAGCCGGTTCGACTACGCCAACAAGGACTCCGATCTCGTCGGGACGCCCGACCCGCTCATCCTGGGCCCGGCGGCGCTCGCCGACGACAAGGCGGACGACGCGCCGCGGCTCTGAGACATGGCCGCGTACGGCTGAGTAGCGACACGCCGAGGGGTTGAGTAGAGCAAGTCGGGCATTCACGCCTGCGGCACTCACGGCACGGCATTGCACGTCGTAAAGTGTTGCCCGTGCGGGAGCTTGGGACGGCGTTGTTCGGCAGGCACGTGACGCTGTCTTACTCAGGCGACCACGAGATCCGCGGGCTGCTGACCGACTTCGCGCAACGCGCCGTCACCGCTGGTCACCGCGTTGTGATATTCCTCGACACCGATTCGGCCGACCTGGCCCAGGCACTGGCCGCCGACGTGATCGGGGCCGCGCCCGGGCAGCTCAGCACGGTGCGCTACGACACCGGTCAGACCGGTGCCCCGCTCGGGAGCTTCGGCGGCCCGCTGTTCGGCGTGGCGGACATGCTCGACCTGCTCGGCCGGCTCGTCGACGGCACGCTGCGGGGCGGGTGGCCGGCGCTCTGCGTGGCCGCCGAGATGACCTGGACCGACCGGCCCGCGTGGACGCCGACCGACCTGTTCGCCTACGAGCACCAGGTGAACCGCTTCTTCGGCGACCCGCGCGTGACGGGGCTGTGCCTCTACGACCGGCGGCGGTTCGGCAAGGAGCTGCTGGCGCGCATCGGGGCGGTACACCCCGGGCCGCTGCTGGCGTTCACGCTGGGCGGCTGGGGCGCACACCTGCGGCTCACCGGGGAGCTGGACGCCTCGAACGCGGAGTCGCTGCCGTCGATTCTCGAGCTGGTGGCGGCGGCCGACTCCGTGGTCATGCTCGACGCGAGCGACCTCGACTTCGTGGACGCGGCCGGGGCCGCGCACATCGTCCGCTTCGCCGCGTCGCGCCCGCACCGGCACACGGTCGTGCGCTGCGGCCGCGGGGTGCGCCAGGCATTACAGCTCGTGGGCGCCGAGTCGGTGCCGAGCCTGGTGCTGCGCGACCGCGTTGCCGCCGGTCCGGTCGCCACCGCCTCGTGATCGCGGCCTTGCGCGTTTTCGCCGCTTCGCGATCACGACCTTACGCGTTTCGCCGCTTCGTGATCACGGCCTTGGGGTAAGACTGGCGACGTGTCGCCTATGTCTGATGAGTCCCTGGCCGCCGAGGCCGCGGCCCGGGGTGTCGCCACCTGGTACGAGACCGCCGGTCACCGGCGCGTCGACATCGATTCCGAGGTCGTGCGGTCCGTCATGGCCCTGCTCGAGCCGCGCGGTGCCGGGGTCGCGCCGGCCGCCGCACCCGTCGCGCTGCCCGAGGTGCCGCGCACGTGGGGATGGATGATCCAGCTGTACGGTGTGCGCTCCGCCGCCTCCTGGGGCGTGGGCGACTTCGCGGACCTGGCCGTGTTCGCGCGCTGGGCGGCCCTGACCGGCGCCGGTGCGATCCTGGTCAACCCCCTGCACGCCGTGGCGCCCGTCGACCCGATGCCGTCGTCGCCGTACTCGCCGTCCTCGCGCCGCTTCGTGAACGCCGTCTACCTGCGCGTCGAGGACCTGCCCGAGTACCGATCGGCGGATGCCGAGCTGCGCTCGCGGGTCGACGCGCTGCGCCCGGCCTCGGCCGACCTGATCGACTACGACACCGTGTGGCGCGCGAAGCGGTCGGCCTTGGAGCTGCTCGCTGGCGACCTTTCGGACATTTCGGATATTGAGCCGGCGTTGCGCGACTTCGCCACCTACACCGCGCTCGCCGAGGTCCACGGCGTCGACTGGCGCGAGTGGCCGCAGGAGCTGCGCCGCCCGGGCCCCGCCGCGTACGCCGCGGCCGACCCGAAGCGGGCCGCCGTCCACGTCTGGCTCCAGCGCCGCTGCGCCGAACAGCTCGCCGCGGCCAACGCGGCCGCGGCGGGCATGGCGGTCGGCATCGTCCACGACCTCGCGGTCGGCATCGACCCGGGCGGCGCGGACGCGTGGACCCTGCAGGACGTGATCGCCGCGGGCGCGAAGGTCGGCGCCCCGCCGGACGCGTTCAACCAGCAGGGCCAGGACTGGGGCCTGGCGACGTGGCGGCCGGATCGCCTGGCGGCCACGGACTACGAGGCGTACCGAAACCTCCTGCGCGGCATCTTCGAGCACGCCGGCGGCCTGCGGGTCGACCACGTGGCCGGCCTGTGGCGCCTGTGGTGGATCCCGCCGGGCCACGGCGCGGCCCAGGGCGCCTACGTGCACTACGACGCCGAGTCCATGCTCGGCGTCCTGATCGAGGAGGCCGTCCGCGCGGGTGCCGTGGTGGTCGGCGAGGACCTGGGCACCGTGGAGCCGGTGGTCACGGAGACCCTCCAGGCGCGCAACATCCTCGGCTCGGCGGTCCTGTGGTTCACGCGGGACGAGGACGGCGCCTTCATCCCGCCGGCCCAGTGGCCCGCGAACGCCATGGCGAGCATCTCGACCCACGACCTGCCGACGGCGACGGGCTTCCTGACCGGCGAGCACGTCCACGCCCGCGCCGCGGCCGGCGTGCTGACCCGCCCCGTGCCCGAGGAGCAGGCCGCGGCGGGCCAGGACCGGGCCGCGCTGCTGGCCCTGCTGAGCGCCGAGGGCCTGGCGGACGAGACGAGCACGGACGCCGAACTCGTGGTGGCGATGCACAAGCTGCTGACCCGCACGCCGTGCCGCATCCTGCTCGCGTCGCCGTACGACGTGCTGGGCGAACCGCGGCAGCCCAACCTGCCGGGGACTTCGCAGCAGTACCCGAACTGGCGCATTCCGCTGCCGCTGAAGCTCGAGGACCTGACGGCGGACCCGCGCATGCTGCAGATCGCCGAGATCCTGGACGCCCGGGCCTGAACGACGGTGGCCGGCCGGCAGCACCGGCCGAGCCGTCTCACCTCGACTCCCGGCTTGAAATCGCACGGATTGACCGAGATCGTGTTATGATAGTCCGTTTTAGGCCGGCCCCACCATTGCGCGAATGCAGCCGTTCGACCTTGGGGGGACAGCGTGGATGGGCGGGCCGCGACGTTGTTGGCGAGTCGCATTACGCCGAGCACATACGGCGGCTCCTGCCGTCCACGGTCGGCGAGGACGGCGCCGAGCTGGAGATGGCGGCACAACTGCTGCCCGAACCGACAAACGCCCGCGACGCAAAGGTGGTCGTGGTCAAATGCGGCGGCGGCGTTGTCGGCCACCTGCCGCGCGAGGAGCCGCGGGCCTGCTTCCCGATCCTCACGGCCCTCGTCGGCCAGGGCTAGTTGCCGCAGGTGAATGCGCGGTCTGGGGCGGGTACCGCCATGACCACGAGTCCGACGACGGCCGGGCCCAGGACCGCCTTCGCTTTTGTCGGCTCCGTCCGCCTCGATCTCGCCGAGCCGCACCTCATCGTGCCGGCCAGTCTGCCGCCGGGCGGTGCCGGTCGAGCAGGCAGCGCGAACGACCCGTACCGTCGTCGAGGTGCGGGTGAACGGCAGCGTCGCGGGCACGCTCACGCCGAAGATGAGCGGCGAGTACCTGCCGACGATCCGGCTGCTGGCGCTTCCGCCCCGCGCCCGGCTGGCCTTCGCCGCCGGCGGGATGGGCGCCGCCCGTCGGCTGGCGCCCGGATCCCTCGTGGCAACCGGCTCCGCCCGGGTGGGTGTTCTGGCTCCCGCTCTCCCTGCCGGTCGGCGCGTTCAGCCTCGACCCGCCGCCGCCGTCCTGACGCACACGGTCAGGACGGCGGCGTCGGGAGATCGCTGCCGGAATGCGTCCGTCGCGCGGGGCCGGTGGCGATCGCTTCGGGCGATGGTCAGCCGCGCCGGACGCCGCGACGATGCCTTTCTACGGTTGCGCCGACGGTTTGGGAGTCGCAGTGGGCATCGTCATCTCGCTCATCTCGGGCATGTTCAGCCTGACGATCGCCATCATCAAGGGGTTCGTGTCCATCATGACCGCGCTCATTCGGGCGGTCTCGCGATAGGGCCGGTCCGGGTCCCCGGGCCGGCCCTATCGGCGGTGGCTAGAGGTTCACGTCGCCGCAGAGGTGGACCTCCACGCCCAGTGTGGACAGCAGGGCGGCCTTGGCCAGCAGGGCCTTGTCCGCGGTCGCGGCGTCCGGGGCGTAGGCCACGTTCAGGTGGTTGGCCTTGTGCCGGGCCATGAACTGGTCGCGGCTCACCCCGTGCAGGACCGCGTGCATGATGGGCCACGCCGGGGTCGTGGCCTCCGAGCGGCGCCGGGACTCCTCGTCCGGCAGGGACACGGCCGAGGCGCGGCCGAGGTCGGCGTGCAGCGCGCCGCCCTGGACGAAGACGCGGCTCCAGACCACCTCGCCCGGCTTGCAGATGCCCTTGATGGTCGAGCCGCCGAGCGGGAAGTACACCGGGTCCTGCCGCCAGCCGACCGCCTCCGCGTAGCCCGTGGCGAAGTGTGACGCCGGGACCGAGCCCGAGATCTCCCACACCCACACGAAGCGGCCGTCGTAGTCCTCGCCCCACCGGACGTCGTGCAGGGTCGTCGCCGGGTCGAGGCCCATGGCGGTCCAGATCCGGTTCGTGACCAGGGCGTCGACCGCCACCCCCTCGTCCGCCTCGTTGAAGTGGGGCAGCGGGGCGCCGTCCCACAGCACGCGGGAGCCGTCGCGGGAGGTCACCGGCGGGCGGGAGACGTTGTTCAGCAGGCCCTCGGCCAGGTCCGAGGCGGGGCAGATGTCCTTCAGGCCCTGCTGGTACTGGATGCCGACCGCGTCGAGGCCGAAGTCGTCGCTGATGCGCAGGGCGGCGACGTACATCTTGTACTGCCACCGCAGCTGCGAAGGCGTCAGCTCGGTGGCCTCGTCGGTGCCGAGCCGGAAGGTCATGCCCGCCGCCGAGAGCCACGCGCCCACGGCGTCGGCCTCCGAGTCGGGAACCCGCTGCATCTCGGCCCACAGCGCGGACTGCGAGAGCCGCTCCTTGTAGATGCCGATCGGGTTCAGCAGCTCGTCGTCGATGATGGCGTTGTACATGCCCATGCAGCCCTCGTCGAAGACGCCGATGATGGCCTTGTCGGCGAGGAGCTGCCCGGCCAGCGCCCGGCCCAGCGCGACCTCGGGGCCGTCCGCGAGCGCCGGAAGGTCGCGCACGTGCGAGGCGTCGTGCGGCACCGAGCCGGTCGTGACCCACGAGCGCAGGCCGGACCGGAACCACTCGTCGGTGAAGTCGACCGACCACAGCGTGGAGTAGGCCACGCCCATCTTCGCCATCCCGGCGTTGACGCCCAGCAGGCCGACCAGGCCGGGCCAGTCGCCGGCGAAGTTCGCCACGGTGAGGATCGGGCCGCGGTGGGTCCGCAGGCCCGCGAGGACGTGGTGGCTGTACTGCCACACCGCCTCCGCCACGATCAGCGGCGCGTCCGGCGGGATCGACTTGAACACCTCCAGCCCCATGCGCTGGCTGGAGATGAACCCGTGCCCGGCCTCGGGGTCGTAGTCGTGGGCCCGCCGCACGGTCCAGCCGAGCTCGGCCAGCGCGGCGGCCACGGCGGCCTCCATGCGCTCCTGGGTCGGCCAGCCGGCTCGGTTCGCGGCGGGGCGCAGGTCGCCGCTGGCGATGAGGTACGCGGTGTTCGGCTCGGCGGCCGGGCGGGACGGTGCGGCGGGGAGGGTGTAGGTGCTCATCGGGGTCCTCCGGGAGATGTCACGCGAGCAGCCGCTGGCGGGCCGCGAGCGTGTGGGCGATGGTGCGGGTGGCCGGGTAGAGGCCGAGGTAGAGCGCGTAGAGCTCGTCGTACTCCGCCTGCGAGGAGGGCTCTACGACGGCAGCCGGCGGATTCCATGCATCAATGTCGATCTCGGAAAGCGTGGAGGCGGCCAGGAAGGCGGCGCCGTAGGAGGCGCCCACCGTCACCTGGGGCACCACCTGGGGCAGGCCGGTCACCGACGAGACGATCTGCGTCCAGAGCCCGCCCCGCGTGCCGCCGCCGACCGCCACCACGCGCGAGATGTCCGCGCCGGCCGCGCGCAGCGCCTCGACGTTGTGCCGCACGCCGAACGCGGTGGCCTCCAGCGCCGCCCGGTACAGGTCGCCGCGCGTGTGGGACAGGGTCAGCCCGGCGATCACCCCGCGGGCGTCCGGGTCCTGGATCGGGGTGCGCTCCCCGGCGAAGTACGGCAGCATCAGCAGCCCGCGCGCGCCCGGGCCGGACGCGGAGGCCTCGGCCAGCAGCGCCTCGAACGAGGCATCGGTGATGGAGCGCAGCCACGACGTCACGGCGCCCGACGTGGCCATCCCGCCGGCCAGGTTGCGGGTGCCGGGGAAGGCGCCGACGGTACCCCACATCACCGGGCTGGTCACGAGCCGGTCGACGGTCGCGACCAGGAACATCGTGGTGCCGTACATGAGCATGAGGTCGCCCGGGCGCTGGGCGCCGACGCTGACGGCCTCGGTCCACGCGTCGATGGTGCCGGTGATGACCGGGGTGCCCGCGGGGATGCCGGCGACGGCGCGCGCGGTGGTGCCGGCCACGTCGCCGGGCCAGGCCAGCGGCGGCAGCTCCAGGCCCGGGGCGATCAGCTCGGACCAGGGCCGGTGCCAGTCCAGCGCGTGCGTGTCGAACAGCGGCGTGCACTGGCTGGCCGAGTGGAAGTCCAGGACATAGGAGCCCGTCAGCCTGTACGCCAGCCACGACGCCGGCATGAAGAGCCGGCGCGCACGGGCGGACACCGCGGGCTCGTGCGCGGCGAGCCAGGCCAGCTTCGGGCCGACCGCCTGCGAGGACAACACCGAGCCGCAGCGCGCCAGGATCGCGTCGGCGCCGCCCAGCCGCTCGGTGAGCGACTCGATCTCGGCGGTGGCGCGGGTGTCGATGCCGTACAGCACCGCCGGCCGCACCGGGGTGCCCGCCGCGTCCGTGAGCAGGACGCACGGCCCCATGCCGCTGACCCCGACGGCGGCGACGGTGACGCCCGCGGTCAGCTCCTCGGCGAGGGAGACGAACTCGTCCCACCACACCGCGCCGTCCATCTCGACGTGGCCCGGGTGCGGGCGGTCCACGTCGTGCTCGCGCACCGCGGTGCGCACCACGGCCCCGCCGGCGTCGACGAGGACGCCCTTGCTGCTGGAGGTACCGATGTCGACGCCCAGAAACAGGGTCATCGTTGCTCCCTCGTCCGCAGGACCACGGTCTTGGCGGGGCCGGCGTCGCCCCCGATGCGCTCCAGCAGCAGGGTCGCCGCGGCCTCGCCGAGCTCGCGCGCCGGCACGTCCACGACCCGGATGCCGCGGCGGCCGAACGACGCGAACGGCAGGTCGCCGAAGACCGCGAGGCCGAACCCCGGCGGGGCGAGCCCGGCGTCGTGCAGCGCGTCGAGCGCCCCCGCGGCCATGAGGTTGTTCGCCACCACCGCGGCGTCCGGCGGCTCGGGCAGCGCGAGCAGCTCCGCCATCGCCGCCCGGCCGCCGTCGACGCGGTAGTCGGCGTAGCGCAGCAGGTCCTCGAGGTAGTCCTCGCCCGCGTGCCGGGCCGCCGCCTGCCGCCAGCCCGCCATCCGCAGCTGCGCGGTCTCCACCGAGCTCGGCCCGGTGATGCAGGCGACCCGGGTGAAGCCGGCCGCGAACAGCGACTCGGCCGCGGAGCGCCCGCCGGCCCGGTTGTCCACGGTGACCGCGTCGACGTCGGCGCGGGCCAGGCTGCGGTCGACGGCGACGACGGGCCGGCGGTGCGCGACGAGCCGGCTCACGTCGCTGGCGTCGTCGGCCGGGGCCAGGATCACGCCGGCCATGTGCTCGGCGAGCGCGATGTCGATGTAGGTCGCCTCGCGGTCCGGGTCCTCGTCGGTGTTGCACAGCACCACGGAGAAGCCGGCCGCCCGGGCCCGGTTCTCGACCCCGCGGGCGAGCGCCGTGAAGAACGGGTTCTCGATGTCGGGGATGATCAGGCCGATCACCGCCGAGTGCTGCCCGCGCAGGCGCCGGGCGGTGCGGTTGGGGGTGAAGTCGAGCTCGGCGGCGGCCGCCCGCACGAGCCGCTCGGACTCGGCGGAGACCTTGGCCCCGTTGAGCACCCGGCTGACGGTCGCGGGGGAGACGCCGGCCCGGGCCGCCACCTCGTAGATCGTCACCACGTGCGGAAGTCCTCGCGCAGGCTGCGGCGCAGCGCGGCGAGGCGGCGCTCGCGGGTGGCGATGCTGGCCTCGGCGGCCGGGTCGTAGACCTCGAACGCGTGGACCCCGCCCGGCACCAGCTCGAACACCGTCGGCACCCCGGCCTCGGCGAGCCGGCGCGCGTAGCCGGCGTCCTCGTCGCGGAACAGGTCGAGCCCGCCGGTGTCGAGGTAGGTCGGCGGCAGCCCGCGCAGGTTTTCCGCTCGTGCGGGGGCGGCGTAGGCGTCGGCGGTCCGGCCGCCGAGGTACGCCTCCCAGGCCACGTCGGCGAGGCGCCGGTTCCACACGGGGGCGTCGGCGTTCTCGGCGGCGCTCGGGGTCTCGTGGCGGTCGTCGAGCATCGGGTAGTAGAGGTGGGCGGCGGCGATCGCGGGGCCGCCCTCGTCGCGGGTCAGCAGGCACAGGGCCGCGGCCAGCCCGCCGCCGGCGCTGCCCCCGGCCACGACGACCCGCTCGTGGCGGGCCGCGCACCAGGCCAGGGCCGTGCGGCAGTCGTGCAGCGGGGCCGGGTGCGGGTGCTCGGGGGCGAGCCGGTAGTCCACGGCCACGACCGTGGCACCGAGCGCGGCGGCGAGGTCGCAGCAGAACGCGTCGTCGTACTCGGCGGCGCCGAGGAACATCCCGCCGCCGTGGATCCACAGCACGCAGGCGGGCCCGGTGCCGTGCACGCGCAGCGCCACGCCGTCCGCGCCGGCGACCCGCGGTGCGACGGCGGGCTCGACGAGCGCGCGCAAGCGGTCGTCGACGGCCCGTACCGCGGCCACCGAGAGCGGCCCGTCGGGCAGGTGCGCGGTGAGCGGGATCATCGGGTCGCCTGCAGCGCGTCGATCTCTCCCAGCAGCGCGGCGGTCTGGCGGGCCGCGATCGTCAGCAGCAGCGGGGCGGCGACGAGGGCGAGCACGCCGGCCGAGGCCGCGGCGGCGAACGCGCCCAGCACGGTCAGGCCGGTCAGGGTGAGGGCCCAGGCGGGGCGGTACGCGGCGAGGATGACCCCGCCGCGCAGCGCCGCCAGGCCGCGCTTGCCCCGAACCGCACCGTAGGCGAGCGCGTAGGGCCCGACGATCAGGACGGCCGCGGCCGGCACCACGCCCCAGGGGGCGAGCAGCGCCAGGCCGGCGACCGAGAGGAGTGCCGCGAGCACCGGGTCGACCCGCAGCAGCGCCGCCAGCCGCGGGTCCTCGCCGGCGGTGAGCGCGGCGAGCCCGGTCAGCGCGAGGGTCACCGGCAGCGTCGCCGCGGCCGCGACCCAGCCGGGCGCGCCGGTGAGCAGGGCGGCGCCGAGCGGCACCGCGCTGAGCCCGAGCAGCAGCCCGGCGCCGAGGTTGCGGGGCAGCTCGTGCCAGAAGGCGGTGGCGCCGGACCAGGCGAGCGCGGGGAGGGTGGTGTTGTCCATCAGAGTTTCAATCCGCTCGATGCGATCGACTGCACGATGTAGCGCTGGGCCACGATGAACACGACCAGGACCGGGACGATCGCCATCGCGATGCCGGCCGCGATGGTGCCCAGCGAGCCGGTGGAGAACCGCCCGGCCAGCAGCACCAGGCCCACCGGGAGGGTCTGCCGCTCGGTGTCGCTGATCATGACCAGCGGCAGCAGGAGGTCGTTCCACCAGTACGTGAAGCACAGGATGCCCAGCGTGGCGATCGACGGGCCGGACAGCGGCAGGATCACCCGCAGGAAGGTGCGCAGGTGCCCGGCGCCGTCGAGCTTCGCCGCCTCCTCCAGCTCGAACGGCAGCGCGAGGAAGTGCTGGCGCAGCAGGAAGATGCCGAACGCGCTGAAGATGCCCGGCAGGATCAGCGCCCACAGCGTGTTGGTCAGCTGGAGCTTCGACATGACCAGGAACAGCGGCACGATCGTCACCTGGATCGGGATCATGAGCGAGCCGATGACGACCGCGAACAGCACGCCCTTGCCGCGGAAGCGCAGCCGGGCGAACGCGTAGCCGGCGGTCGAGCAGGTGACGAGCTGCGCCAGCGTGATCGTCGTCGACACGATGATCGAGTTGAGGAAGAAGCGGAAGTACGGCACCTGGTCGGTGACCTTGCCGAAGTTCGCCGTGGTGAGGTTGTCCGGGTCGAACGTGGGCGGGAGCCGGTACAGCTCCGCGTCCGAGCCCGAGAACGCGCCCCGGAAGATCCACAGGAACGGCGCGGTGATCGCGAGCGCGGCGATGACGAGAATCGTGAACGTCGCCACGCGGGACAGGATGCGGCTCACTCGTAAAAGGTCCATCTTCTGGAGAGCCGGAACTGGATCGCGGTGAGCACGATGAGCACCAGCATGAAGGTGATGCCGATGGCGGAGGCGTAGCCGAGGTCGAAGTCGCCGAACGCGCGGTCGTAGAGGTACTCCACGATCGTCCGGCTGGCGTCGCCCGGCCCGCCCTGGGTCAGCACCCGCGGCTCGGCGAAGATCTGGAACGAGTTGATGGTGTTGATGACGACCAGGAAGAAGATCGTCGGCGAGAGCATCGGGAACGTGATGCGCCAGAAGCGGGTCCAGGCGTTGGCCCCGTCGACGATCGCGGCCTCCTTGAGCGCATCGGGGATGGCCTGCAGCCCGGCGATGTAGACGAGGATCGAGAACCCGATCGTCTTCCACGAGTTCACGACGATCACCGACACCGGCGCGAAGGCCGAGGAGCCGAGCCAGTCGATGCGGTCGACGCCGGCCAGCCCGAGCAGGTAGTTGACCAGGCCGAGGTCCTTGTTCAGCAGGAACCGCCAGATCAGCGCTACCGCCGAGGCCGACACGACGAACGGGAACAGGAACGACAGCCGGAAGAAGCCGCGCAGCCAGCGGGGCATCCGCGTCTCCAGCAGCACCGCGAGGAGCAGGCCGAAGACGACGTTCACGGCGAGGATGGCCAGGGCCATGTAGGTCGTGGAGCCGTACACGCCGAGCAGCCGCTCGTCGTGCACCAGCCGGTCGAAGTTGGCCAGGCCCACGAACTCGCCGTCGCTGAGCAGGTTCCAGTCGTAGAAGCTCAGGTACAGCACGCCCGCGGTCGGGGCGAGCACGAAGACGAGGAACGTCACGATCGACGGGGACAGGAACCCCAGGGCGGCGAGCCCGTCCCGGCGCTTGCGGCGGGGGACCCCCCGGCCGGGGTCGGTGACGACCGCGGCCGGAGGGATGGTGCCAGTTGTCATGAGGTCAGCCATTTCAGCAGGTGACGATGCTGCTCAGTTCGCCCTGCATGTTCTTGAGACCGTCGGCGACGCTCGCCTCGCCCGCGAAGATGAGCTGCAGGTGGCGCAGGACGGTCGACTCGAAGGCGCTGTACTTCGCCGGCGCCGGGTACGGCACGAGCGTCGGGTACTTGTCGATGCTGTCGTAGTAGAGGTCGGAGTTCGCGGGCGGCACGCCGACCTTCGAGATCGTCTGGGCGAGCGAGCGCCGCGACGGGATGGAGTCGCCGGGCTTGTCGGGCGTGCCGACGTACTGCTTCTCGATCTCCTCGCTGACCGTGAACTTCTGGTACTCCCAGGCCAGGTCGGGGTTCTTGGAGGACTTCAGGATCGGGTACCCGGCCCCGCCGAAGACCGTTTTGTAGGTGTCGCCCTTGGGGTACAGCTGGATGTCGAACGCCTTGAACCCGGCGGGCAGGAAGGTCGCGATGGGCCAGCGGCCGGCGCCGAACATGGCCACCTGACCGTTCTGGAAACGGGTGAACACGTCGCTCATCGGCATCGGGGCGGGGGCGACGCCCTCGGTGATGAGGTTGCGCAGGAACGACACGGCCTTGTTGACCTGGGGCGAGTCCGCGGTCGCCTTGCACACGTCGTCGCTGGTGAGGTTGCCGCCGGCGTTGGCGACCCAGGGCATGATGCCGGGGAAGATCTCGTTGCTGGCCCACGTGAAGCCGTACCGGTCGGGCTTGCCGTCGCCGTTGGTGTCCGCGGTGAGCTTCTTGGCGGTCGCCTCGAAGTCGGCCCACGTCCAGTCGGCCTTCGGCGGCTCGACGCCGGCCTGCTTGAACACGTCGGTGTTGTAGTAGACGACCATGTCGTTCCAGCCGTACGTCAGCGTGACGACGTCGCCCTTGACCGTGAAGCCGTCGATGAGCCCCTTGGCGATGTCGCCCGTGAGCGTCTTGGCCTCGGCGTCGGATTCCAGGTACTTGTTGATCGGCTGCACGAGCTTGTTGGCGTGCACGAACTGGGCGCCCTCGCCCGAGATGACCATGACGTCGGGGCGCTTGCCGGAGGCGATGAGCGTGGCGACGTTCGCGTAGTAGGTGCCCCAGTTCTCACCGGTGACGGGGGTGAGCGTCACCTTGGTGCCGGCGTGGGCGGCCATGAAGGCGTCGGCCGTGGCCTTGTTGCCGGACTCCGCGGCCGGCCCGTAGTTCCAGTAGACGATCTCGAGCGACTTGTCGCCGCCGGAGGCCCCGGGGTCGTCGTTCGAGCAGCCCGCCAAGGGTGAGACCGCGAGCGCGGCGGTCGCGCACAGCAGCGCGAACTTGCGTAACGGGGTGTTCATGAGCCTGCGTCCCTCTCGGATTGGGAGGCGGTTGGGAGGCGGTGCGGTGGGCACAGTGAAGTCCAAGAAATCGATTTCGTCAAGGACCCCTCCACAGACTCGTCATGATGCCCCTGATCAGGGAACTTCTCTGCTGGTATCGATTGCAGTCACGGGGCGAGATCGGCGCGCAGGACGATCGTGCGGGGCGGCTGGGCGTCTCCGCCGAGGCGCTCCAGCAGCATCGTCGCGGCGGTCGTGCCCAGGTGGCGGGCGGGCAGCCGGACCTGCACCACGGCGGGCGGGGTCAGGAACATGAACGGCAGCTCGCCGACGACCGCGAGCCCGAACTTCGCCGGATCGACGCCCGCTTCGAGGATCGCCTGCAGCGCGCCGACGCCCATGAGGTTGTTCGTGGTCAGCACCGCGTCGGGCGGCTCCGGCAGGGCCAGGAGCTGCCGCATCGCCGCGTGCCCGCCGTCGGCGCGGAAGTTGGCGTGGCGCAGGAAACCGTCCGGCACCGCGGCCCGCCGCGCGGTCATGACCTGCCGCCAGCCCAGGAACCGGTCCTCGGTCGCCTCGATGCCGATCGGCCCGGCGATGCAGGCGATGCGGCGGTAGCCGGCGTCGAACAGCGCCGTCGTGGCCGCGATGCCGGCGGCCCGGTTGTCGACCTTGACCGCGTCGACCGGGTAGGGCGTGGTGCGGTCCACGGCCACGACCGGGCGGCCGAGCGAGGCGATCGCGCCGAGGTCGGCCTCGTCCGAGGCGGGCGCCAGGATCACCCCCGCCATCTGCTCGGACGCGGCGATCTGCAGGTAGCGCAGCTCCTTGGCGGGGTCGTCGTCGGTGTTGCACAGCACCACGGAGAAGCCCGACTCCTGAGCCCGGTCCTCCACGCCGCGGGCGAGCGCGGTGAAGAACGGGTTCTCGATGTCGGGGATGAGCAGGGCGACCACCTCGGAGCTCTGCTTGCGCAGCCGGCGGGCGGTCTTGTTGGGCGTGAAGGCCAGCTTGGCGGCGGCGTCGCGCACGGCTCGCTGCTTCTCGGGCGAGACGGTGTTGCCGTTGAAGACGCGCGAGACGGTCGCGGGCGAGACCCCTGCCAGCGCCGCTACCTCGTAGATCGTGGCCATGGAGCCACACTCTAGGGCGTCTTGACAGACGGGGGGCCAGGATCTACTTTCCGTGAAATCGATTTCACAGGTTTGGTTCACACAGTTGCTTCACAGGCGGAGGATCTTGTGTACGTCGGAGACGCTCGGCGCGCGGTGGCGTTCCCGCTCGGCGGGCTCGGCACCGGGCACATGGCGCTGTGCGGGGACGGAGCGCTGCGGCAGTGGCAGCTCAACGGGCCGCCGAACCACACGGGCCTGCTGCCGGACTCGTTCTTCGCGCTGCGGGTCTCCTCCCTCGAACCGCCGGACGACGTCGTGCGCCTGCTGCGCGCCGCGCCGATCGCGCCGCACCCGCGCCCGGCGGCGAACGTCTCCGACGCCGACGTGCCGGACGCGGGGGAGTCCTGGCGCTGGCCGTTCGTGGCCGACACGACGTTCGAGGCGGCCTACCCGTTCGCGACCGTCACCTATCGCGACCCGGCGCTGCCCGTCGCCGTCGCGCTCGAGGCGCACACGCCCTTCGTGCCGCTCGACGCCGACGCGAGCGCGCTGCCGCTGGTCCGCTTCCGCTTCACGATCCGCAACGACAGCGCCGAGTTCCGCCACGGGTTCCTGCTGGGCGCGCTGCAGAACGCGGCCGGCTGGGACGGCGTGACCCCGATCCGGGGCACCCGCGGGGCGGGTTACGGCGGCAACGTCAACCGGCTGCTGCGCCGGCCGGGCCAGTCGGGCGTGCTCATGGACCACCCGGGCCTGGCCGAGGACGACCCGGCCGCCGGTGAGCTGCTGCTCTGGACCGACTCGCCCGCCGCCGTCCTGCCGCGCGCCCACGACGCCGACGCGCTGCTGCGCTTCGCCGAGACCGTCCGCCTCGTCGCCCCGACCCAGCTCGGCGACTACTCCGACGCCGCCCTGCGCGCGGCCCTGGCCTCCGGCGCGTCGCCGATGCGCGCGCCGAGCGGCCCGAGCCCGGCCGGGCACACCTGGGACGCCGCCGTCGCGGCCGCGTTCGCGCTGGCGCCGGGGGAGTCCACGACCATCGACATCGTGCACGCGTGGTGGTTCCCGAACCGGTACGCCGACTTCGACCGCTTCGGCCCCCAGCACCCGTACGGCCCGGCCCGCTTCTGGGTCGGCAACCACTACGCGACCCGGTTCGGCGGCGCCCTCGACGTGCTCGACGCCTACCTCGCCGATCGCGACCGGCTCGACGCCGCGTCGCGCGCGTGGGCCGACGCGGTGGCGGGCAGCGACCTGCCCGAGCCGCTGCGGGAGACGATCGCGGCCCAGCCGGCCCTGGTTCGCTCGCCGAGCGTGTTCCGCACCGCGGACGGCCGCACGTACGCGTTCGAGGGCGCCCTGGGCGCCTCCACCCGCAACTGGAACGGCGACGCGGGCGGCTCCTGCCCGCTCAACTGCAACCACGTGCTCAACTACGAGCAGGCCCTGGCCCGGCTGTTCCCGTCCGTCGGGCGGGACATGCGCGAGACCGAGTTCGCCATCCAGGCCCCGGACGGCTCGATCCCGCACCGGGTCGTGCTGCCGTTGTACCTCCCGCAGCTGCACGGGGTGCCGATCGGCGGGCCGGAGCGTCCGGCGCTGGACGGCATGCTGGGCGCGGTGCTGAAGACCTACCGCTCGGTGCAGGACGGCGCCGGTGCCTCGTGGCTGGCCTCCGTCTGGCCTTCGCTGGTCCGCCTGATGTCGTACGTCTCCGAGACCTGGGACACCGGCGGCGACGGGGTGCTGCGCGGGGATCAGCCGGTCACGTACGACATCTCGCTGCACGAGCCCAACATGTTCGTCGGCGGGCTGTGGCTGGCCGCGCTGCGGGCGATGCA
The DNA here is from genome assembly GCF_040300725.1 of Dactylosporangium sp. NPDC000244. Lineage (NCBI taxonomy): Bacteria > Bacillati > Actinomycetota > Actinomycetes > Micromonosporales > Micromonosporaceae > Dactylosporangium > Dactylosporangium sp. NPDC000244. Next base: position 149,272 of record NZ_JBEPEH010000012.1, read on the forward strand.
CGAGATGGGGGACGACCCGGCGTACGGGGAGCGCTTCGAGCGCGCCTCGAAGGCGTACGACGAGCTGCTGTGGAACGGCGAGTTCTACGCGTTCGGCGGCGGGTGCCTGTCGGATCAGCTGCTCGGGCAGTGGTGGGCGCACGAGCTCGGGCTCGGCCACCTGCTGCCGGTCGACCGGGTGCGTTCGGCGCTGCGGTCGATCGTTCGGTACAACCTCCGCAGTGGCTTTGCGAAACACAGCTATCGGGAGTTCGCCGACGGCGACGAGACCGGGCTGGTGGTCTGCACCTGGCCCCACGGGGGGCGCCCGGCGGTCCCGCTGCGCTACTGCGACGAGGTCTGGACCGGCGTGGAGTACCAGGTGGCGGCCCACTGCCTGTATGAGGGCCTCGACGAGGAGGGCCTGGCGATCGTCCGCGGCGTGCGGGCCCGCTACGACGGCACGCGCCGCAACCCGTTCAACGAGATCGAGTGCGGCGACCACTACGTGCGCGCCATGGCGGGCTGGTCGCTGCTGACGGCCTGGACGCGTGGCCGGCGCCCCGGCCGCTATCCCTACGTGGCCGGCACGTCCTGGGGCTCGCTCGAGGTCGCCGCCGACGGCGGGATCTCCTGCAGCAGCCACGAGTTCCCGTCGGGGTCGGCGAACCCGGCGTAGAGGATGCCGCCCATGTCCTGCACCTCGCCGACGTCGACGCCCCGCTTGAGCAGCGCCTCCCGGGCCGCGCGGACGTCGTCGACGACGAGGTGCAGGCCGTGCACGACGCCCGGCGCCTGGTCCATGCCGGGCAGGCCCTTGGAGAGCAGCATCGAGCAGGCCGAGCCCGGCGGGGTCAGCTGGATGATCCGGGCGCCGTTGCCGGGCTCGATGTCGTGGTCGACGTGGAAGCCGAGCTGGTCGGCGTAGAAGACCCGGGCCGCGTCGACGTCGGCGACCGGGATCGGCACCAGCTCCAGCCGCATGGTGAACCGGCCGTCAGTGCGCGTGTTCAGGTACGACTCCAGGTTCGCGTACGTGGCGTCCATGCCCTCGCGCATCCCGCTCTGCAGGGCGTTGTCGCGGGCCTCGGCCGACGGGTACGTGATGTGGGTCGTGATCCGGGTCCGGCCGCCGAGGTCGGTGAACGTCAGGGTGTTGCGGGTCGCGGGCCAGCCCGCCCAGGCCTCGGTGCTCACCAGCCGCTGCGGCCGTTCGACTTCCTCGAAGGCGCCCGAGATCGTCAGCTCCTCGCCGCCGGCGGTGCTCCAGACGTACCGGAAGGCGCCGCCCGGCCGCAGGTCGATCTCGCACACGCCCATGGTCCAGCCGGGCGGCCCGACCATCCAGTGCGGCAGGTGCTCCGGGCTGGTGTGCACGTCGAACACGAGCCCGGCCGGCGCGGCCACGACCCGGGTGATCCGCACCCCCAGCTCGCCGTCCAGCTCGAATCCGGTCACGCCCAGCGTGTCAGTGCTCATCGTCCGGCTCCTTGATGTCGTCCTGAAGAAACTGCAGATAAGCGTCCAGGCGCGAGTAGCTCTCGTCCCAGAAACGCCGGTACTCCTCGGCGAACGCGGCGACCTCCCGCAGCGGCCCGGCCTCCAGCCGGCAGGGCCGCCACTGCGCCTCCCGCCCGCGCGAGATCAGCCCCGCCTGCTCCAGCACCCGCAGGTGCTTGGAGATCGCGGGCCCGCTCATCGCGAACGGCGCCGACAGCTCCTTCACGGTCGCCTCGCCCGCGCTGAGCCGGGCGAGGATCGCCCGCCGCGTCGGGTCCGCGAGGGCCGCGAAGGTCATACTCAGCCGATCAGTGCTCATCGCGTACCTAACCAAGTGGTTATCTAACCTATTGGTTACTTAACCAGCTCGGCCCGTACGTGGTCAAGAGGAGTCCCTCGTGCGAATCGACGCCGCCCGTCCGATGGCCGCCTGGGTGGCCGTGCTGCCGACGCCCGACGGCCCGCTGCTCGCGCCGCACGGCGACGGCGGGACGCGGCTGTTCGACGCGCGCACGAAGGCCGCCAGAGGCACCTGGCCCGCGCTCCCCCTCGCCGCGGCGTCAGACCGCGCGAAGCGCGGGCTGTCCGGCCGGACCCTGCTGCTGGCCGCCGGGGTCGCCGGCCCCGCCGCCTCGTGGACCCCGGCGGGCAGCTGACCGCCGAGCCGCTCTACGGCCCGGCCTGAGGCTTCCTGGTGCGGCGGCCGGCGTGGGCCGCGGCGGCGACGGTCGCGGCGAAGCCGGCGAAACCGGCCAGCGCCAGGACGTCGAACACCCGGGTGTCGAGGTCGGCGGCGAGGCGGGGGCCGAGCAGGCCGTGCGGATCGACGACCACGTCGACCGGGCTGCCGTACTCGTACTCGACCGTGTCGCGGAACTCGCCCGGCAGCTGGGCGCCGGACGCGTCGTAGAGCTTGTAGGTGTACAGGCACCGGTTGGTGCGGGCATCGCGGGTCGGGGCCGGGCAGGACACCTCGCGGACCGTCGCGGTGGTGCGGGTGCCCGCGGCGCGCAGGTACCAGTCGCCCGGCCCGGCGTACGCGGTCAGCAGCAGCACGAACACGAAGCCGAACGCCACCCAGGTCGGCCAGGTCCGCTCGCCGCTGAGCCGGAACAGCAGGATCGGCGGGACGAGCAGGGCCGCGATCGGCAACGCCGCCACCGCCCACCACATCCGGCCGCCCAGCGCGACCGCCACGCCGGCGATCAGCCAGACCACGGCGGTGGCGGCGACCAGCAGCGCGGCGTGGCGCCGGCTGCCCACCGGCATGAACCTCGTCATGATCGCATTGTGGTGCCGGCACCCCCGCCGGGGCTGTCGCCTATCGGTCGTTTCGCGCGGATGGCGACGATTCAGGCCGTCGGGTCCAGCAGGCTGGCGAGGCCGTCCACGCCGCCCTCGGGGCCGGGAGGCGCCGCGGGGCCGTCAGAGGATCGCGGCCGACTCGGCGGGGAGGGTCAGCAGGCCGGACTGGAGCAGGACGGCCTCGTCGGTCGCGAAGAGCACGCACTCGGCGCGCAGCGGGACCGTCCGGGGGTCGGCCGTCAGGTTGGCCACCACCGTCTGCTCGCCGCGGCGGATCAGCAGGACCCCGTCGTCGTGGACGACGTGGACGCGGTCCAGACGCGGGTCCGACAGGCCCGGCCGGGACTTGCGCAGCGCGATCAGCCGGCGGTACAGCTCGAGCATCTCCATGTCCATGCCCGCCCAGTCGAGCTGGGAGCGCGCGTACGTCTCCGGATCCTGCGGGTCGGGCACGTCGCCTGGGGGCCAGCCGTGCGCGGCGAACTCCTCGCGGCGCCCGTCGGCCACGGCCGCGGCCAGGGCCGGCTCCGGGTGGCTCGTGAAGAACTGCCACGGGGTGCGGGCCGCGAACTCCTCGCCCATGAACAGCATCGGCGTGAACGGGGAGGTCAGCAGCAGCGTGGCGCCCACGCGCAGCAGGCCGGGGGAGAGGGTCGCGGTGAGCCGGTCCCCGGTCGCGCGGTTGCCGATCTGGTCGTGGTTCTGCAGGCAGACGACGAAGCGGTACCCGGGGATGCGCGCCCGGTCCACGGCGCGCCCGTGCACGCGGCGGCGGAACGAGGACCAGGTGCCCGCGTGGAAGAACGCGGACTCCCACACCGTCTTGAAGCACTCGGGGCTGCCGAAGTCGCCGTAGTACCCCTGCCGCTCCCCGGTCAGCAGGGCGTGCAGGGCGTGGTGGACGTCGTCGTCCCACTGGGCGTGCAGGCCGTAGCCGGCACCCTCCCGGGCCGTGACGAGCCTCGGGTCGTTGAGGTCGGACTCGGCGATGAGGGTCAGCGGGCGCCCGAGCGCCGCGGACAGCGCGTCGACCTCGGCCGCGAGCTCCTCGAGCAGGTGGGTCGCGCCGCGGTCGACGAGCGCGTGCACGGCGTCGAGGCGCAGGCCGTCGGCGTGGTAGTCACGCAGCCACTGCAGCGCGCTGTCGATGATGAACCGGCGCACCTCGCCGCAGTCGGCCTCGTCGAGGTTGAGCGAGCGGCCCCAGGTGTTCGCGCCGGCGGAGAGGTACGGGCCGAACTGGGGTGCGTAGGCCCCGGACGGGCCGAAGTGGTTGTAGACGGCGTCGATGAGCACGCCGATCCCGGCCCGGTGGGCGGCGTCGACGAACCGCTTGAGCCCGTCGGGGCCGCCGTAGCTCTCCTGCACCGCGTGCCAGCCGACGCCGTCGTAGCCCCAGTTGTACTCGCCGTTGAAGGCGTTCACCGGCAGCAGCTCGACCAGGTCGACGCCCAGTTCGCGCAGGTACGGCAGCCGCTCGATCGCCCCGTCGAACGTCCCCGACGGCGTGAAGGTGCCCACGTGCAGCTCGTAGACGACGCTCCCGGCGAGCTGGCGCCCGGTCCAGCCCGCGTCGCCCCAGGCGAACCGGGCGTGGTCGTAGACCCGGCTGCGCTCGTGCACCCCGCCCGGCTGCCAGCGGGAGCGCGGGTCGGGCAGCACCGTCCCGGCGTCGTCGAGCGCGAAGCCGTAGTCGGCGCCGTGGCCGGCCGACGGGTCCTGCGCCGTCCACCACTGCCCGTCGGCGGTCATGGGAATGGCGGCGTCCCCGCTGTGCAGCACGACACGGCGCGCGGACGGCGCCCAGACCCGGAACTCCATGCGGTCAGCCCTTCACCAGCAACGCGACGGGGTAGGAGGCGAACAGATCGGCGAGGCTCGGCGTGGCCCCGCGCCCGGTGAGCGCGTCGACCCAGTCGCCGGCCGGGAGCTTGAGCTCGGTGTCGCGCCAGCCGCCGGCGGCCTCGAGGCCGGCCGGGAGCCGGGTGGCGACCGTGAGCGCGCCGCCCCGGTCGAACGCGACGACGTGTTGCTGCGCCGCGCCGGTGGCCTCGACGGGCCGGTAGTCGCCGAACAGCTCGGGCCGGTCGCGGCGCAGCCGCAGCGCGCGGCTGACCACGAGCAGCTTCGCCGCGCCGGACACGTCGACCGGCGGCAGCGGCTGGCCGGCCGCCGCGGCGGCGTCGAGCGCGGCGAGCAGGTCGAGGCGCTCGGCGAAGTCGACCGGGCGGCGGTTGTCCGGGTCGACGAGGGAGTTCTCCCACAGCTCGGTGCCCTGGTACACGTCCGGCACGCCCGGCATCGTCAGCTGCACGAGCTTCTGGCCCAGCGCGTTGCTCCAGCCGTAGGGGGTGATCCGGGACGCGAAGTCCTGCACCGAGCGGTGCAGGTCAGGGTCGCGGAAGACCCGGGCCAGGTTCGACTCGACGGCGTCCTCGAAGGCCTTGTCCGGCTCGTCCCACGAGGTCGAGCGGTTCGCCTCGCGGGCGGCCTTCTGGAAGTACAGCCGCAGCCGCTCCTGCGAGATCGGCCAGGCGCCGACGATCGTCTGCCAGAAGAGGGCCTCGAACGACGGGTCGTCCAGCGGGGCGGCCTCGCGCCAGCCGGCGACGGCGGCCCGCCACTCGTCCGGCACCTCGCTGAGCACGGCGAGGCGGGCCCGCACGTCCTCGCCGCGCTTGGTGTCGTGCGTGGACAGGGTGGTCATGCCGTTCGGCCACTCGCGGTGCCGGCGCGCCTGGGCCTCGTGGAACTCGTCCGGCTCGACGCCGACGCGGCTGGGGTCGCCGCCGACCTCGTTCAGGGCGATGAGGTGGTTCCAGCGGTACATCGCCGTGTCCTCGACGCCCTTGGCCATGACCGCGCCGGTGAACTGCTGGAACCTGACCGCCAGCTCGTCGCCCGGGTCCCGCAGCCGTTCGGGGACGTTGCCCTTCGCGGCCTTCTCCAGGTGCTCGACGCCGTAGGGCAGGTAGGTCCGGTACACGTCGAAGTTCGCGGCGATCTCGGCCAGCAGCGCCCTGTCGCCGCCCAGGCGCTCCAGGCGGTTGAGCTCCGCGGTGAACAGGCGCCCGGTGACGTCCAGCATCTGCTCGTACGACTCCTGCTCCCAGCTCTTGCCGGATGGCTCCGGAAAACCGGGATCGACGAAGAGGCCGCAGACCTCGGCCAGGGCGTCGTAGCCCGTGGTGCCGTCGACGGGCCACGGTGGCATCGGTTCGCCGCGTTCGAGGATCTTCTCGACGAGCAGCCACGTGTCCGGGGCCCGCTCGCGCAGACGGGTCAGGTACTCGCCGGGGTCGCGCAGGCCGTCGGGGTGGTCGACGCGGATGCCGTCGGCGAGGCCCTCGCGGACCCAGCGCAGGATCTCCGCGTGCGTGGCCTCGAACACCGCGGGGTCCTCGACGCGCACCCCGGCGAGCTCGGTGACGGCGAAGAACCGGCGGTAGTTGAGCCGCTCGTTGCCCTCGCGCCAGTACACGAGCCGGTAGTGCTGCCGCGCGTGCACCTCCTGCGCGGTCCCGTCCCCGGTGCCGGCGGCGATCGGGAAGCGGTGCTCGTAGTAGCGCAGCTCGCCGTCCTCGACGCGCAGGTCGTCCAGGGCCGGCGAGCCGAGCACCGGCACCACGATCGGGCCGGCGTCCCAGTCGATGTCGAACCAGTCCGCGTACACGCTGGCCCGCCCCCTCGCCAGGACGTCCCACCACATCGGGTTGGCCGCGGGCTGGAACAGGCCCATGTGGTTGGGCACGATGTCGACCACGAGCCCGAGCCCCTGCTGCCGCAGCGCCGCCACCAGCCGGTCCAGGGCGGGCGCCCCGCCGAGCTGCGGGTTCACCTTGCGCGGGTCGACGACGTCGTACCCGTGCGGCGAGCCCGGAGTGGCGGTGAGCAGCGGCGCGGAGTACAGGTGGGAGGCCCCGAGCGCGCGGAGGTATCCGGCGAGGCCGGCGGTCGCGTCCAGCCCGAAGTCCGGGCGCACCTGCACGCGGTACGTCCCCGTCGGCACCCTCATACCGTGCGGTCCAGTACGACGAGGGAGCGGTCCGGCACCGTGATCGTGCCGCCCGCGGTGTAGCTGACGCCGTCGCGGGCCGGCCCCGTCGCCGTCGCGATCACCAGCTCCCACTCCTTGCCGTACTCCTGCGTCGGGATGACGAAGTCGAGCGGCTCGTAGTGCGCGTTGAAGCACAGCAGGAACGAGTCGTCGACGTGCCGCTCCCCGTGCGAGCCGCGCTCGGTGATGCTCTCGCCGTTGACGAAGAGCATGAGCGCCTTGCCGAAGTGGTTGTCCCAGTCCTCCTCGGTCATCGCCCGCCCGTCGGTGGCGAACCAGGCGACGTCCGCGATCGGGGTGCCCTCGGTGCGGGCGACCGGCCGGCCGGTGAAGAAGCGGCGGCGGCGGAACACCCGGTGGCGCTCCCGGAACAGCGCCAGGCCGCGCGTGAACGCCAGCAGCTGCTCGTCGACGTTCTCCCAGTCGACCCAGCTGATCTCGTTGTCCTGGCAGTACGCGTTGTTGTTGCCGCCCTGGGTGCGCCCGAGCTCGTCGCCCGCGCAGATCATCGGCACGCCCTGGCTGAGCATGAGCGTGGTGAGGAAGTTACGGCGCTGCTTGGCCCGCAGCGCGGCGATCGCCGGGTCGTCGGTCGGGCCCTCGACGCCGCAGTTCCACGAGCGGTTGTGGCTCTCGCCGTCGCGGTTGTCCTCGGTGTTGGCCTCGTTGTGCTTCTCGTTGTAGGAGACGAGGTCGTTGAGCGTGAAGCCGTCGTGGCAGGTGACGAAGTTGATGCTGGCGAAGGGCCGCCGCCCGTCGTCCTGGTAGAGGTCGGCCGAGCCGGTGATCCGCGACGCGAACTCACCCAGCGTCGCCGGCTCGCCGCGCCAGAAGTCGCGCACGGTGTCGCGGAACCGGCCGTTCCACTCCGTCCACAGCGGCGGGAAGTTGCCGACCTGGTAGCCGCCCGGCCCGACGTCCCACGGCTCGGCGATGAGCTTCACCTGGTTGACGACCGGGTCCTGCTGCACGACTTCGAAGAACGTCGAGAGGCGGTCGACGTCGTAGAACTCGCGGGCCAGGGTCGAGGCGAGATCGAAGCGGAAGCCGTCGACGCGCATCTGCGTCACCCAGTAGCGCAGGGAGTCCATCACGAGCTGCAGCGAGTGCGGGTTGCGCACGTTGAAGCTGTTGCCTGTGCCCGTGTAGTCGGTGTAGTACCGGTTGTCCTCGTCCTCGAGCTTGTAGTAGTGCCCGTTGTCGATGCCGCGGAAGCTCAGCGTCGGGCCGAGGTGGTTGCCCTCGGCGGTGTGGTTGTAGACGACGTCGAGGATGACCTCGATGCCGGCCGCGTGCAGCGCCTTGACCATCCCGCGGAACTCCTGGACCTGCTGGCCGCGGTGCCGGTGGGCGTAGCCGTGGTACGGGGCGAAGAAGCCGATCGTGTTGTAGCCCCAGTAGTTGGACAGGCCCAGCTCGACGAGGCGCTGGTCGTGCACGAAGTGGTGCACGGGCAGCAGCTCGACGGCGGTGATGCCCAGCCGCTTGAGGTGCTCGACGACCGCGGGGTGGCCGATGCCGGCGTAGGTGCCGCGCAGCTCCTTGGGCACGTCCGGGTGGCGCATGGTCAGGCCGCGGACGTGCGCCTCGTAGACGACCGTGTGGTGGTACGGCACCCGCGGGGCCGAGTCGTTGCCCCAGTCGAAGTACGGGTTCACCACGACCGCCTTGGGCATGAACGGGGCCGAGTCGGCCTCCGACATCCGCTCGGGGTCGTTGAAGTCGTAGCCGTACACCGCCGGATCCCAGGCGATGTCGCCGTCGATGGCCTTCGCGTACGGGTCCAGCAGCAGCTTGTGCGGGTTGCAGCGCAGGCCCCGCTGCGGCTCGTAGGGGCCGTTGACGCGGAAGCCGTACCGCTGCCCCGGCTCGACCCCCGGCAGGTAGGCGTGCCAGACGAACGCGTCGACCTCGACCAGCTTGATGCGCTCCTCGGCGTCGTGGTCGTCGAAGAGGCACAGCTCGACGGACTCGGCCACCTCGCTGAAAATCGCGAAGTTGGTGCCCTGCCCGTCGTAGGTCGCGCCCAACGGGTACCGGTTGCCCGGCCAGACCTGCATGTTCGCTCCCGCTCCATTGCTCGGCACCGCTGTTCAACGGTGCCCCCGTTGCCACAGTGTTACGTGCGTCGAAAGTTCACGCGCGGGTACGCGCGAAGCTGGCTGCCATATGCCCCGCTCCTTCAATAATGAATCGTGCTCGGCGCAGCGTCGGATTCCCGACACGGTTCCAGGATGAATCTCCGGCGAATTCAGCCGTGGCGCGCGTTTGAAACGAGGGGGTTCGGATCATAGTTGGGCACATGCCCCCCGGATCGGTGATGACCTTCGGCCCGCATGCCTGCGCCACCCCGGCGGGATTCGAAGCGGAATGGCTGGTCACCGACGGCCTCGGGGGATACGCGACCGGCACGGTCGCCGGCCTGCGCACGCGCCGGTACCACGCGCTGCTCGTCACCTCGCAGCGCCGCGTCGCGCTCGCCGCGCTGGACCCGGTGCTGCGGCTGCCCGGCGGCGCCGAGCACCGCCTCGCGGTGCACGAGTGGGGCTCCGGCGCGATCGACCCCCAGGGCCACCACCACCTCGAATCCTTCGAGATCGTCGACGGTGTACCGCGCTGGCGCTGGCGGTTCGGCGAATACGTCCTCGAGCGCGAGGTCGCGATGGTCCGCGGCCGCAACGCCGTCGCCGTGGTGCACCGCCTGGTCGCGGCCCCGCCCGGCGCCCGGGTCCACCTCGGCCTCACCGCCCTGTGCACGTGGCGCGACGCCGACGGCGAGCGCTTCTGCACCGACGGCCCGCTGGACATCGAGGACGCGTACGAGCTCGACGGGCCGGGCTGGACGCCGCTCGGCGAGTGGTACCTCGACGCCTACCACCGCGAGGAGACCGCCCGCGGCCTCAACCCGGTCGAGGACCTCTGGGCCGCCGGGACGTTCGCGGCCGACCTGGGCGCCGGCGAGACCCTCACCGTCACCGCCCGCTCCGACCTCGGCAACGCCGCGCCGCTGCCCGACGGCCCCGCCGTGGTCGAGGCCGCCCGCCGCCGCGCCCGCCGGCTCGTGCGCCAGGCCGGCGTGCGCACCGCCGCCGAGCGCCTGCTCACGCTCGCCGCGGACGCCTTCATCATCGACCGCGACGGCGTGCCCGAGGTGATCGCCGGGTACCCGTGGTTCGGCAGCTACCTGCGCGACACCATGACCGCCTACGAGGGGCTCTTCCTGCACACCGGCCGCGCCGCCGAGGGCCGCGAGCTGCTGCGGGCCCACGCCGGCCTCGGCGCGCGCCTGCGGGCCGAGGAGCTCGGCGACGCCGACGGGGCGCTGTGGTACGTCCACGCGGTCGACCGGCACATCGCGCGCACCGGCGACGCCGACCTCGCCGCGGAGCTGCTGCCCGCGGTGGAGGGGGTCATCGCGGCGTACACGAAGGGCACCCTCGACGGCGTGAGCGTCGACCCCCTCGACGGGCTGCTCGTCCTCGAGGCCGACCACGCCGGCCTCACCTGGATGAACGCCCGCCTGCCGCGCGGACCGGTGACCCCGCGCGACGGCAAGCCGGTCGAGCTCAACGCGCTGTGGGCCAACGCGCTCGGCGCCGTCGCCGCGCTGCGGGAGCGCTGCGGCCGCGACGCGTCCGTCGTGCACGGCCGCCGCGACGCCGTCCGGGCTCAGTTCGTGAAGCGCTTCCGCGCGCCCGACGGCTGGCTCTACGACGTCGTCGACGCCGGCCCCGCGCCCTACCCGAAAGGCGGCTCCGGCGTCCACGACGACTCGGTGCTGCGCCCCAACCAGCTCCTCGCGTTCAGCCTGCCGTACGCCCCCGGCGCCGACGAGCCCCGCCTGCGCGACGACGTGCTGCGGGCCGTCGGCGAGAGCCTGCTCACGCCGCTGGGCCTGCGCACGCTTGGCCCTGGTGAATACGGGTACCTTGGTGCGCACCAGGGCGGAGTCGTCGCCCGGGACACGGCATATCACCAGGGAACGGTGTGGCCGTGGTGGCTCGGGCCGTACGTCGACGCGATGTGTGCCGCCGGCCGGCCGGTGGACGCGCTGCCCGTCGCCGTTGAGGGACATTTGGGCGAGTGCGGTCTCGGCTCGGTCAGCGAGATCGCGGAGGGTGACGCGCCGTACCGCCCGACCGGGGCGCCGTTCTCCGCCCGATCGGTCGCCGCTCTGCTGCACGCACGCACCGTCATCAGGCAAAACTGCAATGTGCAAGGTGCACGTCCCGCAACATCGGGAAAAGTGAAATTGACCCGCGAAGCCGGTCCGCGGAAGCGTCGGAACGCGCTACGGTGACAGTCGGCGACGAGAGGTATCCGCTATGCGCGTCTTGATGATCGCCTGGGACTTTCCTTCGAGTGATGCACGAACGGCCGCGCTCGCGACCGCGCTGGGCACCGCCGGCCACGACGTCACCGTCGTCACCCGGCACGAGTCCGGCACCCCGGCGACATCGATGCTCGGCGACGTCCGGGTGATCCGGGCCGCCGCCGTGCCGTCCACCGACGACACCGACCTCAGCCACACCATGGCCGTCAACCACATGCTGGCCGAGACCGCCATCCGCACCGCGCCGGCCGCCGGCTACGAGGTGATCCACGCCCACGGCTGGCTCGTCACCCACGCCGCGGTGACCCTCAAGGAGCACTTCGGCATCCCGTTCGTGGCCTCGCTGCAGGCCACCGAGGCGGGCCGCCGCCAGGGTTACCTCGAGGGGGAGACCAGCCGCTCGGTGCACTCCGTCGAGTGGTGGCTGGGCTCCGAGGCCTGCCGCGTGATCGTGCCGACCGAATACCTGCGCTGGGAGGTCCAGCACCTCTTCGACGTCCCCGCCGAGCGCGTCGACGTCGTCCCCAGCGGCATCGACCCCGACGTGTGGACCGCCGAGCCCCGCGCCGTGCTCCAGGCCCGCCTCCGCTTCGCCGGCGAGGGCCCGCTGATCGCCTACGCCGGGCGCCTCGTCAACGAGAAGGGCGTGCAGGATCTCCTCGCCGCGATGCCCGCGATCCGCGAGCGCCACCCCGGCACCCGCGCGGTCGTCGCCGGCGACGGCCCCTACCGCGGCACCCTGATCGAGGAGGCCCGCCGCCTCAAGCTGCACCGCGCCGTCTCCTTCCCCGGCACCCTGGACCAGCCGACCCTGGCCGCGGTCCTGGCCGCCGCGGACGCGTTCGTGATGCCGAGCCGCTACGAGCCGACCGGCACCGTGGCCCTCGAGGCCGCCGCCTCGGGCGCGGCCCTCGTCGTGGCCTCGACCGGCGGCCTGGCCTCGATCGTCGAGCACGGCGTCACGGGCATCCGCTTCCCGGCCGGCGACCCGGACGGCCTCGCCGACGCCGTCGGGGCGCTGCTGCAGGACCCTATGTTCGCCCAGACCCTCGCGACCCGCGCCCGCGCCATGGCCCGCGAGCGGCACTCGTGGCACGCGATCGCGGCCCGCACCGCGGCCGTCTACGGCGCGGCGATCGACGACTCGCCGGCCTTCGAGGCCCGGCGCCAGGCCGCCGTCCTCGGCAGCGGCCTGCCGGTCGTGTTCGTGCCGCCGGGCAACCTGCTGGCCGACCCGCCGCAGGTGCCGGTCGGCGAGCGGCCGGCGAGCCTGGTCCGCGCGGCGGCCGAGGAGGCCGCCTGGCAGGCGGGCGCCGACGCGGCCCGGGCGGCGCTCGCGCTGGAGGGCGGTCTGTGGGCGGAACCGGCGGCGCGCGAGGCCGCGGACCGCGACGCGGCGGCCCGGGCGGCCGCGGCCCCGTTCGACGTGCTGATGGCGGCCGTCGAGCGCCGCTGAATCAGGTATGCGCGGCTAGCCAGTCCTGCAGGGGGCGGCAGCCGCGTAGGAAGGTCTCGACGTGCCCGCGCGCCTTGGCGGTGCCGAGCCAGGGCTTCAGCGGGAACTGGTGCCAGGCGATGAGGCCCTTGTGGCGCAGCAGGCCGGCCCGCGGGTGCTCCTTGTCGAAGCCGCGCGGCACCGTTTTGAGCTGCTCGTGCGACGTCACCGACCAGCCGCGGGCGGCCAGGTCCGCGACGATGGCGGCCAGCTCGCGGCCCGACGCGTCGGCGGCGACCGCCTGGCGGTAGCGCGCCAGGCGGGGCGAGTCCATCATGTACGCCCCGGCGCCGGCGGCGAGGCCCCCGGCGGTCAGCTGGACGTAGCCGCCGCGCTCGAACGAGGCCGCGCACGAGGTCTTGTACGGCGACTTGTCGGCGCTGAAGCGCACGTCGCGGTAGGGGCGGAAGATCTTCGCCGGGCCGAACTCCGGTTCCAGCTCCGCGAGCAGCTCGCTCATGGGGCCGCGCACCTGCTCCTCGTAGATGCTTTTGTGCGCGGTCCAGTACGTCTTCGAGTTGTCCGCCTCGAGTCCGTCGTAGAACTCGAGCGCCTCGGCGGGCCAGCCACGGAACGTCACGCCCTGGAGCTTACGACGACACCACGAGATGGCGGTTGGCGCGCAGGAACGCGATGACCTCCGGCGGGGCCGACGCGGGGGAGCCGGCGGCGAAGGGCGGGTGCGGGTCGTACTCGATCGCGAGCTGAATCGCCTGCGCGACCTGCGGCCCGGCGATCCGCCCGGCGAGCGTGAGCGCGAGGTCGATGCCCGCGGAGACGCCGGCCGCGGTCGCGTACTTCCCGTCGACGACCACCCGTCCGGGGGACGGCAGCGCGCCGTACTCCCGCAGCCGCTCGGTCACGAGCCAGTGTGAGGTCGCGGCGCGCCCGCGCAGCAGGCCGGCGGCGGCGAGGATCAGCGAGCCGGTGCACACCGACGTCATCCAGGTCGCGCCCGCGTCGACCCGGCGCAGCCACTCGCCCAGCTCGGCGTCGGCGACCTGGGCGGCGACGTCGGGCCCGCCGGGGACGACGACCACGTCGGGCTCCGGCGCCTCGGCGAAGCCGGACCGGTCGCCGAGGTGCAGCAGTCCGGTGTCCGCCGGCACCGGTCCCGGGCCCGAGCCGACGAACGTGATCGACGCGCCGGGCAGGCGGGACAGCACCTCGTAGGGCCCGACGATGTCCAGGGCGGTCATCCGGCGGTACAACACCGCGCGGCCTGGCGCTCGCCTTGTCGGCGGGCGGCCTGCCGCTCGCCTTGCTGTCGCGCGGCCTGCCGCTCGCCTTGTCGGCGGCCTGTGAAGACTTCGAGCGGACCGGTGACGTCGAGGCTCTGGACGCCGTCGAAGACCACGATCACGACTCGCTGCGGGGGCATGCGTCTGATCTTGGTGCCGGGTCGGCGTGTCGGCAACGACGTGCTGCCCACCTTTCGTGACACGCCCGTTTGTGTCGTACCCCTGTTCTAAACTGGGGGCACGGCTCGGTGAACGGAGGTCGCGAGGTGCGGTGGTGGGTTCGGTCAGCCGGCGCGACGGCGGGCGCGGCGCATCGCGAGCTCGTCGCCCCCGGCGTAGGTGTCCTCGGCGCTGCCGGTGGCCGGCGGCGCGGGCACTTCCTCGCCCGGTGTGGCCGCCTCGGCCGGCAGGTGCGACAGCGTGCCCTCGATCTCCTTGAACGCCCCGGAGATCGCGATGCCGAAGACGCCCTGGCCGCCCTGGAGCAGGTCGACGACCTCCTCGGGCGAGCGGCACTCGTAGACGGTGGTCCCGTCCGAGATCAGGGTGATCCCGGCGAGGTCCCCGACCCCGCGCGAGCGCAGCGTGTCGATGGCCTTGCGAATGTTCTGCAGCGAGACGCCGGCGTCGAGGAGGCGCTTGACGACCTTGAGCACGACGATGTCGCGGAAGGAGTAGAGGCGCTGGCTGCCGGAGCCGCTGGCGTCGCGCACGGAGGGCACGACGAGCCCGGTGCGGGCCCAATAGTCGAGCTGGCGGTAGCTGATCCCGGCGGCGTGGCAGGCGGTCGGGCCGCGGTAGCCGACGTCGTCGGCGTCAGCGATGCTCGGCCTGGTGGCGGCGTTGGCCGACGCGGCGTCCGCGGATCCGGTGCTGTTCGCGGGGCTCGAGCCGGCCCCGGCGGTTGAACTCGCCCCAAAGGCGTCCACGTCGCCTCCGATGTCGCTGGTGTCCATGGCATCGGCGGTCATCGCGAATCCGGCGGGGGAGCCGGGGCCGATGTGTGAACGGTGGTCGATCTGGGTACCGAGCCCGGCAACGGGTGCGTGACCGTTCGGCGCGCCTGCCGCCGTGCGGGGCTGCGTGGCCGGGTTCACCTGGGCATACTCAGCGGCCTCAGCGGCATGGCCGGGTATCCCGGGATCCGGGGGCTGTTGCATTGCGACCCACCTCCAGCGTCAACACCCGCAACCCTATAGCGCACCTTGAGGGTCTGCGGGGAGGTAACGCCGCGACACGCCGCGTGCCGGTGCGTGAAACCTTGCGCGCGTCCGCCCGTGGCACTGGTTGACCGTCGGCGACGGCATCCCGACGCTGCGGTTGACCCACCACCGACGCTACCTGTCGTGTTCCGGAAGGCAAGCGTCTTCACCGAACTGCGCAGGCGTTTCCGCCCCTGTCACACGGGCGTGTGCCCGATTTGTTACCAACCGCGTCGCACACTCGCCACCCTGGGCCCGCCCGAGCTCACCCACCCGCGCCCAACCCAGGCCGCCGCAACCGCCCCCACACGCTCGCAACGCCGCGCGCGCTGGTCCTTCGCCGCCCCGCACCCACGTCGTCGCCGTCTGCCGGCTCATCGTCGCGTACGTTGCCGCGCCCGCCTTGTCGCCGCCTGTGCCGCGGCCTGGCGTCTGTGTCCTCGGTTCGCCGCACCGCCGCCCGCATTGCCGCCGCCTGCCGTCCGGTCCTCGGTCCGCCGCCTGTTGTCCGGCTCGTGGCCCGCCGCTCGCCCATTGCTGCGCACGGCTTTGCCTCGGCCGGGCGGTATCGGGGTGAGATTGGTCGGTGGGAGCCCGGGGCATGGTGGACTCGCCCGAGACTGGGTGAGTCGCTGCGGAGGCGCCGAACTGCTGCCAGGCCGCGACCGGGGCGGGTGAGGCTGATGAGAGCCGCGGCGGCCGGATCGGACGTGCCGGGCGATCAGCCGGCGAAGTCCTCCGGGCGGACCTGCTCCAGGAACTCCCGGAACTTCTCGACCTCGTCCTCCTGCTCGTCGGGGATGACGATGGCGGCCTCGGTCAGCACCTGGTCGGCGCAGCGGATCGGGGCGCCCACGCGAAGGGCCAGGGCGATCGAGTCGCTCGGGCGGGCCGACACGCGGACGTTGTCGCCGATGACGAGCTCGGCGTAGAAGATGTTGTCGCGCATCTCCACGATCTCGACGGCGTGCAGCGGGGCCTTCAGGGCCGCGAGCATGTCGCGCATCAGATCGTGGGTCAGGGGTCGGGCCGGCTTCACCCCCTGCTGCTCGTAGGCGATCGCGGTGGCCTCTACCGCGCCGATCCAGATCGGCAGGTAGCGGTCTCCGTCGACCTCCTTGAGCAACACGATGGGCTGATTGGTAGGCAGCTCCACGCGAACTCCGACCACATTCAGCTCTCGCACTGCCGCCTCCGTGTCGACTTGCCTCTCCCTGCACGTTACACGGACTCCACCGCAGTCGTGCCACTCGCGATGCCCGTCTGGTGTGCCGAGTGGTGAAGATCGCCTGCGGATGGAGCCGATCGAGCGTGGTGCGAAACGTCCCGTTCACCCAGTTTTTGCCCGGAAGGTGGAGAACGTCCGGCCTCCGAGGGCCGGACGCGGGCCGGACATGGGCCGGGTGGCGGGGCTACTTGCCGAGGATCTCGCGCAGGCCGGCGCGCACCAGGGCGGCGTGCACGCGCTGGGTGAGCGCCGCGAGCTCGTGGACCGTGTCGGCCGCCCGGGCGCGGCCGGCCGGGCCGTTCTGCCTGGTCAGCGGCGTCACGAGCTGGCTGAACAGCCCGATCTCGCGGTCGGCGGCGGCCCGGTAGGCGCGCAGGTGCCTCGGCTCCACGCCGAACTCGCCGAGGCGGGCCGCGGCCATGGCCACCTCGAGGGCGTCGGCGTCATAGCCGGCCCCGGGGCGGGACTTGAGCAGCCCGTGGTCCTCGAGCGCCTTGAGGGCCGCCTCGGTGAGCCCGGCCTTGCTCAGCAGCTCCTCGCGGGTGAGGCGGATCTCGGCGGGGGCCTCGGCCGGTACCGAATCCGTGACCTCGGTCAGCGGCTCACGCATGGTGGCGAGGTGCTCGCGGATCACGCGCAGGGGGAGGTACTGGTCCCGCTGCGCGGTGAGCACGTAGCGCAGCCGCGAAACGTCCATCCACGTGTACTTGCGATACCCGGCCGGGGTGCGCCGCGGCTCGACGAGCCCCTCGGTCTCCAGGAAGCGCAGCTTGGAGATGGTCACGTCGGGGAAGTCGCCGCGCAGGTGCGCGAGGACCTCGCCGATGCTCATGAGACGCTCACCCCGGGTGAGGTCCTCACCCGGGGTGGGATTGTTCCAGGCGGCCGCCGACGCCGTCATCGCCTCAGCTCTCGTCGGGGCGCGGTCCTGCGACGAACACGAGGCGGAATTTGCCGATCTGGACCTCGTCGCCGTTGCTCAGCGTCGCCGCCTCGACGCGTTCCCGGTTGACGTAGGTGCCGTTGAGGCTGCCGACGTCGCGCACGGTGAAGGTGCCGCCCTCGCGGTGGAACTCGGCGTGGCGGCGCGAGACCGTCACGTCGTCGAGGAAGATGTCGCTGTCGGGGTGCCGGCCGCTCGTGGTCACGTCGTGGTCGAGCAGGAAGCGCGCACCGGCGTTCGGGCCGCGGCGGACGGCGAGCAGCGCCGTGCCCGGCGGCAGGGAACCCGACATGCGGGTGGGCACCATGTCGTTGTCCGGCCCCTCGATGGCATCCTCAATGGCGCCAAGGTTGAGCGTGGACGTGACGTCGAGTGGGGGAAACTCGTCGTCTGGGCGCGTCATCGAACCACCTCACGGTCGTATGTCGGGGTCAGCCGGATGCATGGGAAGCCTCGGAACGCATACGGTTGACTGAGCGAGCCTAGTCACGCGCGAAATCACGGGTCAACCGGACGCGCGGCAAGGGCGTCGGTGAAATACCGGGCGAATTCCCGGGAGATCAGCCGGCGGTCAGGTCGGCGTACGCCTTCGCGTCGAGCAGCGCGTCGACGGCCGCCGGGTCGTTCACCTTGAGCTCGACGAGCCAGCCCTCGCCGTACGGATCGGAGTTGATGAGCTCCGGCGCGCTTTCCAGGGCCGGGTTCACCGCGACCACCTCGCCGGCGACCGGCGCGTAGATCTCCGAGACGCTCTTGGTCGACTCGACCTCACCGAGCGACCCGCCGGTCTCGAACGCGGCACCCGTCTCGGGCAGCTGGACGAACACGATGTCGCCCAGCGAGTCCTGCGCGTAGTGCGTGATGCCGACCTTGAACGTGCCCTCCCCGGCGGGGGCGAGCCATTCGTGTTCGGCGGTGTACCGCAGATCGTCGGGAATCACGTCAAGTCCTTCTTCGCTCGGCTGGGGTACTACTGTGCGGGCTTGGCGTACTGCAGCGCACCGGCATTGTGCAACGCGTTGACGCGCACGGGATCCAATTCGCGCACGGAAACCGTACCGCCGTGCTGGCGGACGCTGTCCACGACCCCTCCCGGGATGTTCAGCGCCGTCCGCATGGTGTCCGGACCTCCGATGACCGTGATCGTATAGGGCGCGGCGATCATCGTCCCGTCGACCACGAGCCGGCCCGCGTCCGGGGCGTCCACGAAGTACGTCGAGGCCACGATGCGCACCGCGGGCCCACCGGCCCCGGCGATCTGCATGGCCTCGGCCCCGGCCCCGCGCAGTTCTTCGATGGCGTCGAGCACGGTTTCGGATTTTATGGCCTCGGAGCCCTGCGTGAGGTCGATCTGCAGACCCGGCCCCTCGGCGGGGAGCGTTCCGGCGAGGATCCCCAGCTCGTCGGCGCGCTTGCGGGCCTCGGCCAGGGCCGCGTCGCGCCCCTGCGCGCCCGAGTCGAGCTGCCGCTGGGTGTCCTCGAGGTCGCTGATCTCGCCGCGCAGGCGGTCCTGCTGGGCGTCGAGGTCGGACAGGATTCGCACGAGGTCCTCGGGCCGGGCGGAGGAGAGCTCGGCATCGGTACCGCCGGCCTTGAACTGGACCGCGACGGCGAAGCCGAGCAGGGCCAGCAGCACGGCGATGACGAGGTTGGCGGGCTTGCGCACGGCTACGCCCGGAACAGATGCCGGCGGATGGCGGCCACGTTACCGAAGATCCGCACCCCGAGGACCACCACGACGCCGGTGGACAGCTGCCCGCCGACGCCGAGCTTGTCCCCGAGGTACACGATCAGCGCCGCGACCAGCACGTTCGACACGAACGAGACGACGAACTGCTTGTCATCGAAGATGCCGTCGAGCTTGGCCCGCAGGGCGCCGAAGACCGCGTCGAGCGCGGCGACGACGGCGATCGGCAGGTACGGCTGCAGCCCGAGCGGCACCGACGGCTCGAGGAAGACACCGGCCGCAACGCCGATGGCCAGGGCGATCACGGCGATCATCGCGTGGGACCTCCAGAGGGAGTCGACGAAGGGGTCGGGGCGGGAGTCCGGGCGTACTTCAGCGGCGGCTCGGCGGCCCCGGCGAGGGCGAGGTTCGCGCGCTTCTTCACGCCGAACTGCATGCGGTACTCGTCGACGTACCGCTTGAACCGCTTCGCCGTCGCGGAGGCGTTGAACCGGTCGGCGAGGTCCGGCGGCCCGATCGCGGTCACCTCGTAGGGGCTGGTCACGGGCCGGAAGTCGACGAGGATGACTCCACCGGCGGCCCGGATCGTGCCGGTCGCGGTGAGCCGCTGGCCGTTGACCGCGACCGCCTCGGCGCCGGACTGCCACAGCCCGTTGGCGATGTCCTGCAGGTCCCGGTCGAGCACGACGCCGAGATTCTCGTCCTGCGTACGGCCGGTGACCGGATCGACCTGCGGCGGCGCGTCGGCGATGCGGACCGCCACCCCGTCCCCGGTGACCTTGCCGGTGCCGGTGCCGGCGGCCAGGTCGCGCAGCCGGGCGGCGCTGTCGCCGTCGGCGAGCGCGTCGTCGCGGGCCTGGTCGACCTGCGCGCGCAGCTCGGCGGCGCGCCGCTGCAGGTCGTCGGCGGTCTTCTGACGGGCGCGCACGTCGGCCACGAGATCGTCGCGGGCCTTCGAGGTGCCCGGGGCGGCCTGCACCACCTGGTGGTACGCCACCGCCAGCAGGAACCCGATGGCCAGCATCGCCACGACGGTCAGCCACCGGCCGGACCGCGGCGGGGGAGCGTCGCCGCGGCGCGCGGCCGCGGCCGCGTAGCCGGGGTCGAGCGGGTTGCGGAACAGCTCGCCGAGCAGGTCGTCGCGGCGGGGCGAGGTCACGAGGAGCTGGAGGCCTTCAACTGCACCGCCCGCCCCGCGCGGACGTGCACGGTGGCCTGGATCACGTAGAACACGGCCGCGACCCAGTACAGGACGATGCCCCACCACAGCAGCGCCCAGCCGCTGGGCTGCGCCCACGAGCGCGCGGACTCGGCGAAGTGCGCCAGCAGCATCATCGGGAAGCCCATGAGCAGGATCGCGGTGGCGGTCTTGCCCACGTAGTGCACCGGCGGCGGGCCGTGGCCGAGGATCCGCAGCACCACGAGGACCAGCACCATCACGGCCTCGCGGGCCAGCAGCGCGATCGTGAACCACCAGGGCACGACGTCCTTGAACGTCAGCGCGAACAGGGTGGCCAGGATGTACAGCCGGTCGGCGAGCGGGTCCAGCAGCTCGCCCAGGCGGCTGACCTGCTTGAGCCGGCGCGCCGCGTACCCGTCGACCCAGTCGCTGAGCCCGCC
The DNA here is from genome assembly GCF_040300725.1 of Dactylosporangium sp. NPDC000244. NCBI lineage: Bacteria > Bacillati > Actinomycetota > Actinomycetes > Micromonosporales > Micromonosporaceae > Dactylosporangium > Dactylosporangium sp. NPDC000244. Next base: position 169,862 of record NZ_JBEPEH010000012.1, read on the forward strand.
GATGACGAGCACGGTGACCGCCCAGCCGGTGGCGTCGGTGGCGAGGAACAGGTACAGGAACAATGGCACGCCGAGCAGGCGCATGAAGCTGATGAGGTTCGGGACGGTGAGCACCGGCCCGAGACCCTGCCGGTCTGCCACGCGGGGAATGCTAACAGCCCGCACGGGTGACCTGGTGGAGGCGCCGCGGCCCGCCGGGTAGCGTCGCGCGGCATGAGGCGGACGACGGCCGTGGTGCTGGCATTGGTACTGCTGCAGGGCTGCTCGCCGTCCGCGACGCCGCCCCCGGCCACGCCGCAGCCGGCCCTGGCCGCGTCGCCCGCGATCCCCGGGGCCGAGGGCGGGCTCGGGACCGCCTCCCCGGCGCCTTCCACCGCCGGTCCCTGCACGATCTTCCCGGCCGACAACGTCTGGCACGCCGACGTGTCCAAACTGCCCGTGAGCCGCGACTCCGCGGCCTGGGTGGCGAGCATCGGCGCCGCCGCGCACGCCCACCCCGACTTCGGCACCACGTTCGGCATCCCGATCACGAACGTCCCGGCCGGCCAGGCCAAGGTCCAGGTCACCTTCGAGTACGCCGGCGAGAGCGACCCGGGCCCGTACCCGATCCCGCGTAACGCGCGCGTCGAGGGCGGTGCGAACGCCGGCGGCGACCGGCACGTGATCGTCCAGGACACCGCGGCCTGCAAGGCGTACGAGCTCTACGCCGCGTCGGTGCAGCCGGACGGCTCCTGGAAGGCGGGCTCCGGCGCCGTGTACGACCTGCGCGGCAACGCCCTGCGCAAGAGCGGCTGGACCTCGGCCGACGCCGCGGGCCTGCCGATCCTGCCCGGCCTGCCCCGCGCCGAGGAGGCCGCGGCGGGCCGGATCGACCACGCGATCCGCTTCACCGCGCCGAAGACCCGCAAGTCCTTCGTCTGGCCGGCCCGCCACGCCGCGTCCGATGCCACCGACGCCGCGCTGCCGCCGATGGGCGCCCGGTTCCGGCTCAAGGCGTCGGTGGACATCGCGAAGTACCCGCCGCAGGCCCGGGCGGTGGCGCAGGCGCTGAAGACGTACGGCGCGATCCTGGCCGACAACGGCTCCCCGTGGTACTTCACCGGCGCCGAGGACCCGAAGTGGAGCAACACCCAGCTCGACGCGCTCAAGGCGCTGAAAGGCTCCGACTTCGAGGCCGTCGACTCCTCGCTGCTGATGGTCGACCCCAACTCCGCCCGCTGCCGCGCCGGCTGAACGGGGCCGGGGCCCTAGCGCAGCAGGGCGATCGTGAAGTCCGCGCCCTGCGGGTGGTAGGCGTGGTCGATGCGCCACCGGTCGGTCAGGGCGGCCGCGAACCGCATCAGGACCGACGGGTCGGCGTAGAGCTCGTCGTGCGCGCGGGCGGCCGCCGGGCGGTTCGCGCTGAGGAAGTTCGCGGCCACGGCTCGCCCGGAAATGTCGTACGCGTGTTCTAAAGTGCTGAGGTAGTAGAGCGGGTCGTCCGGGTCGGCGAACTGGAAGACGCCGCTGAGGAACACGTAGTCGTGGCGGCCCGCCGGGGTCTCGGCCACCGGCAGGAGCGAGACGCCGGGGACGCCGCGGCACGTGGCCAGCTCGACCATGGCCGGGTTCAGGTCGACGCCGGTGTAGTGCAGGGGGAGGCGCATGGCGCGGAGGTGGAAGTACAGGTCGCCGGGGCCGCAGCCCCAGTCGAGCACGGTGCCGCCCGCGTAGCCGGCGGCGCGGGTCAGGGCCTCGAAGCGGACGCGCTGCAGGTCCTCGCTGCCCCAGCCGGCCGCCCGCCACGTGGGGCCGTCCAGCCCGAGCCCGGCGTGGAAGGCGGCGATGGTCTCGGCCCGGCCCGACGGCCCGTGCAAAGGCTCGTTCAAGGGGTCGTGCAAAGGGCCGTGCAAAGGCTCGGTCATCGCGACAGCCGGGTGCGGATCAGCAGGTCGTTCAGCGCCGGGGCCGCCGACGGGGTCGCGGGCAGCCGTGAGGTGTCCCGCGCCGACTCCAGATCCGCCGTCAGCCGTGCCACGTCCGCGGCCAGGACCTCCGGTGCGACCAGCGACGGGGGCAGGGCGTGGTGCTCACCGGCCTTCTTGGCCTCGATCAGGTCCGGGACGTAGGAGAGGGTGTTGAGCACGCGCAGGTCCGACTCGATCTCGCCGGTGCGCATCAGGTGGATGCCGGTGTGCAGCACCCGCAGGGTGTAGAGGGCGGGCTTCAGCTCGCCGGTCTTGGAGTACAGCAGCCACTGGCCCGAGGCGAAGCCCAGGTAGTGCCGGGCGTGCTCCGGCGTCACGCAGTGCGGGGCCAGGGCCCTGAGCTCGTCGTGCAGGGGGCTGGTGCGCACGACCAGCGGGGAGAGCAGCTGCTCCAGGACGTAACCGTTCGGGCGCAGGAGGAGGCGGATGAACTTCGCCAGCTCCTGGCTGACGATGTCCAGCTCCATGCCCTCGCGCTCGCCGCCCAGCTCCACCGTGTCCGGGCCGGTGTCCAGGCCCACCACCTCGTCCAGGGGCAGGAGGTGGCAGGCGCGCAGGTCGAGGTCCGAGTCGACGGAGGCGAAGCCGTAGAGGTGGGCGCCGCTGACCGTGGCGAAGGCGAGGGGATACGGGTGCTCGTCGGCCACCGCACCGGCCCAGGCCGGGATGCCCTCCGGGGTCGGGGGCTGGGTGGTGGTCACTCGCACGGGCGGTACAGGTGCCGCGGTTCGCAAGGCGAACAGGAAGCGCTCCACCGCAGCCCGATCGGGCTCCTCCGGGAGCTTCGACGCCGAGTCGGCGGCGGCCAGGTCGGCGGTCAGGGCGCCGGCCAGGGACTGGAAGTCCTCCCAGCTCAGCTCGCCACGGCGGATCGCCAGGAGCTCGTCGCGCCAGGGGGTGACGTCCACCAGGACCTCGCCGGTGCGCAGGACGTGGGCGCCGGCGCGCAGCAGGCGGGCCATGTGCATCGCCTGCTTCCAGCGGACCTCGCCCGTGCGGGCGCGCACCGAGGTGAGCTTGCCGAGCTGGTCGCGGGCGTAGTCGCCGTAGGTGCGGGCGGCGCGGCGGGACAGCAACGCGGGGCGCAGCTCCAGCAGCGCGCGGCCGGCGTCCGTGACGTGCTCGACCAGCGGCGACGACAGGCACTCCCACACCGTCGGGTTCGCCGCGAGGGCCAGGGTGCAGGCCCGCTCGACCTCCCACGAGAACTGCTCCGGCAGCGGCCCCTCGACGTGCGTGGGCGGCTTGTCCAGCGACCAGAAGGCGTCGCTCGGCGTCTGGAACACGCCCCGGCGGTCGGTGTCGGAGTCCGGGCCGTCCAGCCCGTAGGCGCGGGAGCCGACGACCGCGGAGTAGATCGTGTGCTTCGCCACGATGGTCAAGTCCTGCACTGTTGGTAGGGTAGTCGTGCCGGCAATACCCGCGCGGGAGAGATCGCTGTGCAGAGCAGCGACGCCGAAGGGGCAAATCCTCCCCGGAACCTCTCAGGCAAAAGGACCGCGGCGGGTTGGCACCTCTGGAGTCTGCGACAGAGGGGGAGGAGCGCACGTTCGCCCCTGTCCCGAGATCCGCCCAGAGAGTGTGGCCCATGACCAGTTTTGCCGCGCGGCACATCGGCCCGAGCGCCGACGAACAGGCCCGGATGCTCAAGACCGTCGGGTACGAGACGGTCGAGGACCTCATGACCGCCGCGATCCCCGGCTCGATCCGCTGGCACAAGCCGCTGGACCTGCCGCTTGCCGCGTCCGAGGCCGAGGTGCTGGCCGAGCTGCGGGCCCTCGCCGCGGCGAACCGGACCCTGGTGTCGATGATCGGCCTCGGGTACCACGGCACCCACACCCCGCCGGTGATCCTGCGCAACGTGCTCGAGGACCCGTCGTGGTACACGGCCTACACGCCGTACCAGCCGGAGATCTCCCAGGGCCGGCTCGAGGCGCTGCTGAACTTCCAGACCGTCGTCGCCGACCTCACCGGGCTGCCGGTCTCCGGGGCGTCGCTGCTGGACGAGGCGACCGCGGCCGCGGAGGCGATGACCCTCGCGCGGCGCTCGTCGAAGGTGAAGTCCGAGGTGTACGTCGTCGACGCCGACGTGCTCCCGCAGACCCTCGCCGTCATCCGGACCCGCGCCGAACCGCTCGGCATCGAGGTGCGCGTCCTCGACCTCGCCGTCGAGGAGCTGCCCGAGGCGTTCTTCGGGGTGCACCTGCAGTATCCGGGCGCCTCCGGGGCCGTGCGCGACCACGAGGCCGTCATCGCCCTGGCCCATGAGCGGGGCGCGATCGCCACCGTCGCCGCCGACCTGCTCGCCCTGTGCGTGCTGCGCGAGCCCGGCGCGATCGGGGCCGACGTCGCCGTCGGCAGCGCCCAGCGCTTCGGCGTGCCGATGGGCTTCGGCGGCCCGCACGCCGGATACATCGCGGTCCGCCAGGGCCTCGAGCGCACCCTGCCCGGCCGGCTCGTCGGCGTGTCCAAGGACGCCGGCGGCGCCCCCGCCTACCGCCTCGCGCTGCAGACCCGCGAGCAGCACATCCGCCGCGAGAAGGCGACCAGCAACATCTGCACCGCGCAGGTGCTGCTCGCCGTCGTCGCGAGCATGTACGCGGTCTACCACGGCCCCGACGGGCTGCGCGAGATCGCCGCGCGGACCCACGACATGGCCGTGCGCCTCGCCGCCGGGCTCAGCGCGGGCGGGGTCACCATCGAGCACCGGGCCTTCTTCGACACGGTGACGGCGGTCGTACCAGGTCGGGCCGGCGAGATCGTCGAGGCCGCCGCGGCGCGCGGGATCAACCTGCGCCGCGTCGACGCCGACCGGGTCGGCATCGCCTGCGACGAGACCACGACGTTCGGGCACCTGCGCGACGTGCTCGCCGCCTTCGGCCTCGCCCACGCCGACGTCACCGGGCTCGACACGGCCGACTCGGTCCCGGCGCCGCTGCGCCGCGCGTCGGACTACCTCACGCACCCGGTGTTCAGCAGCCATCGATCCGAGACGGCGATGCTGCGGTACCTGCGCCGGCTCTCCGAGAAGGACTACGCGCTCGACCGCGGCATGATCCCGCTGGGCTCCTGCACCATGAAGCTCAACGCGACCACCGAGATGGAGCCGATCACCTGGCCCGAGTTCGCGAACGTCCACCCGTTCGCGCCCGACGCGCAGACCCAGGGGTACCGCCGCCTCATCGCCGATCTCGAGCGCTGGCTCGCCGAGGTCACCGGCTACGACGCCGTGAGCCTGCAGCCCAACGCCGGATCGCAGGGCGAGCTCGCGGGGCTGCTGGCGATCCGGGCCTACCACCACGACCGCGGCGACACCGAGCGCGACCTGTGCCTGATCCCGTCCAGCGCGCACGGCACCAACGCGGCCAGCGCCGTCATGGCCGGCATGCGGGTCGCCGTCGTCGCCTGCGACGAGCTCGGCAACGTCGACCTCGCCGACCTCGACCGGAAGATCGAGCAGCACCGCGACCGGCTCGCGGCCATCATGGTCACGTATCCGTCGACGCACGGGGTGTACGAGACCGGCATCGCCGAGCTGTGCGGGAAGGTCCACGACGCCGGCGGGCAGGTCTACGTCGACGGGGCCAACCTCAACGCGCTGCTCGGCTTCGCCAAGCCCGGGCAGTTCGGCGCCGACGTGTCGCACCTCAACCTGCACAAGACCTTCTGCATCCCGCACGGCGGCGGCGGCCCCGGCGTCGGGCCGGTCGCGGTCCGCGCCCACCTCGCGCGCTTCCTGCCCTCGCACCCGTTCCTCGCCGCGGACGCGCCGGTCGGCCCGGTCTCGGCGGCGCCGTTCGGATCGGCCGGCATTCTGCCGATCCCGTGGGCGTACCTGCGGCTGATGGGCCCCGACGGCCTCGCGAAGGCGACGGCGACGGCGGTGCTGGCGGCCAACTACGTGGCGGCCCGGCTGCGCGAGCACTACCCGGTGCTCTACAGCGGCGCGGAGCACCTCGTCGCGCACGAGTGCATCCTGGACCTGCGGGGGATCACCAAGGCCAGCGGCGTGACCGTCGCCGACGTGGCGAAGCGGCTCATCGACTACGGCTTCCACGCCCCGACGATGTCCTTCCCGGTGACCGGGACGCTCATGGTCGAGCCGACCGAGAGCGAGGACCTGGGCGAGCTGGACCGGTTCTGCGACGCCATGATCGCGATCAAGGCGGAGATCGATCGGGTGGCGGCGGGTGCATGGCCGGCCGACGACAACCCGCTCGTGAACGCGCCGCACACGGCGGCGGTGGTGACGGCCGACTCGTGGGAGCACGCCTACCCGCGGTCGGTGGCGGCCTTCCCGTCGGCGGCCTCGCGCGAGGCGAAGTACTGGCCGCCGGTGCGCCGCATCGATGACAGCTACGGAGACCGGAACCTGGTGTGCTCGTGTCCTCCGGCCTCCGCTTACGAAGAGTGACTTCCCCGTAGCTACGGAGTGTTACCGCGGTGCGGCGCCCACCAGCGTGTGCGGCGCCCACCCGCGGTGAGGCTCGATCACGGAGCAATCGGGCAGAAGCTCGCCGGTGTCCTCGAAGACGATCACGCCGTTGCAGAGCAGGCTCCACCCCTGCTCGGGGTGGCTCGCGGAAACGCGGGCGGCTTCGCGGTCGTTGTCTTCGGCGGTGGGACAGGGGGGCTGGTGCTGGCAGAGCATCGGGGGTCTCCGATTTGAGAGATTCAATTGAGGTCTGTGGGGTTCTTCACATGACCAGTGATGCACGCTACTACGGCCAACGACACTATTCCGAACATGTGACGGCACAACTTGGGGATAATCCACCCTTCGTATGAGCACACTAGGACCGGTTGTCGGGTACGAGCCCGGGACTGTGGATCTTCACCCGCCCGGGTTACCCGGCGCGTGCAGAGCCCGAATCTGGGAGCGCTCCCGCTTCGAATGGTATTCCCGGGACGGCGGAGACCCTCTTCAATTACTGACCGAGTTCGCCGCGTCGCAGGGCGTGCATCTCGCGGACATCTCGGCGTCACCCACCGTCACTGACGCGTTCACCTGTGGGATTTCGGTCCTCCTGGCGCCACCCTCCGTGACTCCGTCGCCGGCACCCTCCGTGCCGGATCTGGTGGCGGTGGCGTACTCGCACGGCCCGCGCCGGTCACCCGAGCCCGGGACAACTGTCGCCTATTCGTCACCCGGAACCGTGAACGTTGCACCGGCGCCGGATGCGGATTCTCCGGATTCGGGGCGATTTGCCTCTTCACTCACATGGCGCGAATCGGCCCCGCCCCTCGCTGCCGATTCCCCGGGTGTTTCGGAAATATCCGATTTTTCGGCGGGTTCACCGGGGGGTGTCTCCGCCATCGGCCCGTGGACGCCGAGCTGGACCGAGGCCGAGCACGCGGCGGCGGTCGACGGCGTGCGGGCGGCGATCGCGCGCGGCGACGTGTACGTCGTCAACCTCGTCGGGCACGCCAGCGCCCCGTTCGGGGCTGGTCCCGGCCTCGGCTCCGGCTCCGGCTCCGGCCCCGGCCCCGGTCCCGCGCTCGCGCGCGTCGCGGCCCTCCCGGGCGCCCGCTACGGCGGCGTGCTGCGCGGCGAGCGCTGGTGGGTCGCCTCGGCGTCCCCGGAGACCCTGGTGGCGGTGGCCGGCGGCCGGGCCGTCACCCGCCCGATCAAGGGCACCCGCCCGGCGACGGCGCAGGGCCGCGCCGAGTTGCTGGCCTCGGCGAAGGAGCGCGCCGAGCACGTGATGATCGTCGACCTCGAGCGCAACGACCTGGGCCGGGTGGCCGAGGTCGGCTCGGTGCGCGTCGACGAGCTGTTCGCGCTGCGCCGGTGGTCCGGGCTGTGGCAGGCCGAGTCGACGGTCAGCGCGCGGCTCGCGCCGGGCGTGGGCCTGGCCGAACTCCTCGCCGCGGTCTGGCCGGGCGGCTCGGTGACGGGCGCGCCGAAGCTCGCCGCGATCGACGTGGCCACGCGCCTCGAGCCCGTCGGCCGCGGCCCGAGCATGGGTGCCTGCGGGTGGATCGGCCACGGGGCGCCGGGCCCCGGGGCGCCGCACGGCCGCGTCGAGGTCGACCTCGGCCTCACGATCCGCACGGTGGCGGTCGCGGACGGCCGGGCGCACCTGTGGGCTGGCGGCGGGATCGTCTGGGACAGCGACCCGGCAGCCGAGGTGGCCGAGGCTGCGGCGAAGACGGCCCCGATCAAGCGGGCGTTGCGCGGTTGGTGACCCGCGGCGGGTTCATCTGGGACAGCGACCCAGTGGCCGAGGCGGCGGCGAAGACGGCCCCGATCAAGCGGGCGTTGCGTGGTTGGTGACCCGCGGCCTCGCGAATGCGCACGGGTCGGTCGGCCGGGCTCATCTTTACTAACCTAATCTTACCCTCCGCCACCTAACCGATCATGGCGGTCGATCCGGAGCGTCGAACCTGGCGACACGCTTCGTGGTGGTCGCGGCGCAGGGAGATTCGGAAGGCGTGGCACTCCCTCAGGCGGCCGGCTGCGGCACCCGCTGCCCGAAGCCGGACCGGAGCCGCTCCAGTTCGCCCTCGGTGCCGATGTCGGCGCGGTGCTCCGGCCGTTCGGCGTAATGCCGCACGACCGAGGCGAGGAAGGCCCCGTCGACCGAGAACAGGAACAGCGCGACGCGGCACGAGCGCGGGTCGCCGCCCGGGCCGCGGAAGCGCAGCCGCATCATCCACTGCCGCCCCGGTTGCGGGCCACCCGGGAGCAGGTCGTCCCAGGCGATCTCCTGAACCCGGGAGACGTTGCGCACGGTGATCCCGGCCGGGGTGAGCCGTAGCGCCGTGCGCGGCAGCCACAGCACCGCGAGCGCGAGCAGGACCTCCAGCGCGGGCAGCGCGAAGAACCACTGCAGCACCGGGTCGGCGGGCAGCCCGATCCGGTCCGTGCCCGGCACCTTCTCGTACGGCAGCGCGTTGCCGGCCTGCAGCATCAGCAGGATGGCCAGGAAGCCGGGCAGCGCCGGCGAGCCGGACACGGTGAACGCCGCCCCGCCGGCGCCGCGCTGGAAGGCCGCCGGTGGGCGCAGCCGCCGCCAGGTCAGCCCGAGGTAGACCAGGAGCGGGCCGAGCAGGGCGATCCCGAGGGTCGCGGAGCTCAGCCAGACGCCGGTGGACGCGGGCTCGGTCCGCCAGAACATCGCCTGCAGCACGAACCGGTGCACCGCGAGCGCGGCGAAGCCCGCCACGCCGACGACGGTGGCGGTGATCCTGTAGGCGAGCGGCATGGGTCCGGCACCAAGCTCAGTGGTGGTCGCGGCGCAGGGAGATCTGGAAGGCGCGCGAGTCCGGGGCCGGGTCCTCGTCGAAGGACGCGAACAGGGTGCACGACAGCGGGGCGTCCGGCGTGGTGATGCGGTGCGCGGTCACGTGCGGGGAGTCCCAGTGCACCCGGGGCAGGTTCTCGCTCGGGCCGAAGCACGCGTCCAGGTCGGCCCGGGTCAGCGACGGCTCGGCGAAGCGGACCTCCACCGAGGCCAGGCCCGCCCGGTCGTTCATGAACAGCTGCAGCCACGCGGTCCCGGGCGGGCTGGGCTGCACGAACAGCCGGCCCAGGTCGTCCTGGGTCGGGGCGGGCAGGCCCAGCAGCGCGGCCACCTCGGCGGCGTGCTCCGTCGTCACGCCGCACACGCGGCGGGCCCAGGTGCCCAGCAGGTCCGCCGTCACGGGGCGGGCCACCAGGTCCAGCAGGTGGTTCGGGGTCGGGGGCCGGCGCCACGACCGCGGCCAGTCGTCGAGGTCGGCCAGCTCCGCGCCGTCGACGATGAGGGTGTAGAGCGGCTCCGCCGGGAAGTCGTTGACGCGCACGGTCAGGGCCCGGCCGTCGACCTCGGCCTGGTAGGGAAACTCGCCGTCGCCCGAATGCTCCCACGCGATCGGGCGGTCGGTCAGGGCGGTCGGGTCGGTCATGACGGAGTTCCCCTGATGCGTGTCAACCGGACGAGAACGGCGAAGCGATGCGTGTCCAACCGGATGAGAAACAGCGAAGCGATGCGTGTCAACCGGACGAGAAACGGCAAAGCAGACCCCGACAGCGTAGGCGGTGTCTGCAAACGCACAGTTGAGGGCCGTCACACTCACCCCGCATCCCGCCCGCGGGCCGATAGCGTGGGTCGCGCTATGCGCCGTTACATCATGTGGTCCGTCGGGCTCCTCGCGTACATCGTCGCCGTCTTCCACCGCTCCTCCCTCGGCGTCGCCGGGGTCGAGGCCGCGGACCGTCTCGGCGTCGGCACGGCGCTGCTGTCCATGCTCTCCGTGGCGCAGCTGGCCGTGTACGCGGCGATGCAGATCCCGGTCGGCGTGCTGCTGGACCGGTTCGGCTCCCGTCGGCTGCTCGCCGCCGGTGGCGCGCTCATGCTCGCTGGGCAGCTCGTGTTCGCCTTCGCCGGCGACGTGGGCACGGCCATCGCCGCCCGGGTGCTCATCGGGGTCGGCGACGCGATGACGTTCATCAGCGTGCTGCGGATCGTGGCGATGTGGTTCCCGCCCCGCCGCAACCCGCTCATGGTGCAGGTCACGGGCATGCTGGGGCAGCTGGGCGCGCTGTCGTCCGCGGTACCGCTGGTGCTGCTGCTGCGCCACGAGGGCTGGACGGCGACGTTCCTCGGTGCGGCCGGGCTGGGTGCCGTGGCGGTCGTGCTGGTCCTGGTCGCACTGCGCGACCAGCCCGAGGCCGCCGAGGCCGGCGAGGCCGGCGAAGGCCCGCCGCGCAAGCTCGGCCTGAAGCACTCCTGGAACCACCCGGGCACGCGGCTGGGGCTGTGGACGCACTTCGTCACGCAGTTCTCCGGCTCGGTGTTCGCGCTGCTGTGGGGGTATCCGTTCCTGACCCAGGGCGAGGGCCTCGCCCCGGACACCGCCGCGCTGCTGCTGTCGCTGCTCACCATCGGCGGGCTCGTGATGGGCCCGGCTATCGGGCATTTCTGCGGGCGGCTGCCGTACCACCGCTCGACCCTCGTCCTCGGCATCGTCGGCGCGTCCGCCCTGGCCTGGACCGTGGTGCTGCTGTGGCCGGGGCGCGCCCCGCTGTGGCTGCTGACCGTGCTCGTGCTGGTGCTGACGGTCAACGGCCCCGGCTCGATGATCGGCTTCGACTACGCGCGCTCGTTCAACCCCGCGGACCGCATCGGCGGCGCGACCGGCATCGTGAACGTCGGCGGGTTCGCGGCCTCCATCGTGCTCATCGTCGCCGTTGGCGTGATCCTGGACGTGCGGACCCCGCCGGGCGCCGAGCACCCGACGCTGGCCGCGTTCCGGTGGGCGTTCGCGGTGCAGTACCTGCTGTGGATCGCCGGCGCCGTGCAGGTCTACCGCTACCGCCGCACCACCCGCCGGAGGGTCGCGGCGGACGACCTGGCGGCGCTCGCCCCCGCCTAAGCCGCGAGCGTCCGCCACAGGAACTCGAACGCGAGGGCCCACTTGAAGGCGAGCTGCGCGTTGTCGGCCGCCCCGCCGTGGCCGCCCTCGATGTTCTCGTAGTACGTGACGTTCTTGCCGTGCTCGCGCAGCCGCGCCACCATCTTGCGCGCGTGCCCGGGGTGCACCCGGTCGTCGCGCGTCGACGTGGTGATGAGCGTCGGCGGGTACGGCACGGCGTCGCGCACGTTCTGGTACGGCGAGAACAGCGACAGGTAGGCCCAGTCCTCGGGGTTGTCGGGGTCGCCGTACTCGGCCATCCACGACGCCCCCGCGAGCAGCAGGTGGTAGCGGCGCATGTCCAGCAGCGGCACCGCGCACACGATCGCGCCGAACAGCTCCGGGTAACGGGTCAGCATCACGCCCATGAGCAGCCCGCCGTTGGAGCCGCCCTCGGCGCCGAGCTGCTCGCGGGTGGTGATGCCGCGCTCGACGAGGTCGCCGGCGACGGCCGCGAAGTCCTCGTAGGCGCGCGGGCGCTGCTCGCGCAGGGCGGCCCGGTGCCAGGCCGGCCCGTACTCCCCGCCGCCGCGGATGTTCGCCACGACGTAGGTGCCGCCGCGGGCGAGCCAGCCGCGGCCGATGATCGAGTTGTAGGACGGGACGCGGGACACCTCGAAGCCGCCGTAGCCGGACAGCAGGGTCGGGCCGGGTCCGGCGCCGGGGCGGCCGACCACGAAGTAGGGCACCTGGGTGCCGTCCGCCGACGTGGCGAAGAACTGCCGGGTCTCGATGCCGTCCGCCTCGAAGTACGCCGGGCCCTGCTTGAGGATCGCGGGCCCCTCGGCCGACCCGAGCACGCCGTGGCGCAGCGTCGGGGGCAGGGTGAAGCCGCTGGACAGCAGCAGGTACTGCTCGTCGGCGTCCTGGTTCGTGGTCCACACGTCGGTCTGGCCGAGCTCCGTGCCGAGCACCGTGCGCCGCCACTCGCCGTCGGCGAAGGACAGCAGCTCGAGCCGGCTGCGCACGTCGGCCAGCAGCACCAGGATCAGGCCGGTGCGGGTCCACTCCGCGTAGCTCAGCGAGGTGTGCGGGTCCGGCGTGAAGAGCGGGGTGAGCGTGCGGTCGCCGGACAGGTACGACTCCAGCCGCGTGATGAGCAGGGTGCCCGCCGGATGCGTCACGCCCGCCACCGGCCAGTCGGTGCGGACCCGCACCAGCAGCCACTCGCGGTGGATGTCGACGCCGGCGTCCTCGGGGACGTCGAGCTCGGTGAGCTCGCCGTCGGTCAGCAGGTACCGCCGGGCGTTGAAGAAGTCCGTCGCCTGCCGGACGATCGCGCGGCGGCCGTCGACCGACGGGTCGGAGGTGGCGCGGACGGACACGTCGTCGGGGGAGCCCTCGAACACGACCGGCGCGTCGGCGACGGCGGTGCCGCGCCGCCAGGCCCGCACCTGGCGGGGGTAGCCCGAGGACGTCATCGATCCGGGGCCGGTGTCGGTGCCGACGAAGACGGAGTCGGCGTCGATCCAGCTCACGCTGCTCTTGGCCTCGGGCAGCTCGAAGCCGTCCTTGACGAACTCGAGCGCGTCGAGGTCGAACTCGCGCACCACGGAGGCGTCGGCGCCGCCGCGCGACAGCGCCACGAGGCAGCGGTGCTCCCCGGCGAGCGGGCCGGTGCGCAGGTAGGTGGGGCCCTGCCAGACCCAGTTCTCGCCCTCGGCCTCGGCGAGCGCGTCGAGGTCCAGGACGGTCTGCCAGTCCGGGGTGCCGCCGCGGTACGACTCGAGCGTCGTGCGCCGCCAGAGGCCCCGCGGGTGCCCGGCGTCCTTCCACAGGTTGTACACGCGCTCGCCGTGCCAGGCGATCATCGGGATGCGGTCGTCGGCGTCGAGCACCGCCTGGATGCCGTCGCGCAGGGCGGCGAAGCGCTCCCCGCCGGTCAGCGCGGCGACGGTCTCGGCGTTGCGCTCACGGACCCACGCGAGCGCCTCCGTGCCCTCGACGTCCTCGAGCCACAGGTTCAGGTCATCCTCGTCCGGCATCCGATCAGTCTGACCGAACGGCCACGGGTTCGGCGACCCGTTCACGCGCGCGGAGGGTCGCGGCGAACGTGTGGGCCGGCACCGCCTTGCCCCACAGCCAGCCCTGCGCGAGGGGCACCTTGAGCGCCGCGAGCACGTTGCGCTGGGCGGCGGTCTCGACCCCCTCGGCGACCACGGCGAGGTTGAGCGCGCTGCTCATGGCGACCACGGCCCGCACGATCTCCTCGTCCTGCGTGCTGGCGCCGAGCCCGCCGACGAACGAGCGGTCGATCTTGACGCCGGTGACCGGGTGGCGGCGCAGGTACCCCAGCGCGGAGAAGCCGGTGCCGAAGTCGTCGACGGAGATGCGCACCCCCAGCTCGCGCAGGCGCAGCAGGAGCCGCTCGGTGAGCTCGCCGCCCTCGACCATGACCGACTCGGTGATCTCCAGCACCAGGTTGCGGGCCGGCACCCGGGCCTGGGCGAGGATCGCCACGACCCGCTCCGCGAACGCGGCGTCGCCCAGCTGGCGCGGCGAGACGTTCACCGACATCCAGAAGTCCTCGCCGACGACGCCCTTGGCGCGCCAGCGGGCCAGCTGCTGCACGGCCTCGCGCAGCACCCAGGCGCCGAGCGCGGAGATGAGGTTCGCGTCCTCGGCGACGGCGATGAACATGTTCGGGCCGAGCCAGCCGCGCACCGGGTGCTCCCAGCGCACGAGCGCCTCGGCGCCGACGGTGCGGGTGCCGAGGCCGTCGGTGAGGTCGACGATCGGCTGGTAGGCGATCGCCAGCTGCTCCTGGGCGACGGCCGCGCGCAGGGCGACCTCGATCTCGACGCGCTCGCCGCCCTCGGCGAGGCGCCGGTCGACCATGAGCTGCAGCAGGCGCCGGTTCGGCAGGCCGGTGAGCGGGTCGTGGGTGGCCTGGTGCTCGAAGCGGCGCTGCGCCGCGGCGTGGCTCTGCACCGCGCCGGACGCGCGCGCGAGCAGCAGCGCCACGATGGCCGCGCCGCCGACGCCGAGGATCCAGCGCGACAGGGGCGCCGGATGTGGCAGCAGTACCGTCAGCGCGAACGGGGCCGCGACCGCGGGACCGATGATGAGCATCCGGGCCGGCGACCACGCCTGGATCGGCAGCGGGGTGGCCTTGGCCAGGGCGCCGGCGCTCGGGTGCAGGGCGGCCGCCCCGCCGGCGGTGAAGGCGAGCAGGTAGGGCAGGTCCAGCAGCGGCGACCCGGTCACGTGCCCCTCGCGGCCGATGACGGCGTAGCCGAGGTCCCCGGCGAAGATGAGCAGCAGCATGGCGCCGAGCAGGATGAACGCCGGGCGGCGGACCGCGGTGGTGAACGCCATGTTCACCCCGAGCAGCAGGATGACGATGTCCAGCAGCGGGTACAACCCGGCCAGCACGCTCACGAGCACCGGCCGGCCGGGGACGGCGGTCGCGGGGAGGATGAACAGCAGGGCGGAGGTGATCGCGGCGCCGATGCAGACGATGAGCCCGTCGAGCAGCGCGTGCCGGTTGATGCCCCACCGGCTCAGGAACGTGACCATGCCCGCGACGAGGAACGCGAACCCGCACACGGAGAACGCGTCGCCGAGCTGCGCGAGCGGGTAGGGCTGGGTGACGAGCAGCGCCCGGAGCACGACGCCGGCGAGGAAGAACAGCGCGGCCGCGGTGAGCAGGCGCCAGGGCCGCCGGGGGCGCAGGTCGTGCAGGCGGGGCCCGAACGCCCAGGCCAGCGCGGAGAGGGTGCCGATGAGCGGGAACGCCAGCCCGGGCAGCACGTCGGCCGCCCACAGCGCGGTGGCCGTGAGCCCGATCCCGAGCAGGCCGATCCAGAGCCGGTCCCGCACCATGAGCCCCTGATCGGCGGGGTTCGTCCCGAGCTGAGGGGTTATTTCTTGCGTGCCACGCAAAGTTGCTGATCCAGCACGTTTTGCTAGGCTGGTGGGATGGAACCGGGCCTGCGCGAGCGCAAGAAGCAGGCGACACGGCGGGCACTGGCGCTGGCCGCGCTGCGGCTGAGCGTGGAACGCGGCTTCGACGGCGTGCTCGTCGAGGACATCGCGGCCGAGGTGGGCGTGTCGCCGCGCACCTTCAACAACTACTTCTCCTCGAAGGCCGAGGCGATCTGCGCCCTGGCCGTCGACCGGGCCCAGCGGGCCGGGGCGGCGCTGCGGGCGCGGCCGCCGGGCGAGCCGCTGCGCGCCGCGATCGAGGCGACGATGCTGGCCGAGTTCGCGGGCGGGGCGGTGCCGGAGCACGTGCCCGACCGGGTGTGGTTCGCGGGGCTGCGGATGGTGCTGGCGACGCCGGCGATGCAGGGGGAGTATCTGCGCGTGCGGGCGGCGATGCAGGATGCGCTGTCCTCGGCGATCGCGGAGCGGCTCGGGCTGCCGCCGACCTCGCTGCTGCCCGAGGTCGTCGGCGGGGCGGTGGCGGCCGCGTGCGACGCGGCCACGCACCGCTGGCTGCACGCCGATCCGCCGGTGCCCCTGCAGCCGCTGGTCGAGGAGGCGCTGCGGCACCTCGCGGACTACTGAGCGGGCACCGGATCTGCCCGGAGCCGTCCCGGACGCTCAGCCCAGGGTCGTGAGCCGCTCGCCGAGATCCGTGTGGCGGTAGTTCAGGCGCCGGCCCGACCTGGCCGCCACGATCAGCCCGGCGTCGCGCAGGGCGGTGAGGTGGTGCGACGCCGTGGCCGGGGCCAGGCCCAGCTGCTCCGCCACGTCGCCGGTGCTGGCCGGGTTGGCCAGCAGGGCCAGCACCGCGGCCCTCGTCGCGCCCAGCAGCGCGGCCAGGGGCTCCGGGGGCGCCGGCGGGGCGGCGAACAGGGCGCCCATGGCGCGCGGCGGATACCACAGCGCGCGGCCGGCCGTCGAGTCCATGATCCAGGCCTTCGTGCCGGTGAAGGCGGTCGGCAGCAGGAACAGCGGGTGGCCGTCCAGGGACCATGACGGGTACTCGGAGTCCTTGAGGTAGTCCAGCTGCAGCGTGTCCGGGTTCCAGCGGATGCGCGGGTGCAGGTTCTCCAGCAGGCGGTGCGGGCCCGGGAACGCGGCCGTGTTCGTGCGGTGCGCGATCTCGTTGTCCGCCGTCGCCCGCAGGCGGGGCCACAGGTCGGCCAGGGCCAGCCGGAAGTACCGCCGGATCTGCGCGACGAGCGGGGGCAGCAGCGCCGCGGGGTCGCCGAACGGTACGCCGCACCCGTCGAGGTCGGCGGCGACGCGCGCGGGATCGGTCGCGGCGATCGCCTCGAGCTCGGCCTGGAGGGTGGGGCGGGCGGTGCGCGGCAACGGGGTCAGGAAGTCGGGGATGCCGCCGCTCGGCGTGGCCACGACCCGCCAGAAGACGTCGAGATCGTCGGTCCTCGAGCCCAGGCGGCTGCGCCAGCGGCCGTACTGCCACGAACCGTCCCGCGCCGCCAGCGCACTGGTCACCACCTCCGCCATCGGGGAGTGGGCGAAGCGCAGCCGCAGCAGGTCGTCGGGGACGAGTTCGAGGCGCTTCACGCCTTCCATTCGAGCACGGTCGAACGGCTCGGCCCAGCGTGGCCGCGGTCATAGCGTTCCCGGCATGCACTACACGAACCTGGGGCGCTCGGGCCTGAAGGTGTCGCGGCTGTGCCTCGGCACCATGAACTTCGGCTGGCAGCTCGGCGAGGACGACAGCCACGCGATCCTCGACCGGGCCATGCACAACGGCATCACCTTCGTCGACACGGCGGACATGTACGGGGCGCGCGACTACGAGGGGACCTCCGAGTCCTACATCGGCTCGTGGTTCGCGAAGACGGGGCGGCGCGACGAGGTGGTGCTGGCCACGAAGGTGTACCAGCCGATGGGTGAGGGCCCCAACGACCGCGGGCTCTCGGCGCGGCACATCGTCGCCGCGTGCGAGGCGTCGCTGCGGCGGCTGGGCACGGATCGCATCGACCTCTACCAGATGCACCACGTCGACCGCGCCACGCCGTGGGAGGAGATCTGGCAGGCGATGGACGTGCTCGTCGCGCAGGGGAAGGTGGTGTACGTCGGCAGCTCCAACTTCGCCGGCTGGCACCTGGCGGGCGCGCAGGCCGCGGCGATGCGGCGGCACTCGCTCGGGCTGGTGTCGGAGCAGCTCAAGTACAGCCTGCTGACCCGGGCCGTGGAGCTCGAGGTGGTGCCCGCGGCGCAGGCGCTGGGGATCGGGCTGCTGCCCTGGTCGCCGCTCGCGCAGGGGCTGCTGTCGGGGGCGCTGCGCAAGCACCGGGACGCCGCGGCCGGGCGGACCATGACCCACGCGGCCGCGCGGGTGGCCGAGCACCGGCACGTCCTGGAGGTGTACGAGGCGTTCTGCGAGGACCTCGGCGTGCACCCGGCGACCGTCGCCCTCGCGTGGCTGCTCGCGCGGCCGGGGGTGACCGCGCCGATCGTCGGGCCGCGCACGCCGGAGCAGCTCGACCACGCGCTGGAGGCCCTCGCCACGACGCTCACCGATGACGCTGAGGAGCGGCTGAACGCGATCTTCCCGCCGGTCGGCAACGGGGGACCAGGCCCGGAGGCGTGGGCCTGGTGATCTGTCGGGCGATTCGTTTTCGCAGCTCACCGGCCGTACGACAGCGCTGAGGAAATCCTGTCGGGCGTTCGGCGCGTTCTCGTGGTCAGGTCGTGACTTTCCGTTGCCGGCGGCTCATCGTGATCTTCCGGGAAGCTCCATGGACGGGGAGATGGTTGATGAGCAGAGCGAGAGCGGGCCGGCGCTGGAGTGCGGTGGCCGCGGTGGCGACGCTGGGGCTGTTCGCCGCGGCCACCCCGGCCGCGGCGGCACTGCCCGGGGATGGCACGGCCGCGAGGAAGGCCGGTGGGGGGTTCCTCGCCGACGAGTGGCCGACGAGCGCGGGCACGACACTGAAGAGCGTCCGGTCGATCGTGCGGGCCGACACCGGCTCGGCGGCGTCGCTGACCGGGCAGGGCGTCGGCATCGCGCTGGTCGACACCGGGATCGCGCCGGTGACCGGGCTCCCGGCCGGGCAGGTCGTGAACGGACCCGACCTGTCGTTCGAGTCGCAGTCGGCGCAGCTGCGCTACCTGGACACGTTCGGCCACGGCACGCACATGGCGGGCATCATGGTCGGCAACGACACGGCCGGCGGCACCGTCGGCCTGGCGCCCAAGGCCAAGGTGACCTCGCTGAAGGTCGGCACCGCGACCGGCGCGGCCGACGTGACGCAGATGATCGCGGCGATCGACTGGGTGGTGCAGAACCGCAACTACGACCCGGCGAACCCGATCCGGGTCATCAACCTGTCGTACGGCACGGCGGGCATGTCCGCGCAGAACGTCGACCCGCTGATGTACGCGGTCGAGCAGGCGTGGCAGGCCGGGATCGTGGTCGTCATCGCGGCCGGCAACAACGGCAGCACGACGACGGCGCTGACGAACCCGGCGATGGACCCGTTCGTGGTGGCGGTCGGCGCGTCGACGACGAAGCAGACGGTCAGCACCAGCGACGACGAGCTGGCGACGTTCACCAACGGCTCGACCGCGTCGCGCAAGGTGGACCTGCTGGCGCCGGGCGAGTCGATCGTGTCGCTGCGGGACATCAACTCCTACGTCGACCAGACGTGGCCGGGCGCCCGCGTCGGCGACACCGGCTTCAAGGGCTCCGGCACGTCGCAGGCGGCCGCAGTGGTGTCCTCGGCCGCGGCCCTGCTGCTGCAGCAGCGCCCGTCGCTGACCCCGGACCAGGTCAAGGCGCTGCTCGTCAACGGCGCGTCGGCGCTGAGCACGGGCACCGGCAAGGGCTACAAGGAGCTCAACGTGGCCGCGTCGGCCGCGCTCGGCACGCCGAACGTGACGCAGACGTTCGCGAAGGGCACCGGCACCGGCTCGGTGGAGACGGCCCGCGGCGGCAACCACCTGACCGTCGACAACGTGTCCCTGACGGGCGAGCGGACCATCTTCGGCCCGTTCAACAACGCGGCGTGGGCGAGCCTCGCCGGGCAGAAGCAGACGTGGAACGGCGGCGTCTGGATGGGCTACCGGATGGCCGGCGACACCTGGACCGGCGACGGGGGCACCGGCGGCACCGGGCAGATCGCGGGCCTGGCCGGCAAGTGCATCGACGTGATGAACCGGCTCAACAACAACGGGACGCCGATCCAGCTGTACGACTGCAACAACACGCCGGCGCAGTACTGGCAGCTGCAGTCCGACGGCACCGTCCGCGCGCTGGGCAAGTGCATGGACGTGACCGCGGCGGCGAACCAGAACGGCACGAAGATCCAGCTCTACGACTGCAACGGCACGCCGGCGCAGCAGTGGAAGGTGACCTCGGCGCGGCAGCTGATCAACGCCGGCTCGGGCCGGTGCCTGGACGTCACCGACTGGAGCTCCGCCAACGGCATCCAGCTGCAGCTGTGGGACTGCCTGGACCAGGACAACCAGCGGTGGGTGCCGCCGTACACGTCGCGGACGTGGTCGGCGGCGACCTGGGGCGGCACGCCGTGGACCGGGACCGGCTCGTGGAGCGACCCGGCGTGGTCCGAGCAGTACTGGACCGGCCACTACTGGTCGGGGCACTACTGGAGCGGTCACTACTGGTCGGCCGACGACTGGTCGACGGCGGGCTGGTACTAGGACGCGGTTCCGGCGCCGTGCTCGTTGAGCACGGCGTCGGACAGCTCCGGCCAGACCTCGGCGGCCCAGGTGTCGAAGTTGCGGTCGGTGAGGCAGGCCAGGGCGAGGCCGGCGTCGGGGTCGACCCACAGGAACGTGCCGGTCTTGCCGAAGTGCCCGAACGTGCGGGGCGAGTTGTTCGAGCCGGTCCAGTGCGGCGACTTGTGGTCGCGCAGCTCGAAGCCGAGGCCCCAGTCGTTCGGGTCCTGGCGGCCGAAGCCGGGCAGGACGCCGGTGACGCCCGGATACTGCACGGTGACCGCCTCGGGCATGAGCTCCGGCACGAGCGACGGGTCGAGCAGTTCCTGGCCGAGCAGGGCGAGGTCGGAGACGGGCCCGATGGCGCCGGCGGCGGGGGAGCCCTCGAGGCGGGTGCCGCCCATGCCCAGCGGCCGCAGCACCGACTCGGTCATGAGCTCCCCGAAGGTGCCGCCGGTGCGGGTGAGCACGAAGCCGGCGAGCAGCTCGAAGCCGGTGTTGGAGTAGATGCGCTTGCGGCCGGGGCCGGCGAGGATCTGATCGGTGTCGAAGGCGACGCCGGAGGTGTGGGCGAGCAGGTGGCGGACCGTGGCCCCCTCGGGGCCGGCGGGCTCGTCGAGCAGGACGTCGCCGCGGTCGACCGCCACGAGGACGGTCAGGGCCGTGAGCAGCTTGGTGACCGACGCCCAGGGCAGGGCGGTGTCCGGGCCGTGGCGGTCGCGGACACCCTTGGAGTCCACGACCGCCACGGCGGCGGTCGGTACGGGCCAGCTGGTCACCAGGTCGAGTGCGCTCACCCGTCGAACCTACGGCAAGCGTTTACGGCAGGGTGTTCAGGTAGGGGCGCTGGGCGTTCTGGAACTCCCAGTTGTAGTAGCGGTCCCAGTTGATCGACCAGGTCATGAGGCCGCGCAGCGCGGGCGAGGTGCCGCCGCGCAGGGTGTAGCCGCCGCAGCCGGAGCCGTTGACGAGGCAGGTGACCGCGGACTGCACGACGCCGTTGGCGACGTAGCCGTTGCCGGCGCTGACCGCGGCCGGGACGCCGATCGCGATCTGGTCGGCGCGCAGGCCGGGGAAGGTCTGGCCGGTGTTGGCGACCGGGAAGCCGGCCTTGAGCATGTCGGTCATGGCGATGTGGAAGTCCGCGCCGCCCATGGTGTGGTACTGGTTGTCGAGGCCCCAGATCGGGCCGGAGTTGTAGTCCTGGACGTGCAGGATGGTGAGGAAGTCCCGCACGGCGTGGATGACGGGCAGGTAGGAGCCGGCGCGGTTGTCGCCCTGGGTGGTGCCGCCGTAGAACTGGTACCCCAGCTGCACGAAGAAGGTCTCGGGGGCCATGGTGAGCACGAACTTGGCGCCGTACTTGGCCTTGAGAGACTTCAGGGCGCTGATGAGGTTGACGACGACCGGGGTGGTCGGGTTGCGGAAGTCGCTGTCGCCGGCGTTGAGGTAGAGCGAGTGGCCCTCGAAGTCGATGTCGAGCCCGTCGAGGCCCCACCGGTCGATGATGGCGCCGACGGAGCTGACGAAGGCGTCGCGGGCGGCGGTGGTGGTCAGCTGGACCTGGCCGTTCTGGCCGCCGATGGAGATGAGGACCTTCTTGCCCTGGGCCTGCTTGGCCTTGATGGCGGCGAGGAACTCGGCGTCGGACTCGACGTTGGGGCATTCGGCGGCGGAGCAGCGGTTGAAGCGGATGTCGCCGGACGTGACGCTGGTCGGCTCGCCGAAGGCGAGGTCGATGACGTCCCAGGCGGCGGGGATGTCGGCCATGCGGATGTAGCCGGAGCCGTTGGCGAAGCTGGCGTGGTTGTAGCCGATGAGCGCGTGCTTCGGGATGCCGGTCACCGGGGTGGTCGGGCTGGTGCTCGTGCTGGGGCTCTGGCTGGCGCTCTTGCTCGGGCTCGGGCTCGCCGACGCGCTCTTCGACGGGCTCGGGCTGACGCTCTTGGACGGTGAGGTCGGCGGGGTCGTGGTCGGCGGGGTGCCGGGGCCGTCGAGGGAGATGTCGTCGGCGTTGTACGCGCCGGTGCCGTACCAGCCGTGCAGGTACACCTGGATCGAGGTCTGACCGGCGGTGGTGGTGAACGGGACGGTGAGTTGGGTGTAGGCCGTGGCCGCGGGGGTCCACGTGGACGCACCGCCGGTCACGCCGAGATAGACGTAGCTGCCGCGGACCCAGCCGGAGAGGGTGTACGCGGTGTTCGGCTGCACGCTGACGGTCTGCGTGCACTGGGCGGTGTCGGCGGTGGTGGCGTTGCCGTTGAGGGCGTA
Source organism: Dactylosporangium sp. NPDC000244 (assembly GCF_040300725.1). Taxonomy (NCBI): domain Bacteria; kingdom Bacillati; phylum Actinomycetota; class Actinomycetes; order Micromonosporales; family Micromonosporaceae; genus Dactylosporangium; species Dactylosporangium sp. NPDC000244. Next base: position 192,106 of record NZ_JBEPEH010000012.1, read on the forward strand.
CGAGCCGGAGTGCACGGGCGAGGTGACCGCGCCCGATCCGGAGCCGGTGCACGACCAGCCCGACAGGTTGCCGCTCTCGAAGCCGGGGTTGGACAGCAGGTTGGCCGCATACGCGTTGGTGGCCACGAACAGGCCTGTGACCAGCAGGGTTGCGGCGCCGAGAACGAGCGCGGCGCGCTTCATGGGCTTCATGGGCGACCTCCATCGACGGTGGTCGCCATTATTAGGTTTGTTAACTGTTCATGTCCAGAGCTCTTAACCCGGCCTTCATCATCACGGCTCCGGCGGACGCCGCACACGTACGTTGAAGGAATGAGAGTGGCGGTGCTTGCCGATGTCCATGCCAACCTTCCCGCGCTCGAGGCGGTCCTCGCCGACGTCGAGGCGCACGGGGCCGACCGGATCGTCCTGCTCGGCGACATCGCCGGGGGCCCGATGCCGGCCGAGACCCTCGACGTGCTCGCCGGGCTCGGCGACCGTGCCACCTGGGTCCACGGCAACGGCGAGCGCGAGCTCGTCGACGCATTCGACGGCAAGCCCGGCGAGGGCCGGTCCGCGGCCGACGCCGCCACCTGTGCCGCCCTGATCGAGCAGCGGCACCGCGACCTCATGGCCGGCCTGCCGATGACGGTGACGCTCGACGTGGACGGACTCGGCCCGACCCTGTTCTGCCATGCCACCCCGCGCCGGGACGACGAGTTCGTCCTCGTCGACTCGCCGATCTCCCGCTGGAACGCGGTGCTGGACGGTGTCGACGCCGGGCTGGTCGTGTGCGGGCACACGCACATGCCGTTCGACCGGCTCGCCGGAGGGCGGCGCGTGGTGAACCCGGGCAGCGTCGGGATGAACTACGGGCCGGCTGGCGCGTACTGGGCCCTGCTCGGCGACGGCGTGGTGCAGTTGCGGCGCACCGCGTACGACGCCGCGGAGGCGGCCGAGCGGATCGCGGCCGGCCGGCATCCGGAGGCCGCCTGGTGGGCCGAGCACTACGTGACGAGGCCGTACGGGGACGCGGACGCGCTCGAGGCGTTCGCCGAGTTCACCGGGGACTGATCGTGGGCTACAGCGCGGCTCGGACCGCGGACTCCAGCGCCGGTGGGCACGGGCCGCCGTGCAGTGCGTCCAGGGCCAGGAGCGCCGCGCCCGCCACCGGTGGGGAGGACAGGACGTTCACCGTGGCCCGCGGCGACAGTGCGTGCAGGCGGGGCATGAGGTCGTCGTGCAGCATCGGGTGGCGGGCCGTCAGGACGCCGCCGCCCAGGACGATCGTGTACGGGGCCTCCAGGAGGTCCAGGCGCTTCGCCGAGACGCGGACGAGGGACTCGATCTCGTCGGTCAGGCGGCGCACGACCCGGGTGGCCAGCTCGTCGCCGGCGGTGGCGACCGCGAACATGACCTCGCAGAGCTCGTCCAGGCGGGACTCCGGCAGGTCGCCCAGGTGCAGGGCGATGGTCACCGCCTCCACGGTCGGGAGGCCGAAGTGGTCGCGCACGGCCGGTTCCAGCGCCGTCGCCGGGCCGCGGCCGTCCTCGGAGCGGATGGCGTGGTACAGGGCCAGGGCCGCGAGATGCTGGCCGCCGCCCCAGTCGCCGGAGCGCTGGCCCAGGGCCGGGAAGCGGGAGGTCGCGCCGTCGGCTCGGCGGCCGGCGGCGTTGATGCCCGCGCCGCAGACGACGCCGACCGCGTCGGGGGTGGCCGTGCCGGCCCGCAGGAGGGCGAAGAGGTCGTTGTCGACGGTCGTCGTGGCGGCCAGGGCCAGGGCGGAGATCTCGGTGTTGAGGCGGTCGACCTCGATCGGCAGGTCGGCGCCGGCGGTGTAGACGGCCAGGTGGGACAGCTCGATCGACGGCGGGAGGGAGGCCTCGCGGCGGGCCTGGGCGACCAGGGCGGACAGCTGGGCCAGGGCGCCTTCGAAGCTCAGGACGTGCGGGGAGATCGTCGGGCCGGTGACGCGGGACAGGATGCGGCCGTCGGAGTCGCCCACGACCACGTCGGTCTTGGAGTTGCCGCCGTCGGCCGCGGCGTAGAGGCGGGCCGTCACGCCAGCCACGGCAGGTGGTCGTGGTTCGCGGCCAGCAGGTCGTCGGTCAGCCGCTCCGCCTTGTCGTGCTGGGCCACCAGGGGGTGGGTGAGCAGGGCGCGGTACACGCGGTCCCGGCCGCCCCGCACCGCGGCCTGCACCGCCAGGTCCTCGTAGGCCGACACGCCGGAGATGAGGCCGGCCAGGTGGGCCGGCAGCGGGGGCGCCGGGACCGGGGTCGCGCCCGCGGCGCCCACCCGGCAGGTGGTCTCGATGACCGCGTCGCCCGGCAGGAAGGGGAAGAAGCCGCGGTTGCGCACGTTCACCGCGTGCACGCCGCCGTCGTCGTCGTGCAGGGACGCGATCAGGCCCACGGCCGCCTCCGAGTAGAAGGCGCCGCCCCGCTGCCCGAGGAGGTCCGGCTTGCGGTCCAGGGACGGATCGGCGTACATGCTCAGCAGTTCCCGCTCGATCTCCAGGACCCGCTCACCCCGGGTCGGCTCGTGGCGCTCCGCGGCCACCACCTCGTCGTGGCTGTAGAAGTAGCGCAGGTAGTAGCTCGGGACGTAGCCCAGGGCCCGCACCACCGCCGGGGGGATCTGCACGCCCGCGGCGATCTCCTCCAGGGAGGAGTCCAGCAGGGCCGGCAGGCGGTCGGTGCCGTCCACGTAGACGGCCCGCTCCCACGTCAGGTGGTTCAGGCCCACGTGGTCCAGCGTCACGGCCGACGGGTCCACGCCCAGGGCCGCGGCCCAGCGGCGCTGGAAGCCGATCGCCACGTTGCACAGGCCCGCGGCCTTGTGGCCGTCGTCGAGCAGGGCCCGCGTCACGATGCCCACCGGGTTGGTGAAGTTCACGATCCAGGCGCCGGGGTCGGCCCGGCGGGCGATGTCCAGCACGACCGGCACCGTGCGCAGGGCCTTGGCGAAGCCGCCGGCGCCGGTGGTCTCCTGGCCCACGCAGTCACAGGCCAGGGGGAACGTCTCGTCGCTGATGCGGGCCTGCTGGCCGCCGACCCGCAGCTGGATGACCACCGTCGAGGCGCCGGCCAGGGCGTCGTCCACGTCCGACGTCCAGCGCAGCGTCGTGCGGGAGCCCTGGGCCGACAGGATGCGCCGGGCGAACGCGCCGACCACGGCCAGCCGGTCGGCGGCCGGGTCCAGCAGCACGATCTCCGAGGCGAACGGGGCCAGGCGGGCGAAGCCGTCGACGAGCTCCGGCGTATACGTCGAGCCGCCGCCCACAACCGCGATCTTCACGAGCCAGCCCTCCAGGTCAACTAATAGGAAGACTAACTAACAGTTCAGTGGGGTCGCTGTCAACGCCGGCGCCACTCGGCGACCATGGCGTCCGCGTCCAGGGGGTGCAGCAGGGTCGGCGGGCCCTCGGTCAGGCCGCGGCGGGCGCGCTCGATGCGCACGTTCAGGTCGGCCACGGCCCGGCGCAGGGACTCCTCGGTGCGGAAGTCGCCGAGGGACTCCGGCAGGTCCTCGACCTCGCGGCGCAGGCGCAGCGTCGGCGGGATGCCCGAGGGCAGGCGCTCGCGGCGCGCCAGGTCCTTGACCCACCAGTCCTCGTCGTACAGCTCGCCGTGGTCGGGCAGCGGGCGGCCCGCACCGGGCAGGTCGTCGAACTCGCCGCGCTCCTGGGCCTCGCGGATCTGCCGGTCGATGTGCGATTCATACCAGCTGGCCATCGCCTGCGAGTGTACCCGTGGCAGGATCTTGATCGATGGAGCAGTTGGAGCAGTACGGGTACCCCGCGCTGGCGATCCTGGTGCTGCTGGAGGGCCTGGGCATCCCGACCCCCGCGGTCACGGCGATCGTCGCGCTGTCCGCCGTGGCCGCGCACAAGAACCCCGCGCACGTCGTGGCGGTCGCCGTCGTCACGCTGCTCGCGGCCGTCGCCGGGGACAACCTCGGCTATCTGCTCGGCCGGCGCGCCGGGCGGCCCGCGGTGCTGCGCTTCGGGCGCCGCGTCGGGCTGACCGAGCAGCGCCTCGAGCGCGCCGAGCGGTTCATCGCCACCCGGGGCAAGAACATCATCGTGGTCGCGCGCTTCATCGACGGCCTGCGCCAGACCAACGGGATCATCGCCGGGGCCACCGCGCTGCCCTGGCGGCAGTACGCGCCCCGCGACGCGATCGGCGGCGTGGTGTGGACGGCGCTGTGGGTCACCGTCGGCGCGGTCGCGGGCAACAACGTGGAGCAGCTGCGGCGCTACCAACTCTGGATCCTCGGCGGCGCGGGCGTCGTCGCCCTCGTGCTCCTGGTGCGGTACCTGCTCAAGCGTCGCCGCCGCTGACCGAACGGCCCCGGTAGGCGCGCCGGAAAGACTACGTTATGTCACCGGGCGGGTGCATTGCGTGACAAGATTTCCCGAAATATCCGTCCGCAGCTCGCATTTCGGGTTAGGTGGACATCGCGACGGACGTTCCCCGTCGATCACTCGTCGAAAGGTCGTCATCATGAAACGCTGGCTCATCCGGTCGGTGCAGGTGGCCGCGCTGGCAATGGGTGGCCTCGCGCTCACCGGGACCGCCGCCCACGCCGATGGCTGGAACAGCGGCCCCAACGTTGGTTTCGGCAACGGAAACCAGAGCTCCACCACCATCCAGACGCCCGTCAACATCTGCGGCAACTCGATCGCGATCATCGGTTTCGCGAGCGCGAACTGCAACGGCGGCGCGGTGGCCTACAACGGCAGCGGCGGTGCGTTCAGCGGGGCCGGCTACAACAACGGCAACGGCAACGGCAGCGGCAACGCGAACGCCTACGGCGTGAACCACAAGAAGAAGCACAAGAAGCACCGCAACGGCAACGGCAACGCCAACGCGGCCTCGTACGACGACCGCGACAACGGCCGCGGCGGCAACGGCGGCGCGTGGGCGGTCAACGCCAACGGTGGCGGCTGGAACACCGGCTTCAACGCCGGCTTCGGCAACGGCAACCAGACGTCGACCACGATCCAGGCGCCGATCAACGTGTCCTGCAACTCGGTGGCCCTGGTCGGCTTCGCGTCGAGCTGCTGAACCGTCCGGCGTGACGGGGCACCGCCTGCCCCGGGTGCGTAGAGCGTTGACCGATGCCCGCGGGGAGCAGCCCCTCTCCGCGGTCCATCGGTCAACGCTCTTGGCGTGTCACGCGATGGCAGGTCACGCGATGGCGACCGCGCGGCCCGTGACCCGCACCCCGTCCCGGTCGTCCAGATCCACCCGCAGCAGGCTGGGGCGGCCCATGTCGTCGCCCTGGTGGATCGTCAGCGCCGCGGGCGTCGCGGCCAGGCCCAGCTCGCGCAGGTAGCCGCCGAGCGCCGCGGCCGCCGCCCCCGTCGCCGGGTCCTCGTACACCCCGCCGGGCGGGAACGGGTTGCGGGCGTGGAACACCGTCGCCGACTCGCGCCACACCACGTCGACGGTCGTCCAGCCCCGCTCGGCCATGAGCGCGCCGAGCGCCGGCTCGTCGTAGCCGAGCCCGGCCAGCCGCTCCCGGCTGCGCAGGGCCACGACGGGATGCCAGGCACCGGCGAACGCGGCCAGCAGCGGCAGCCCCGGATCGAGGTCGTCGCGGGTGTACCGCAGCGCCCCCAGCAGCCGCGCCTGGACCTCCTCGGGGATCGCCCGGGTCGCGGGGGCCACGGTGCGCAGGGTGGCGGAGCCGTGCGCGGTGTCGACCGCGATCTCGCCCACGGGCGCGGCGAGGCGGATCGGGCCCGGCCCGAAGCGCTCGGCGTAGGCGACCGCGGTCGCGATCGTCGCGTGGCCGCAGAAGGGGACCTCGGCGAGCGGGCTGAAGTACCGCACCGCGGCCGCCCGGTCCCCGGAGGGCGTCAGGAACGCCGTCTCCGAGTAGCCGACCTCGGCCGCGACGCGCTGCATGTCCGCGTCCGCGAGGCCGGTGGCGTCGAGCACGACCCCGGCCGGGTTGCCGCCGGACGGGACGTCGGTGAACGCGGCGTACCGCAGGATCTCCATGCCCCCGACCGTATTGCGGACGCGTCCCGGCCGCGGATGCCAATCGGCCGGCGGTGGCATGTGCCCCCGCCGGCCGATGGATCAGGCCGGTCGGCCGCCTACTTGTCGGCGACGCCCAGCTGCTGCTCGCCGCCCTGGCCGTGGAACTCGGTGCCCTCGGCGAACGCGCCGTCGAAGCGCTCCTGCAGCGCGTTGAGCTCGCTGAACTCGGCCTGGTGCGAGGACTCGCTGCCCTCGGCCGCGAAGACGTGGTCGTCCGAGGTCGCGTCGTGGCTGTAGTTGGTGTAGTCGTCCGACTCGAAGTGGACCGCGGCGGGCTGGTCGTACTCGGTGTGGTGACCCTGCGAGAAGTCGGTCGACTCGGCCGTGTGGTGGTCGTTCTCGTAGACGCCGAACTGCGACTGGGCGTCGGCCTCGGAGCCGTGCGCCTGGTGCAGCTGGTCGAGGGCGTTGTGCTCCTGACCCGCCTCGTAGTGACCGTAGTCGACGTCCTGGCCAGTGTCTCCGGCGTCGAAGTCGCTCATGGAGATTTCCCCCTCAGTGCTGTCAGACTGCGATAGGACCGACGTTACGGACTGTGGCCCGTTCCGGAATCCCCCAAACGTGCCACAGGTCACATCCTGTCAGCTTCCCGACGGGAAACATCCGGCCTCACGTGCTCGTATTCATGTCCGGCAGTCTCTCGACGGGCCGTCGTGGGTTGCCGGCGCGCGAACGCACCGTGTGCACCACGTGACGGGCCGGCGGTCCAAAATCGGTGTCGCCGGCCGCGAAGCCTCTGCGACGATCGGGCCATGGTGCTGGCATCGGGGGTACGCATCGGCTGGGCCGACCTGCCGGACGGCGTACGCGCAGCCGTCGAGGACATCCTCGGCGAGCCGGTCGCGTCGGCCGCCTCGCAGGCGGGCGGGTTCTCGCCCGGCACCGCCGACCGGGTCGTCACCGCGACCGGGCGCCGCGCCTTCGTGAAGGCCGTCGGCGCCGCGCTCAACCCGCAGAGCCCGGCCCTGCACCGGGCCGAGGCCGGGGTCGTCGCCCAGCTGCCGCCGGGCCTGCCGACGCCGCCGCTGCTCGGCGTGCACGACGACGGCGACTGGGTCGCGCTGGTCTACGCCGACGTCGACGGCCGCCACCCGCACACACCGTGGCGCGACGACGAGGTCGGGCCGGTCCTCGAGGCGTTGCGGGCACTGGCCGTACCGGTGCGGAACCTTCCGAAGCTGCAGGACGGCACCGTGGAGGACTTCGCCGGGTGGCGCAACATCGCCGCCGACCCGCCGGCGACGCTCGACCCGTGGGCGGCCGGGCACCTCGACCTGCTGGCGGAGCTGTCCGACCGGGGGCACGCGGGCCTGGCCGGGGACGCGCTCGTGCACGGCGACGTGCGCGCCGACAACCTCCTCATCCGCCCCGACGGCACCGTGGTCGTCGTCGACTGGCCGTTCGGCTGCGCCGGCCCGCCCTGGTTCGACGCGCTGTGCCTGGTGCTGAACATCCGGCTGTACGGCGGGCGGATCACCGACGACGTCATCGGCGGCGACCCCGGCGACGTCACCGGGTGCGTGGCGGGCCTGGCCGGCATGTTCGCCGACCGCGCCCGCCGGCCCGACCCGCCCGGCCTGCCCACGCTGCGCAAGTTCCAGCAGGACCAGGCCGATGTGATGCTGACCTGGCTGCGGGAACGCCTCGGGGCTCAGGACGACAGGGCCTAACGCGCCGCCACGACGCCGAGCGCGGTGCCGGCCGCCGCGTTCGGGAACACGTCGGCCAGCGAGCCCAGCCCGCACCGGCGCTGCAGGATCTCGCCGATCACCGTGCGGTAGTCGGTCGTCGCGGTCAGGTCGCCGGCCGTCAGCGCCGCCGGAGCGAGCGTCGGCCACGTGCCGTGCACCTTCCCGCCGCGCACGCCGCCGCCGAGCAGCAGCATCGCGTTGCCGCTGCCGTGGTCGACGCCCCGGGAGCCGTTCTCGGCCACCCGCCGCCCGAACTCGCTCAGCGTCACCAGCGTCACCCGCCCGAACGCGGGCCCGAGGTCGGTCGCGAACGCGTCCAGCGCCAGGGCCAGCTCGGTCAGGTGGTCGTACATCCGCTGGCCCTTCGCGGGCGCCCCGAGCGCCTCGTGCATGTCCCAGTCGCCGAAGTCCACGGTCGCGGCCATGAGCCCCACGTTCGACTTCACCAGCCGGGCCACGTCCTTGAGCGCGTTGCCGAGCGCCGTGGCCGGGTAGGTCGCGCCCGGCGTGTAGGCGGGCAGCGCGCCGACGGTGCCGAGGGACTGCCCGACCGCCCGCGCCGGGGCGCCCAGCAGGTCGGGGGCGCCGTCGTAGAGCTTCGCGAGGGTACCCATCATCGGGGTCTTGGCGTCCTCGCCGTTGAGCTTGAACCCGTCGACGGTCAGCATGCTCACCGACGGCGCCGGGCCGGCGAACAGCCGCGCCGGGGCGCTCGTGCCCATCGCCACGCCCGCCATCGGATAGGAGGCGCCGGCGACGCCGAGCATCCGGTCCAGCCAGCCGGTGCGGATCGAGGTGCCGGCCGCGGCCCGCTCCATGTCCTCCATCGCCTCGAAGTGCGAGCGGGACGGGTTCGGCTGCCCGACGGCGTGCACGGCGCCGAACGTGCCGGCCGCCCACCGCGCCTGCAGCGGCGCGAACGCCGGGTGCAGCCCGAACGTGCCGTCGCCGGCGATCACGGACGCCTTCGGCACCGCGATCGCCGGCCGGGCCCGGTAGTAGTCGGCGTCGCCGATCGGCACGATCGCCGACAGGCCGTCGAAGCCGCCGCGCAGCGACAGCACGACGAGGGTGTCGCCGGTGTACGGGGTGCCCGCGAACGCCAGCCGGGTCGACAGGCCCTCGCCGATCAGCCCGGTGAGCGCGGCGCCGGCCCCGATGGTCAGCACCCCGCGGCGGGAGATGCAGCAGTCCATGGCACGTGCCCCTTAGCGGTAGAGGTGGTACGGCGAGTCGAGGATCAGGGCGATGAGGTGCGGCAGGCGGCCCGTCGCGGCCGCGTCCGTCGCCTTCAGCGGGGCGGTCGCGCTCTTGCCGAGGAAGCTCAGCAGCGCCGCGCTGTGCGCCGGGGCCAGGGGCTGCCCGACGAGACGGGTGGCGAGGGCGTCGACGAACGCGCCGTGGGTCGCGGGGAGCTTCGGCACGAGGTACGCCAGCATCGACGCCGGCCGCGCCAGCTGCTTCGGATACCAGCCGGCCGCGATGTTGAGGTGCGCGTTCCAGCGGATCAGCAGCCCCGAGGGGGCCGCCCAGGCGGCGGCGACGTCCGGGTACCCGTTCGGCGGCGCCCACCGCAGCGGCGCGTGGCCCATGTCGTACAGGTAGTGGTAGAGCCCCCGCACGCTCTCCATGTCGGCCGACGGGCCGATGCCGAGCACGCGCACGGTCGCGGCCACGTCCTCCAGCGGCGTGCGCACCTTCGCCCCGGTCGCGGCGGCGAACTCCGGCGACGTGAACAGCGCCCGCAGGACCGGCACGATCGCCGTCCTGTTGTCGAGGTACACCTGCGCGAGCCGGGCCACGAGCGTCGCCGGGGCCTCGTCGGCGACGAAGCGCACGCACAGCTTGCGGGCCACGCGCTCGGCGGTCGCCGGGTGCATCGCCAGCATGTCCGCGTAGGCGAGCGCGGCCGCCTCGCCGCCACCCGCGGTCGCGTTGTCGTGCCGCCAGCCGAGGATCGTCACCGCCCCGGTCGCGTGCTGGTTGGCGTCGAACTTGTACAGCCCGGTGGCCGAGTCGACGGTCAGCCCGGTGAGCAGACGGGCCGCGTCCTTGACGTCCGCCTCGGAGTACACCAGCCCGACCGTGTGCAGCTCCAGCAGCTCGCGCGCGTAGTTCTCGTTCGGCTTGGCCTTCGTCGAGGTTCGGTTGTCCAGGTACGACAGCATCGCGGGGGACCGCATCGAGGCCTTGAGCAGGTCCGCGAACCGCCCGAGCGCGTGGGTGCGGATGACGGTGTCGTACTGCGCCCGGCTGTCCCACACCTCGCCGGACGGGCACGTGACGTTGAGGTGGTTCGACCAGAAGTCGGCCATGAGCTCGAACAGCTGCCGCTTGCTCCACACCGCCCGGGCCACGGCCGCGGTGCCGAGCTGCTGCATGACGTCCCACGCGCCCGACTTCATCGAGCCGGCCTTCACCAGCGCCCGCACGCCCGCGATGTCCTTGCCGATCAGGGTGTACTTCGCCAGCACCGCCTGGCACGCCGAGTCGTCGATGGACGCGGGGTTGAGCTGCCGCTCGAGCCAGGCCGCGGCGCCGAGCTTGCGCAGCTCGGCCTCGGCTTCGGGGGTGGGGCCGTAGGTGGCCCGGCGCAGCAGGTGCAGGACCGGGTCGGCGGGGGTGAAGGCGGTCACGGCCTCTTGCTTCGGCACGGGGGCGTGGCCCTTGACACAAGGTCCCGCCCGGCTCCGGCGCCGCACCCGGCCCGCACCCGCTGTGTCTCCTGATCGGCGGAGGAGGCTTCGGCGGGCTGGAGCCGCCGTAGGCACAACCCGGTTGGTTCCCGGTCGACTTGCTAGCTCGCCTTTTTGAGTGCTTTCGCCCGTTCGCGGCACCGCGGTGCGAACCGCGAGCCGTCGCCGTGGGCATCCGCGCGTCCGGGCGCTCAGCCGCGTATGCCCAGCGCCTCCGCGAACGCGGTCACGGCGGGGTGCTGGGCCGCGCCGGCGCGGAAGGCGAGGCGGGTGCGGCGGCGGGTGTCGAGCGGCGTCAGGACCACGCCCGCGGGGACGTCGACGGCGGCGAGCTCCGGCACGAGCGCGACGCCCTGGCCCGCGGCGACGAACGTGAGGACGGTGACGAAGTCGTCGGCGTGGTGGCGTACCCGTGGCGTGAATCCCGCCGCCTCGCAGGCCCGCACGGTCATCGTGTGGCAGAGGGTGCCGCGGCTGGCGAGAATCCACGGCTCGTCGTGGCACTCGGCGAGGGTCCGCGGGCGCTGGGCGGCCACGAAGATCGTCTCGTCGCGCAGGGGGAGGGTGCGCAGGGCCGGGTCCGGTTCGATGGGCACGAGGTCGTAGTCGTGGACCAGGGCCACGTCCAGGGTGCCGTCGCGGAGCGGGTGCGGTACGGCCGCCGGGTCCAGCTCCTGCACGCTGAGCTCGAGCGCCGGGTGGGCCTCGCCCAGCGCGACCAGGGCGGACGGCAGCAGCGTGCGCATCGCGGTCGGGAACGCGCCGATGCGCAGCGGGCCAGACAGGCCGTCGCGTCCGGCGGCCAGCGCGGCGGTGGCCCGTTCGAGTGCCGCCAGCACCTCCTCGGCGTGCGTCACGAGGGTCCGGCCGGCCGGGGTGAGCGCGACCCGCCGCCCGGTGCGCTCGAGCAGCGCGACTCCGGCCTCCCGCTCCAGCGCGGCGAGCTGCTGCGACACGGCCGAGGGCGTGTACGTGTGCGCGGCGGCGACGGCGGCGATCGTCCCGTGCTGCGCCAGATCCCGTAGCAGCCGCAGCCGCCGGACGTCGAGCATCATCAGATCTTACGCTCGACGGTGCGAACGTGAACTGGTTCTGACGCTTCTCGTGTCCGACGCTGGGCGCATGACGTTGCGCGGAATCTTCGTCCCCCTGATCACACCGTTCACCGACGCCGGCTCGATCGACGAGTCGTCGTTACGGAAGGTGGCCGAGTCGGTACTGTCGGCCGGCACCGCCGGTCTCGTGGCGCTCGGTACCACCGGTGAGCCGGCGACCCTGACGCCGGAGGAGCGCGCGACGGTCGTCGCGACGTGCCGCGACTTCGGCGCCCCGCTGCTGGTCGGCGTCGGCGGGAGCTCGACGGCGGCCTGCGCGGCCGAGGTGGCGGCGCTGCCGGCGGGCACCGTGGCGATGGTGGTGGTCCCGCCGTACACCCGCCCGGGCGAGGCCGGCGTGATCGCCCACTTCCGGGCGGTCGCCGCGAGTGCCCGGGTGCCGATCGTGATCTATCACGTCCCGTACCGGACCGGTCAGCCGCTGTCGACGGCCGCCCTGCTGGAGATCGCCGCGATGCCGGGCGTGGTGGGCATCAAGCTCTCCGACGGCGCCGTCACGGCCGCGACGGTGGCCCTGCTCGCCGGGGCCCCGCCGGGCTTCGCGGTGCTCGGCGGCGACGACGCGGTGATCTCCCCGCTGCTGGCCCTGGGCGCGCACGGCGGCATCCTGGCCTCGGCGCACGTGGCGACCGCGGCGTACGCCGCCCTGCACGCCGCGTGGCTCGACGGCGACGTGGCGACGGCCCGGGCGCTGGGCGGGCGGCTGGCGGCCTTGTCCGAGGCGTTGTTCGCGGAGCCCAACCCCGCGGTGATCAAGGCCGTGCTGCACGCCCGGGGTCAGATCGCGTCGCCGGCGGTGCGACTGCCGCTGCTGCCGGCATCGGCGCCCGCCCGCGACCGGGCCTTGGATCTGCTGGGCCGCCTCGAGCCCACGCCATAGCCCCAGTCCGCCGGCTCGCCCGGGTCGCGGCGCTGGCAGCGGCCTCGGCGGGTTCGACCACCCACCCGTCGAGCGGTACCGACGTCGACGAGCAACTGGCCGACTCGCTCTGGGCGCCGACCCGATCCGCAGCCGCCCGGCTCGCCGCGCGGGCTCAAGAAGCCCGCCGGCCGCATCCTCGGCAGGGACCTCGCCGCCCGCCCGGCGCGGCCGCGAACCAAAGGCCACCGCGTTCCCTCGGACCCGCAGCGGAACCCGAAACGCCGGCAGTTCAGCAAGCCGAAGCAGGACCGCCCGAAACAGGCAACACAGGGGTCCCGGTGGTGGGTGGCCGTTCCTTCTTATTCACCATACACCACGCGACCTAACCGATCTTGTCCGCGATGGCGCTGTGTAATCAGGACGGAACTACTCGGGGTCTTTGGTCTCCCGCCGCCGCAACTCCTCCTCGCGCCGGCGCAGGTCCGCCTCCCACTTCGAGAACATCTCCTCGTCCGCGCGGCGGGTCTTCGCCAGATTGCGCAGGAACTCGGGGTCGTCGTCGGGGGCCAGCTGGCGAGCCCGCGGGCGGTCGTTCTCCGGGAAGCCGTTGCCGGGCTTCCACTGCGCGCCGGCCCGGGCTGTCGCCGCCTGCTGCGGGCGGCCCGCCACGAACCACGCGATCCAGCCCACCGGCGAGAACAGCAGGATGATGAAGACCCAGGCGACCTTCGGCAGGTTGCGCACCAGGTATTCGTCCGTCGACAGGCAGTCGATCACCGCCCACACGAGCATGACGAGGTCGATCAGGAAGAGGAGTCCATAGAGGCGAACCACGCCGGACATGGTGCCGCAACGCCAGCCCGCTGTCCGCCCCGTGACCGTATTGCAATAGAGCCTTACTGCTGGTCAGCCAGGACGATCCGAAAGTAGCCGAGGTCGAGTTCGCCCGCGCGGACGCGGGGCAGGTCCGTGAGCGGTGCCAGCAGGGCGTGGCGCGTCGACTCCAGGCGCGGCTTGGGGCCGGGGGCGGCGGGCGCCGGGACGGGCGCCAGCAGCGTCACGCGGCCGGGGCCGAGCCGGGCGCGCACGTCCGACCAGCGCGCGACCGGGAACGGCAGGGAGCTCAGCACCAGGTCGAAGGGCAGGCCGCGCTCGTCGCGCAGCGGGAAGGCGACCAGCGTGCGATCGCTCGCGAGGGAGGCCAGGGCCAGCATGCGCAGGGCGTCGCGGCGGGGGGCGCGCAGCTCGCCGGTGCGGGTGACGACGGCGCCGCGGATGGGGCGGGCGGGGCGCAGGACCCGGTACGCGTATGACCCGACACGCACATCGTCCAGCCTTGCGACGCGCACCCGGGAAGCGGCATAGGCTTTGGACCCATGGTGCGCATCGAACGACTGGTCACGTCGGGCACGTTCTCGCTCGACGGTGAGACCTTTGACGTCGACAACAACGTCTGGATCGTCGGCGACGACGCGGAGGCGATCGTCATCGACGCCGCTCACGACGCCGGGGCCATCGTGGACGCGCTCGGCGGTCGCAACCTGGTCGCGATCGTGTGCACGCATGGTCATGACGACCACATCGATGCCGCGCCCGAGGTCGCGCTGCGCACCGGCGCGCCGATCCTGCTGCATCCGGACGATCTGCCGCTGTGGCACATGAAGCACCCCGCTCTCGAGCCGAACACGCACCTTACCGACGGCCAGCAGATCGCGGTGGCCGGAGTGGCGCTGACGGTACTGCACACCCCCGGCCACAGCCCCGGCGCCGTCTGCCTGCACCTGCCCGAGGAGGGCGTGCTCTTCTCCGGCGACACGCTGTTCGAGGGCGGCCCGGGCGCGACCGGCCGCTCGTTCTCGGACAAGCCGACGATCCTGCGCTCGATCACCGAGCGGCTCATGGCCCTCCCGCCCGAGACCGTCGTGCACACCGGCCACGGCCCCGACACCACGATCGGCGCCGAGCAGGCCAACATCAAGTAGCCGGCATCAAGGAGTTCTAGTCGGCGAGCCGCTCCAGGATCGCCGCCGCACGCAGCAGGGCGTCCCGCTCCGCCGGGGTCAGGGACGCCACCGCGGACGCCAGCCACTCGTCGCGCACCCGCATGTCCGCGCCCAGCGCCGCCCGCCCGGCCGGGGTGATCGCGAAGACCCGCTGCCGCTTGTCGGCCGGGTTCTCCAGCCGCTCGATGTGGCCGTCCGCCTCCAGGTCCGCGAGCACCCGCGTCACCGACTGCGGCTGGAGGCGGTCGGCGGCGGCCAGCGCGCCCGCCGTCAGCGGGCCCTTGCGCGCCAGATGCCCCAGCATGCTGATCTTCGTCAGGCTCAGCCCGTCGGCGTCGCGCTGCAGTTGCAGCCGGCGCGAGAGCCGCTGCGTGGCCCGCCGCACGGCCCGCGCGACGCTGAGATCGGGGTCCGGATCGCTCATGGTTGCGCACCAACCTATCGTGCTGCGATATTCAGCAGGTGCGTAATATCCGGCAGACGCTCGCCGGCTTCGTCCCGGTGCTCGCGACCGTCGTCACGCTCATCCCGCTGACCCATCGGGCCGGGATCGTCGTGCTGGGCGCGGCCGTCAGCATGATGGCGGCCCGATCCGGGCGGGGGCACGGCCCGTGGCGGCTGCTGCTGGTACCGGCCGGCGCCCTCGTCATCGCCGCCTTCGCGGTGCTCTTCCACGCCGCCCACGCCTACGGCGACGCGTTCTTCGTGCTCACCGTGGCCGCCGCGACCGCCGCGCGCGCGTTCGGCCCCGCCGCCGGGCACCTCGGCCGGGCCCTGGTGCTGCCGCTCATCGGCATGCTCATCGCGCCGGTGGACCCGGGCGGCCATCCGTGGCGCACCCTGGCCTGGGCGACCCTCGCGGTGTTCGTGGCCGAGGTGTACGCGCTGGCGGGCCGGCCCCTGGGCGGTACCGAAGCGGAATCCGCACCGTCGAGCACCGCCCCGGCGAGGATCCACGTGTGGCGGGGCGTGCAGTCCGCGCTCGCCCTGACGCTGGCGTTCACGATCGGCCAGACGGTGTTCGGCGAGCACTGGGCGTGGACGGTGATCAGCGCCTACACCGTCGGCGCGGCCGCCCGGTCCCGCGGCGACGCCCTGCTCAAGGGCGCCCACCGGACCCTGGGCGCGCTGGGCGGCACCCTGGTCGCGACGGGCCTGGCCCTCGCGGTCGGCGATCACCGGTCCATCGCGGTCGTGCTGCTGCTCGCCGTACTCGCGGCCGGCTTCCACCTCCGCCAGTTCGGCTACGCGTGGTGGGCCGCGAGCGTCACCGCCGCCCTCGCGCTGCTCTACTCGCTCGTCGGCGTCACCGGTACGGCCACGCTGCCCCTCCTCGGCGCCCGCCTGCTCGCGGTCGTCGCCGGGGCCCTGTGCGCCGTCCTGCCCGCCGCGTTCGTCGCTCCCGTCCGCACCGGCGCCGTCCTGCGCAAGCGCACCGCGGAGTGCCTGCGCGCCATCCGCGACGGCGAGCACGCGAGCGCCCTGCGCGGGCTCGCCGCGCTGCGGGAGTCGGCCGCGCCGCTGCTGGCGATCCGCCGCTTCCACGACCGGCGCGAGCTGCGCTGGGTGGACGCGCTGAGCGCCCTGGAGCCGGACCTGCACGCCCTCGCGGCCGGCGACGAGGACCCGGCGGCCCTGCGGCGCGTGCGCAAGGTCCTCGCCCCCGTCGCCGAGGACCTTCGCGCCGCCGCCGGGAGGTAGCGGTGGTTCAGGCTTCGGTGTCCTCCGCCTCGGCCCGCTCCAGCAACGCGTCGCGCTCGGCCGGGCTGTGGGCCAGTGCGGCCGCCGAGCGGAACAGTGAAGCCGCTCGTGCGTGGTCGCCCGTGCGGGACACCAGGTCCGCCTCGGCCGCCACCGCGTGCGGATACCCGTCCAGCCCGCCCCCGGCGCGCGCCTCGGCCAGCAGGGCGAGGCCGGCCGAGGGCCCGTGCGCGTAGCCGTGCGCGACGGCGCGATTGAGCGCGATCACCGCGGTGGGCTGCCACGCCCACAGCCGGTCGTAGCAGGAGGCGATCCCGGCCCAGTCCGTCGGGCCGTCGGTGGTGTGGAAGGCGGCGATGCGGGCCTGCAGCGCGTACGGCCCGTCGCCGAGCCCCTCGAGCAGCGCCCGGCCCTCGGCGATCGCGGCGTGGTCCCACCGCGAGCGGTCCTGCTGGTCCAGGGTCAGCAGCCGGCCGTCGGGGGAGCGGCGGGCGTCCCGGCGGGAGTGCTGGAACAGGAACAGGGCCAGCAGGCCGCCGATCTCGCCGGACAGTTCCGGGGCGGGCAGCAGGGCGCGCAGGAGCCGGGCCAGCCGGATGGCCTCGTCGGCGAAGGCGGCGGAGCCGTCCGCGTTGTAGCCGTTCGTGAACAGCACGTACAGCACGCCGAGCACCCCGGGCAGGCGCTCGGTCAGGGCCGGGCCCTCCGGGACGCGGTACGGGATGCCGGCCTGCGCGATCTTCGTCTTGGCGCGGGTGAGGCGGCGGGTCATCGTCGCCTCGGTGACGAGGAAGGCGTGGGCGATGTCGGCCGTGGGCACGCCGCAGATGGTGCGCAGGGTGAGCGCGACCCGGGCCTCCAGCGGCAGGGCTGGGTGGCAGCAGGTGAACACGAGCCGGAGGCGGTCGTCGGGGAAGGTGTCGGCGTCACCCGGCTCGGGTGAGCCGAGGACCGCCAGGTCCTGGAGCTTGGTGCGCTCCACCTTGGCCCGGCGCAGCACGTCGAGGGCCCGGTTGCGGGCCGTGGTCATGAGCCAGGCCGCCGGGTTGTCGGGCACGCCCGACGCCGGCCACCGCTGCAGCGCGGTCGCCAGGGCCTCCTGGGCGCAGTCCTCGGCCAAGTCCCAGTCTCCCGTCATGCGGATGAGCGCACCCACGATGCGTGGGTGCGCCTCGGCCGCCGCCGCGGCGACGGCCGAGGCGACCCTCGTCACTGCTCGAAGTCGGCGAAGGGGCGGATCTCGATGCGTCCGCCGCGGGCCATCGGGTGCGTGCGGGCCATCATGATCGCCTCGTCGAGGTCGGCGCACTCGATCAGGTCGAAGCCGACGATGACCTCCTTCGTCTCCGTGAACGGGCCGTCGGTGACGAGCAGTTCCCGGTTGCGCACCCGGACCGTGGTCGCGGCGGCCGGCGGGGCGAGCACCGCGCCCTGCTTGCGCCGGCCCGCCTCGTCGTTCTCCCGCACCCACACGTTGATGTCGGGCTCGTCCGACTTGTCGGTGTCGGGCTCCGGGTCGCTGCAGACGAACATCATGTACTTCATCAGGGCTGTTCCTCTCGTTTGTTACCCGGGTGACGAACGGGCGGAGGCGATCCGGACAGCTGCGGCGGAGAAATTTTCCGGGCGCCGGGTCACGATACTGAGCGGGGCCGCGAGGTGGGCGCTGGGTGATCGCGTCGCTGCGAGGAGTAGAACGGTAAAGGTCAGGGGCATGAATCCGAGCCGAACAGCCGGGTGGTTCGGCCGTTCCGGGGCAGGCGCGGCCCGTTTTCCCCGACTAGGCTGCGGACCTTGTGTCGATGGTTTGCGTGACGTGTGGTGCCCCGGGGCACGACACCAGCGGTCGATACCTCTGCATCCGGCACGGCGGGGTGCCCTCGGCGGAGTTCGTGGCCGCGCTCGTCGGCGAGGGGGAGGGCGCCGCCCGGTGGCCCGACCGGCTCCCGGACGCGGCGGAGTGGCCCGACCAGGCCGGGGAGACCGCGGCGCTGATCCCGGAGCAGTCGCGGACCGAGCCGGCCGACCCGCTCGCCCTCGCGGACATGAGCGAGGACGACGACGAGGTCATCGAGGACCGGGCCCCGGCCGCGCTGCGGGCGTTCACCTGGCTCTTCCTCACCGTCACGGCCGTGCACATCGTGCTGCTCGTCGTCGACGTGCTCGTCCTGCGCCGCGAGGACGCGGTGCTGCGGGACTACGCCGTCGCCGAGCACACCCTGCAGTCGCCGGCCTCCAAGGCCGTCTTCGCGCTCGTGGACCGGGTCGGCTCGGCGGTCGGCATGGCGCTGTGGGTGACGCTGCTGATGTTCGCCGTCTGGTTCGGCGTCGTCGGGCGGGTCGCCGACCGGCTCGGGCGGGACCGGCGCACGCTGCTGCGGCACTGGACGTACCTCGGCTGGCGCCTGGCCCTCATCCCGCTGGTCGTGTATCTCTTCGCCGACGCCGCCCGCGACGACCCCCGCCCCGCCGAGCGGCTCGCGTTCGTGGAGGAGGCCCTGGCCGTCAACCACACCGCGATCATGTTCGTGTCCCTGCGCATCGTGATGCTGGCGATGCTGGCCGGGTTCGTCATGGTGGTGTGGCGCCGCCTCAACCCGCCGGCCCGCGACGACGACCTGCCGTTCTAGGCCCGCCGTCAGGCCTGTTCCATCCACCACTCGGTGAACTCGCGGCACTGGCCCACGGTGTCGAGGCGGAGCAGCCAGAGATTGCTGTACGTCTTCGCCCCGTACCCCGTGACGCCCTGCACGACGCTCAGCTCCGGCGAGACCGTCACCGGGAACCAGGTGAAGTCCCACTCGCCGCGCGCGTCGCGATGCTCCAGCCACGCGGCCACGATCGCGTCCCGGCCCCGCCACGGCTCGGCGTACGGCGCCGGGTAGTACGCCGCGTCCTCGGCGAAGAGCGCCCCGATCTCGGCAGGCTCGTTGCTGCCCCACGCCCGCAGGTAACCCTCGACCCAGCCGGTCACGGCCTCCAGATCCGTCATGCGCTATTCCTACACGTACGCTGGGACGGTGGCGAGGTACTTCGACGTGCATCCGGACAACCCCCAGCCGCGGCTGCTCCAGCAGATCGTGGGGCTGCTGCGCAACGACGGCCTGATCGCCTACCCGACCGACTCCTGCTACGCGCTGGGCTGCCAGCTCGGCAGTCACCCCGGCCTCACCCGCATCCGGGACATCCGCCGGCTCGACGACCGGCACCACTTCACGCTCATGTGCCGCGACTTCGCCCAGCTCGGGCAGTTCGTGCAGATCTCCAACTCGGTGTTCCGGCTGGTCAAGGCGGTCACCCCGGGCAGCTACACGTTCATCCTGCCGGCCAGCCCGGAGGTGCCGCGGCGGCTGCTGCACCCGAAGAAGCGCACCGTCGGCGTGCGCATCCCGCAGCACACGGTCACCCAGGCGCTGCTGGCCGAGCTCGGCGAGCCGCTGCTGTCCAGCACCCTGCTGCTGCCCGGCCAGGACGAGCCGATGACCCAGGGCTGGGAGATCAAGGAGACCCTCGACCACCAGCTCGACGCGGTCGTCGACGGCGAGAGCGGCACCGAGCCGACCACGGTCGTGGACCTCTCCGAGGACGAGCCGGAGATCCTGCGCGTCGGGGCCGGTGACCCCTCCCGCTTCGAGTAGGAAACCCGACAGTTGCAAAGTCGCGGTTTTCCGCCCGCAATTGCGTAAAGCTCGGCATCTGGGGCGATCCCGGGGTCACCGGCAAGCCCGTGCACTCCGACCTGCGCAGCCGCAAGAAGTCTCTGCCGGTGGTGGCCGCGCTGACGTCCGGTACGGCCGCCGGGGAGGAGCTGGCGTCGGCCTATCGCGGGCCCGCGCCCGACGACCCGGCCGGCGAGGCCGCGCTCATCGAGGCCGCCGGCGCGCGGCTGTGGGCCCAGGCCCACGCCGACGAGCTGCTCGGGCGGGCCGTGGAGGCCCTCGGGGCGGCCGAGCCGGAGCCGCGGGCCGAGGCCGAGCTCGTGGCCCTGGCCCGCCTGGCCACGCGGCGGGAGCGGTGAGCGAGCCGACCATCGTGCTGCTCGCCGCGCCCCGCTCGTTCTGCGCCGGCGTCGAGCGGGCGGTCGAGATCGTCGAACGCGTGCTCGAGCAGCGGCCGCATCCGGTGTACGTCCGCAAGCAGATCGTGCACAACTCGCACGTGGTCGCGGACCTCGAGGCGCGCGGCGCGGTGTTCGTGGAGGAGCTCGGCGAGGTGCCCGACGGCGCCACCGTCGTGTTCTCCGCGCACGGCGTCGCGCCCGGCGTGCGGGCCGAGGCCGAGGCGCGCGGGCTCGCGGTGGTCGATGCCACCTGCCCGCTCGTGACGAAGGTGCACGCCGAGGCCCGCCGGTTCGCGGCCCGGGGCGACACCGTCGTGCTCGTCGGGCACGCCGGGCACGAGGAGGTCGAGGGCACCCTCGGCGAGGCGCCGGAGCGGACCGTGCTCGTGGCCGACGCCGACGACGTCGCGGCGCTGGAGGTCGAGGACCCGGGGCGGGTGTCGTACCTGACCCAGACCACCCTCGCCGCCGACGAGGTCGCCGGCGTCGTCGACGCGTTGCGGGCCCGGTTTCCGGACCTGCGCGGCCCGGGCTCCGACGACATCTGCTACGCGAGCACGAACCGGCAGGAGGCGGTGCAGGCGATCGCCCGCGACGCCGACGTGGTGCTCGTGGTCGGATCGCCGAACTCGTCCAACTCGCAGCGGCTGGTCGAGCTCGCCCGGCGCCTCGGCACCGAGGCCCACCTCATCGACGACGCGGCCGGGCTGCGCGACGAGTGGCTGGCCGGGGCCCGCGTGGTCGGGCTGTCGGCCGGGGCGTCGGCGCCGCCCCGGCTCGTCGAGGAGGTCATCGACGCGCTGCGGGCGCGCGGGCCGGTGGCGGTGCACGAGCGCCGGACCGCGTCGGAGTTCCTGCGGTTCGCCCTTCCGCCGTCGGTACGGCCGTGAGCGCCCGCTACCGCCGGCCCCGGCGCACCAGCCGGGAGACGGCCACGGCGGCGACCATCAGCCCGCCCATCACGGGGATGTACCGGGTGCCGACCTTGTGCCGCGTCTGCGCGACCGCGACGGTCGCGGGGTCCGGGATGTGGTGCCTGACCGGGGACGGCGACACTTTCGGCGACGGCGGCGCGCTGGACGGCACCGGCGCCTTCGCCGGGGGCCGGTGCGACCTCGTGGGCGTCGGCACAGGGGAGGGCGGTGGCGGCGGTGGCGGCGTCGTGGGGAGTGCCTGCGCAACGACCGGGGGAGTCGTCGGCGGGGCGTGGACCGGGCACGTCGCCGCGTCCGACGACGTCAGCGGGCCGAGGTCGGTGAGCTTCTCGGCCTTCGTGCCGGTGATGCGGAACAGGGCGCTGGTCATGGGGGCGCGGCCGGTGCCCGCTCCCGCGCCGGGGCCGGCGTTGCGGTTGAACACGGCGGCGATCGAGCCGTCGGCCAGGACCGCGACGCCGCCGTACGCGGAGCTGGGTGGCAGGTCCGGCACCCGCTCGGTGTTCACGGCGGAGACGCCGGTGGCCGCGTCCCAGCGCAGCCGCACCACCCGGGCCACGTCGTCGATCGCCACGACGGTGACCAGCTCGCCGGTGCGCGGGTCGGTGGCCCAGTCGCCGGCGTACGGCAGCTTCGGCAGCGCGTGCGACGCGAGCGCGGCCGGCGCGCCGGGGCCGAGGCGCAGCGGGCGCAGGCGGTCGCCGGTGCTCACCAGGAGCCGGCCCTGGGCGTCGATCGCGGCGCCGTACGCCTTCGCGAGGTCCGCGCGGCCCGGGGCGGGGCCGAGGTCGGTGACGGCCCCGGCGATGGTGACGCGGACCAGGTGCGGGGCCTGGTGGAGGCGCTTGCCGTCCAGCTCCGTCGCGAGGCCCGTGAGCGTTCCGTCGCTCGTACAGGCGATGGCGTTGAGGGCGTACCGCAGCGGCGTTCTGGTCTGTCGTCCGTCGAGGCCGACCGAGTGCAGCGTCGCGCCCGTCGCGCCCGGTGCCTGGTCGACCCAGACCAGCCCGGGCGGCAGCGCCGCAACCGGCGACGGAGCCGGCACCAGGGCCAGAACGGCCGCGAAGCGAAGCATGGTGGCCCCCGTGGTCGATTTGCGGCTTTTGCGCGTTGTCACTGTATCGGACGGGAGCCGCCGGTGAACGCTCAGATCCTGATCGGCGGGCTCGTCGTCGTGGCCGTCGCGTCCGGCATCGCGATCGTGCTCGGGCTCGCCGTGCAGCGGTGGGTGCCCGTCGCCGACCGGCAGGAGAACAACGACGTCGCCGGCATCGCGTTCGCGATCATCGGGGTGCTGTACGCGATCCTCATGACGTTCGTCATCGTCAGCGTCTGGGAGTCCGGGGACGCCGCCCAGGCGAGCAGCCGCGCGGAGGCTCGGGCGGTCGTGGACCTGGACCGGTACGCCGAAACGCTCCCGGACACCGAGGGCGCGGCGCTGCGGGCGCAGACGGCGAAGTACGCCCAGATCGTCGAGCGGCAGGAGTGGCCGGCGATGGCCGAGGGCCACGCGGTCGGCCGGGCCGGCAGCGCCGTCGTCGCGCAGCTGTGGCGCACGGTCGACGCGGCCCCGGCCGGCGACGACGCCGCCGTCGCGCGCCAGGCCGAGGCCCGCGCCACCCTGCGCGACCTCGTCGTGAACCGCGACGCCCGGCTGGCCGCGGCCGGCGCCGGGCTGCCGAAGGTGATGTGGCTGGCGCTCGTCGTCGGCGACGTGCTCACGCTCGCCAACGCGCTCATGTTCGGGGTCAAGGGCAGCGGCGAGTACCTGTCGATCGTCGCGATGCTCTCGGCCATGTCCGCGCTCATGCTCTTCGCCGTCTACGAGCTGGAGTACCCGTTCCAGCGCGGCGAGAGCGTCACCGTCGAGGTCTTCTCCAGCGTCGTCGACGACGGCGCGACTTCCTGAAGGGTACGTTTTCGTGACTGTGCAACCGTTTCAGCTGCCCGAGTTCTACACGCCGTACCCGGCGCGGCTGAACCCCGCGCTGGAGCACGCCCGGGTGCACTCCAAGGCGTGGGCGCGCGCGATGGGCATGATCGAGGGCTCGGGCGTGTGGGACTGCGCGGACTTCGACGCACACGACTACGCGCTGCTGTGCGCGTACACGCATCCCGAGTGCGACGCCGGCGAACTGGACCTCGTCACCGACTGGTACGTGTGGGTGTTCTTCTTCGACGACCACTTCCTCGAGTGCTACAAGCGCACGCAGGACTTCGCGGGCGCCCGTGCGTACCTGGGCCGGCTGGCCTCGTTCATGCCCGTCGGCGGGCCGGAGATGCCCGCGCCCACGAACCCGGTCGAGGCGGGGCTGGCCGAGCTGTGGGCGCGGACCGTGCCGGCGATGTCGGCGGACTGGCGGCAACGCTTCGCCGACAGCACCCGGGCCCTGCTCGACGAGTCGCTGTGGGAGCTGGAGAACATCAACGAGGGGCGGGTGTCGAACCCGATCGAGTACATCGAGATGCGCCGCAAGGTCGGCGGGGCGCCCTGGTCGGCGAACCTGGTCGAGCACGCGACCGGCGCCGAGGTGCCCGCGCGCGTGGCCGCCTCGCGTCCGCTGCGCGTGCTGCGCGACACGTTCTCCGACGGTGTCCATCTGCGCAACGACCTGTTCTCGTACCAGCGCGAGACGCAGGAGGAGGGCGAGCTCGCCAACTGCGTGCTCGTGCTGGAGCGGTTCCTCGGCTACGGCCCGCAGCAGGCCGCCGAGGCCACGAACGACCTGCTCACCTCGCGGCTGCAGCAGTTCGAGCACACGGTGCTGACCGAGCTCGCGCCGCTGTTCGCCGAGCACGGGCTGGACGCGTTCGAGCAGGCGCGGGTGCTCAAGTACGCACAGGGGCTGCAGGACTGGCAGGCCGGCGGGCACGAGTGGCACATGCGCTCCAGCCGGTACATGAACTCGGGCGCGCGCTCGACCCGGCTCGGCGGCCCGGTCGGGCTCGGCACGTCGGCCGCGCGGCTGGGCTGGCGCTCCCGGGCGCGCCGCGTGGCCCCCTTCGCGCCGGTCGGTCACCTGCCGGTCCCGGAGCTCTACATGCCGTTCCAGGTGCGCCAGAACCAGTACCTCGACCTGGCCCGGCGCGACGTGCTCGACTGGTCCGACGCGGCCGGGTTCTTTTCGGTCGTACCGCGCGCGGCCGCCACGAGACCGTCGGTCTGGACGCGTGAGAGCCTCGCGGGGATCGACCTCGCCGTGTGCGCCGCCGGGCTCGACCCGGACGGCACCGCCGACGAGCTCATCATGGGCACCCGCTGGCTGAGCTGGGGCACCTACGCCGACGACTACTTCCCGCAGGTGTTCAGTGCGGTGGGGGACATGGCCGGCGCCCGCGTCTTCGTGGACCGCCTGTCGCAGATCATGGGCGGCGCCGCGCTGGTGCCGGCGAACCCGGTCGAGTCCGGCCTGGCCGACCTGTGGCCCCGCACGGTCTGCGCCATGAGCGCCGACGGCGCCGCCCGCTACCGCGCGGCCGTCGAGTCGATGCTCACGAGCTGGCTGTGGGAGCTGGACAACCACCGCCGGCGCCGCATCCCCGACCCGGTGGACTACATCGAGATGCGCCGCCGGACCTTCGGCTCCGACCTGACGATGAGCCTGTCCCGCCTCGCGCACGAGCGCACCCTGCCGGCGGCCCTGTTCGCGACGCGCCCGATGCAGAACCTGGACAACGCCGCGGCGGACCACGCCTGCTTCGTGAACGACCTCTTCTCCTATCAGAAGGAGGTGCAGTACGAGGGCGAGGTGCACAACATCGTGTTCGTGGTCGAGCACTTCCTGTCGGTCCCGCGCGACACGGCCGTCACGATCGTGCGCGATCTGATGGACGAGCGCATGCGCCAGTTCGAGCACATCGCCCGCACCGAGCTGCCGCTGGTGGCCGACCACTTCGACCTGGACACCGCCGCGCGCGAGGCGCTGCACCGCTACGTGACCGAGCTGCGGCACTGGCTGGCGGGCGTCCTGCAGTGGCACCGCGACACGAACCGCTACGACGAGGCGGTCCTCAGCGGCGCGGCCCACACCCCGGCGCCGGCGGCGCACTGGCTGCGCACGGGCAACCTGACCGGCCCGCAGTTCCCGCGCCCGGCGGCGTCCCGGCTCACGACACCGCGGACGGCCCAGGCCCACGTCTCGCCCCTGGCCCACCCGCACCTGATGGGCTCGATCCCGTCTGCCTGACGCACCTCGTCCTGGCGCGGCGTCCCCCGAGGGCGCCGCGCCGCCGTCGTCAGCGCCAACGCCCAGCGGTGCCGGTCGGCACCCGGCGGCGGGCGGGTCAGCCGGTGACGAGGTCGTTCGCGGTGCGCAGGACCGGGGGCGTCGACCAGACGGACGCGTCGGGCAGTGCCGCCGCGGCGATGCCGCGGACCCGCAGGACCGTGGACTCGCCCGGGAGCAGGGTCACCAGCGCGTCGTCGACCGTCGCGGTCGGGGCGACGCGGTCCGGGAACACGGTCAGGTCGCGGACCAGGGTCCGGGCGGTGATGTGCAGGTCGACGCCGTCCGGCGCCGGGACCGTGCGCACGTCCACCGCCGCCCGCGGGTAGGCGAGGTCCACGTCCTCGGCGAAGCACCACAGGGCGCGCGAGCCGTCGGCGTCGGCCCCCAGCAGCTCCGCGGCCGGGGACTCCGGCGTGGTCAGCTCGGGGGGCAGCGGCACCGTCGTGGCGCCGCCGCCCGGCACGGCCACGGGCACCGTCAGCGTCGCGTGCTCGGTGCCGTCGAAAGCGAGCCGGCGCACCCGCACCGAGGTGTGCCAGGGGTTCGGGCCGTCGTTCACCGCGACGATCGCCACGCCGCCGTCGCGCGGCTGGAGGGTGAAGAAGCGCTCGGAGTACACCCGGCGGAGGGCGAACCAGAGGGGCTTGCGCCGGCCGTCGCCGTCCACCGCGGACCAGGACGTGACCGGCCAGTTGTCGTTGAGCTGCCACACGATGGTGCCGGTGCACAGGGGCTTCAGCGAGCGGAAGTGCTCGATGCCGAACGCGATCGCGCGGGCCTGGTTGAGCTGCGTCGCCCAGTGCCAGTCGTCGAACGCCTCCGGCGCCGGGAAGTGGCCGTCCAGGCCGCGGGCGAGCTTCTCGTTGCCGCCCGTCGCCTTCTGGTGGTGCGCGACGCCGGGGGAGTGCGGGGTCAGGGGGTCGTCCGAGACCGCGCGGCGCAGGGTCGCGTAGGCCGGCGGGGCCTGGAAGCCGAACTCGGCCACGAACCGGGGGCGGTAGGTCGCGTAGTGGCGGTAGTCGTGCGTGTTCCACACGTCCCAGATGTGCGTGGTGCCGTGGGCGGGGTCGTTCGGGTGCAGCTGCGGGTCGCCGGAGTAGGGGCTGCCCGGCCAGTACGGCCGGGTGGGGTCGAGCCCGTGCACGATCTGCGGCAGGACGCGCAGGTAGTAGCCCTCGCCCCAGGTGCGCCCCTCGAGCTCGTCCGGCCAGCCCCAGTCGTGGTAGCCCCAGATGTTCTCGTTGTTGCCGACCCACATGACCAGGCTCGGGTGCGGCATCAGGCGGACGACCTGCTCGCGCGCCTCGGCCGCGACCTCCGAGCCGAGCGGCTCCTCCTCGGGGTAGGCGGCGCAGGCGAAGGGGAAGTCCTGCCCGACGAGCACGCCGAGGGAGTCGGCGAGGTCATAGAAGTCCTCGCTCTCGTACCGCCCCCCGCCCCACACCCGCAGGTAGTTCACGCCCGCCTCGACGGCCTGGCCGATGCGCTCGGCGTAGCGGGCGCGGTCGACGCGGGTCACGAACGCGTCGTCGGGGATCCAGTTGACGCCGCGCACGAACACCGGCTCGCCGTTGACGCGCAGCACGAACCGGGAGCCGTCGGCGTCGGCCGCGGTGTCGAGCTCGACGGTGCGGAAGCCGATCCGCCGCGTCCACGTGTCGAGGACGTCGTCCGCGCGCAGGGTCTCCGCGCGCAGGGTCACGGCCAGCTCATAGCGATGCGGCTCGCCGAGGCCGCGCGGCCACCACAGCCGCGCGTCGGGCACGTCGAGGACCACGGAGGCGGTGGACCCGTCCACGGTGACGGTGGACTCGACGCCGGCGCAGGAGGCCGTCAGCGTCAGCGGCCGGTCGTCGAGCCGCTCCAGGTCCACGAGGACCTCGACGCGCCCGGGCGTGACCACCGGGCGCACCCGGGCCAGGCGCGCGGCCGACCACGCGTGCAGCCCGATCGGCTGCCAGATCCCCGCCGTGACGACCGTCGGGCCCCAGTCCCAGCCGAAGTTGCACGCCATCTTGCGGATGTACTGAAACGGTTCAGGGTAGGCGTTCGGCCGGGTCCCGAGCGTGTCGCGGACGTGCTCGGCGTAGGCGTAGGCCGAGTCGAACCGCACGTCGAGGGTATTGCCGGACGGCTGGACGAGGCCGGTCACGTCGAAGCGGTAGCCCCGGTGCTGGTTCGCGGTGCGCCCGACCTCGACGCCGTTGAGCGTGACGGTCGCGACCGTGTCGAGGCCGTCGGCGACGAGGTCCAGGCGGTCGGCCGTCTCCGGAGCGTCGAAGTCCAGCGAGTAGATCCACGGCGTGCGGCCGATCCAGTGCAGCCGCTCCTCGTTGTCGTCCAGGAGCGGGTCGGGGATCGCGCCCGCCGCGAGCAGGTCGGTGTGCACGCACCCGGGCACGGTCGCGGGGAGCGTCTCCCCGACCGGTGCCTCGGCGGCGGCGCGGACCGTCCAGCCGGTGTGGAGCGGACGCAGGAGGGCCATGTTCATGCTCCCGACTGAACCGGATAAGTTGTTGTCTCTGAACCCTAGGTCGGCGTTCTGAGCAGTGTCAACTGAAGCGCTTAGCGTGGCCGGGGCGGCCGCGTGGACTCCCGCGCGGTCAGCGTGCCCGGGGGCAGGGTCAGCCGCGTCGGGCCGCCGCCGCCGATGGCCGTCAGCAGGGCGCGCGCGGTCAGCTCGGCCTGCAGTGCCGGCACCTGCACCACCGCGGTGATCTCGGGGACGGTGATCTGGCACAGGTCCGAGTCGTCCCAGGCGACCACGGAGAAGTCCCCGGGCACCGAGAGCCCCATCTCGTGCGCGACCTTGAGCGAGGCGGCGGCCATGACGTCGTTGTCGAAGACGAGCGCGGTCGGCGGCTCGGTGAGGCTCAGCAGCTCGCGGGTCGCCCGCATGCCGTCGGCGGCGCCGTAGTTGGTGTAGACGCAGCGGTACTCGATGTCGCCGGCCGCCGCCACCGCGGCCGTGTAGGCGGCGTCGCGCTGCACGGTGTGCAGCAGCTCGCGGGGGCCGGCGACGCGGAAGATCGTGCGGTGCCGCAGCGCCCGCAGGTAGTTCACGATGCCCTGGGCGGTGCCGGCGGTGTCGGCGTCGACGGAGCTGAGCCCGGTCAGGTCGAGCCCGTCGACGGCAGGGTCACCACCGGGGTCGCCGCCCCCGATGACCGCCGCCGGGAGCCCGATCTCGCGCAGCGCGGCGGGGCGCGGGTCGGCGTGGCGCAGGTCGGTCATGATGACGCCGTCGACGTGGCGGCCGGCGTACCACCGGCGGTACACGTCGATCGTCCCGGCGAAGTCGTCGACCAGATGCAGCACGAGGGCCACGTCGTTGCGGTTGAGCTCCGCCTCGACGCCGCTGAGCATCTGGGTCAGGAACGAGTCGACGACCATGACCCGCGGCGGGCGGACCAGCACCATGCCGACGGCGTTGGCCTTGGCCGTGCCCAGCGAGCGGGCGGCGATGTTCGGCGCCCAGCCGAGCTCGCGGGCCGCGGCCAGCACCCGGGCCCGGGTCTGCTCGGAGACGCCGGGCCGGCCGTTGAGCGCGTAGGACACGGCCGCCTCCGACACGCCGGCATGCTCCGCGACCTGCCGGATCGTGACCCGCCCCTGCTCACCGGATGCTGTCATTGATCGGCACCATACACGCCGCGGGGCCCGTCATTTGGTCGCTCCGGCGGTGAAGCCGTTGTAGATGAACCGCTGCAGGGCGAGGAAGACGATCAGGGTCGGGATGATGACCAGGATGACGCCGGCCGAGATGACCTCCCACTGCGCGCCGAACGGCCCCTTGAACCGGAACAGCGAGGTGGAGATGACGCCGAGGTCCTGCGAGGGCATGTAGAGGAACGGGATGTAGAACTCGTTGTAGATGGCGATGCCCTTGATGATGACCACGGTGGCGATCGCGGGCTTGAGCAGCGGCAGGATGATGCGCCGGTAGATGGTGAACGGGCCCGCGCCCTCCAGCGCCGCGGCCTCGTCGAGCTCGGTCGGCACGCCCCGCAGGAACTGCTGGAAGATGTAGATCGAGATGATGTCCGTGCCCAGAAACAGGGCGACGGCCGACCAGCGGGTGTCGTACAGCTGCAGCGTATCGATGACCTTGAAGGTCGCCACCTGGGTCGTCACGCCCGGGACCAGGGTCGCGAGCAGGAACAGCGCGATGACGAGCGGCCGGAGCCGGAAGTCGAACCGGTCGATCGCGTAGGCGGCCATCGACCCGATGAGCACCGTGCCGGCCAGCGACACCACGAGGATGATCGAGGTGTTGACGAACCCGCGCAGCATGTGGCCGTCGTTGAACGCCACCGCGTAGTTGTGCAGGTTGAACCAGTCGTGCGGCGGGTCGAACGGGCCGCTGGTGGCGAACTCCTGGTGCGTCTTCAAGGACGCGAAGACCAGGACCAGGGGCGGCAGCAGTACCACCAGCGAGGCCCCCAGCAGCGACAGGTGCTTGAGCAGCCTCACGACAGCGTCACCTTCTCCTCGGGCGCGACCCGGCGCTGCAGCCAGGTCACGATCAGGATGATGACCAGCAGCACGACCGCCATCGCGGAGGCGAGCCCGAACTTGTAGTACTTGAACGCCATGTCGACCGTCTGGATCACGAACGTCTCGCTCTCGTTCGCGCCGCCGGTCATGATGAACGGGATCTCGAAGACCGACAGCGAGCCCGAGATCGCCAGGATGAACGAGAGCCCGACGACCGGGCGGATGCCGGGCAGGATGATCCAGCGGAACTGGGCCCAGCGGCCGGCCCCGTCCAGCTCCGCGGCCTCGTACAGCTGTGGCGGTACCGACTGGATGGCGCCCAGGAACAGCACGAAGTTCAGCCCGAGGTACCGCCAGATCGACGTCCCGGCGAGGGAGTAGTTCACCACGTCCGGGTCGCCCAGCCACTGCCGGCTCAGGCTGCCGAGCCCGACCGAGCCCAGCGCGGAGTCCAGGGTGCCGCCCGGCTGGAAGAAGAACAGGAAGATCATGCCGATGGCGACGCCGTTGATGAGGTACGGGAAGAAGATGAAGCCCTTGTAGACGTTGCGGAACCAGGTGCTGAAGCTGAGCACGGTCGCGAAGTACAGGGCGAGCAGGATCTGCACCACGGAGGCGCCGACGTAGTACAGGCTGACCTTGAGCACGCCGAACAGCTCGGGGCGGGTGAAGATCTCCACGTAGTTGCCCAGCCCCACGAACTCCTTCGTGGGGCTGAGCCCGTCCCAGTCGGTGACGCTGTACCAGAACATGTTCACCACGGGGACGTAGGTGAACACGACCAGGAGGAGCAGCGGCACCGACAGGAACGCGTACGGGGTGATGCGTCGTCTCATTTGAGCTTGGCCCGCGCCGCGGACCACTTCTTGTTGAGGTCGGCGAAGATCTGGTCCTTCGACTCGTTCTTCGCCCCGCGGGCGGCGTCGACGATGGCCTGGCGGTACTTGCCGTCGTACAGCGCGATCTCGGCCGAGTTCCCGATCTTGTCGGCCCGGCCCTCCTGCCCCTTCGGCGCCGGGTTCAGCTCGATCAGCTCGGTCTTGGCCGCGGTCAGGTCGGCCAGGGTCGCGGGCATCGCGGCGCTCTTGAGCGTCGAGACGCCGCCCTGGTCGGTGGCGTAGCCGGACTCGTCGGTGAACCAGTCGATCCACGCCCGCGCGGTCGCCTTGTTCTTCGAGTTGATGTTGATGGCGTTCTTGTAGTCGCCGCCGATCACCGAGTAGAACTTGCCGTTCGTCTGGTGCGGGAACGGCCAGTAGCCGATGTCGTCCTTGCTCGTCGCGGCCTGCTGCATCTGCACGATCGACCAGGAGCCGAGCATCATCGTGGCGATCTTGCCGGTGCCGAGCAGGCCCTTGGACTGCTCCCAGTTCGTGGTCGTCGGGTCGGGCTCGGTGAGGCCGGCCTTGACCGCGTCGTAGAGCAGCGAGTCGATGACGAAGTGCTCCTTGCCGGCGGCCCAGGGTGCGTCGTCCTCGCCGAGCTTGATCGCCGCGTCCGGGTCGCCGCTGATCGCGCCCCGGGCGCCCTCCCACTGCCCGAGCGGCCAGCCGTCCTTGTAGTTCGTGTAGAGCGGGATCGCGCCCGTCTTGTCCTTGACGGCCTTGAGCGCGGCCAGGAACTCCTCGGGCGTCTTGGGTGGCTCGGTGATGCCGGCCTGGGCCCACACCTTCTTGTTGAGCACGTACCCCTGGGCGTTGCCGGTGATCGACAGCCCGTAGACCTTGCCGTCGTAGGTCTGCTCGTTGCGCACGAAGCGGTACTTGCTCTGCAGCTCCTCGACCGTGCCGAGCGGCTCGAAGAACGACTTGAGCTGGTCGGCGTTGACGGAGTTGGGGATGAGCAGCACGTCGCCGTAGTTCTTGGTGTTCATGCGCACCCGGACTTCACCCTCGTAGTCCGTGATGGCCTCGAACTTGACGGTCGTGCCGGGGTACTTCGCCTCGAACGTCTTCTTGTAGTCGGCGAACACGGTGTTGACGATGTCGGTGCGCTGGGTCAGCACCGTGATCTCGCCGCCGATCTTCCCGTCGCCGCCGGCCTTGTCATCGCCGCAGGCGGCCAGGCCGGTCAGCGCGAGGCCCAGCACGAGCAGGCCGATTCCCTTCTTCATGGCTCCACTACTCCGCTCGGAGGTTGTCGATGTCGTAGCTGCCGCCGCCGGAGATCCACACGTAGATCACGCGCACGTCCGCCAGGGCCGTCGCGTCGCAGGACATCGCGGTGGTCAGGTCGATCGAGACCGTCGTGGTGGTGTCCGGGTTCACCCAGCCGAACGTCGACTGGCACCAGGTCCAGGCGTCGCCCGTCTGCACCGCGATGCTGGTCGAGGTGCCGGCGCTCGAGGTCCGGATGTCGTACTTGAGCGAGGCCTTCCCGGACACGTCCAGCGCCGCCGGCAGCGGGGCGATGCCGAACCATCCCCCGTCGGCCGCCGTCACCCGCAGCCCGGACGCGCCCTGGGTGTGGAAGTCCGCCGTCTGTGCCACGGTCCCCGCGTTGGTCTGCCAGCTGCCGGGCGCGAAGCCGTCAGTGCCGTCCTCGAAGCCCGCGATGAGGACCGCGTCGCCCGGGCGGGGCCGGACGGTGACCTCGATGCGGGCGGCGTTGGAGGTGCGGCCGGCCTCGTCGCGGATCGTGTAGGTGGTCGACGCCTTGCCCTGGAACCCTTGCGCCGGGGTGAACGTGACCACGCCGGCTTGCACGCTGAAGGTTCCTTGGGGGGTGGTGGTCGCCGCGAGACGGATGCTGCCGGCCACGACCTTGGTGCGGTAGGCGATGTCGTTCGCGGCCGGCCGCAGCGTGACGGGCTCGTCCCGCAGGGTCTGCACGGCGTCGTCGTCGGCGACGGGCGGGCGGGACCTCTGGCCGTGGCGCAGCTCGTCGCCGGCGTTGGCGATCGTGGTGCAGACGGGGCTGGGGCAGTACACCGTGAAGCCGTCGTAATCCGGGTAGTTCGTCCCGTCGTCCTGCACCCCGGAGAGGATCCAGTAGAGGAACCCGTCGATGCCGTCGCGCACCGCCTCATCGGTCCACGCCTGGTAGACGGGGTTGCGCGTGGCCTTGTCCTTGAGGCCGAACTCGCCCAGCAGCACCGGCTTGCGCACCCGGCCGGCGAGCTGCGCGTGGGTGCGGATCCACTGCGTGCCCCAGGCGGCGTCCTTGCCCCAGCCGTCCGGGTACAGGTGGAACGAGGCCAGGTCGACGCCGGGCAGCGCGGCGAGCGCGGCCGAGTCGACGCCGTCGGCGCAGTTGACCGTCCAGTCCGAGCTCGTGCGGTCGGTGCACAGGAAGCCCTCGTCGCCCACCCCGACCAGGTGGTGCCGGTCGACGCCGTGGATGAACCGGGTCATCTCGTCGGCCCAGGTCACCAGCGTGCGATCGGTGCAGCCGGCCGAGCGCGGCAGCTGCCCGGAGCCGCCGCAGCGGGGCTCGTTGGCCAGCTCCCACGCCATCACGGTCGGGTCGTCCTTGTACTTGACCCCGGTCAGCGCGTTCGTGCGGTTGAGCACGTGCTCGACCCAGTCCCGGTACCAGCTCCGGATCACCGGGTCGGTGTAGAAGTCGTCGTGGTACTGGCCGCCGCGCCATTTCGTGTACTGGTCCATCCCGCCGAAGTCGCTCCAGTTGTTCGTGAGCGGGATGATGAGCCGGATCCCCTTGTCGTGCGCCGCCTTCAGCACGTAGTCGAGCCGCCCGAGCCCGTCGGGCCCGTCGTTGGCGACCGGCTTCGTGCCGTCGAACGACAGGAACGACACCCCGTTCTGCCCGGACTCCATGAACCCCCACGTGCGCAGGACGTTGAAGCCCGCGCCCGCGGCGTCGCCGAGCACGTCGTCGACCATCGCGTGCGAGGTGTAGTGCAGGTAGTAGTTGTTCGACCCGGCGAACCGGAACGTCCTGCCGTCCAGGCGCAGGTCACTGCCCTGGCGCGTGACGAAGCCGGTGTTCGCCTCCGCCGCGGACGCCGCTCCACCGGAGCCGACGAGCGCGATCACGGCGACGGCGGTCACCGCTCGCGCGAGGAGTCTGAGGTACATCGGTGGCCAACCTTTCCGAGGGAGGGCGGGCGCCCACGCCGTGCAACGTAGTCAGCACCGTGCATGCGTCAACGAGCCCGCGGCCGCCCCGCAGATCAGCCGGGGGATCTCCCCGAAACTTTCAAGTCGCGGCCGCGTGATTAAGCGGTTAACCTGAGCCGAGAATAGGATCGGCGCAGATGACAGTCAAGGCCGCCGATGCCCCCGGAGGTCGCCGGGGTTAGCCGCTTCAGTTCGCGGGCCGGAGCCCGCCGGACGGGGCTGGTGGGGCGTAGTTGTCGGCCAGGTGCTGCCGCAGGGCTTGCGTGAACCCGGCGGTGTCGCCGGTGCGCAGGCGTTCGACGAGGTCCTCGTGCTCGGCGATGATGTCGTCGGACCGGGCCAGCAGCCGGTCGCCCTTGTTGAACAGCAGGAACCGCTGCCGGTCGGCGAGCCGGTCGTTGAGCTCGAGCAGGATGTCGTTGCCCGCCGCCTCCACGAAGGCGCGGTGGAAGCCGATCGTCAGCTCGATGAACCGCCGCACGTCTCGGGCCTGGAACGCCTCGCGCTGCGCCGCGATCGACTCGCGCAGCCGGGCGGCCAGCTCCTCGCGGCTCGCCTGGCTCGCCCGGCTCGCCCCGGTCGACTCCAGCATCAGGCGGGCGTCCTCGAGGTCGGCCACGGCCCGTTCGCTGAGGCCCTGCACGAGCGCGCCGCGCTTGGGGTAGATGACGATCCACCCCTCGTCCTGCAGCCGGCTGAGGGCGGCCCGCACCGGCGTGCGGCTGACCCCGATCTCCGCGGCCAGGGACTCCTCGCCCAGCATCGTGCCGGCCGGGTGGACGCCGTTGAGGATGCCGTCGCGCATCGCCTGGTAGGCCCGTTCGGCCGCGCTTGGGCTACCGTCCAACGCCTTCTCTCCTCCACGACGACACGACGTACGCGTCACAAAATATCCCTCCGGCGGGCCCGGGCGCGGACGAGGAGCCAGATCCCGACGGCGGCGCCGACCGCGACGGCGGCGACGAGCAGGTCGGGCACGCCGCCGGTGGCCTGCCGGACCCGGTTCTCCAGCGCGGCCTGGTCGGAGGCGCCGAGGATGCCGTCCAGCGACGTGGTGCCGTCGGTGACCAGCAGCAGGACCCCGATCGCCACGGTCAGGGCGCCACTGACGACGCCGGTCCAGGTGTTGCGCCAGCGTCCGACGCGGATCCCGCGGGGCCGGACCAGGCCCCGCACGAACGGCAGCCGCCCCCACAACAAAGCCAGGACCAGCAGCGGCAGCGCCATGCCGGCGGCGAAGACGAGCAGCACGATGCCGCCGTAGAGGGCGTTGCCGCCGACCGCGGCGACGGTCAGCACCGCGCCGAGCAGCGGACCGGCGCAGACCCCGGCGAGGCCGTAGACGGTGCCGAGCGTGTAGACGGACGCGGCCGAGGTGCCCTCCGAGCCGCCGCGGGACAGGCCCGGGATCGGGATGTTCGCCAGCATGACCAGCCCGAGCGCGATGACGACGAGCGCGGCGCCGGTGACGAACGCGTCGCGGTGCTGGTTGACGAACGCGCCGACCGTCCCGGCCAGCACGCCCAGCGGCACGAGGGTCGTGATCAGCCCCAGGTAGAACACGCCGGTGCGGCCGAGCAGCAGGCCCGGGCCGGTGAACGCGTAGGAGAAGAACGCCGGCAGCAGCATCGCCGAGCACGGGCTGAGCAGGGTCAGCACGCCCCCGAGCAGCGCGCCGAGCAGGCCGAGGTCCATGCTCAGCCGGCCTTGGCGAGCGCCGCGTCGAGGTACTGGCGGAACACCGAGATCGGCTGCGCGCCGGACAGCGAGCTGCCGCCGGCGACGAAGAACGGCACGGTGGTGACGCCCAGCCGTCCGGCCTCGCCGTTGCTGGCCTGCGCCGCGGCACGCACTCCGGCGTCGTCCAGGTCGGTGGTGAACCGCGCGATGTCGGGCACGCCGGCCTGCTCGGCGAACGCGACCAGGCGCTCGCGCGGCAGGTCGGGGTGGCCCTTCTCCGGCGCGTCGCGGTACACCGCCGCGAGGTACTCGAAGAAACGGCCCTGCTCGGCGGCGGCCCGCGCGGCGACGGCGCCGTTCTCGGACTGCTCGCCGAAGAACGCGACGTCGTGGATCTCGATGCGGACCTTCCCGGTGTCCACGTACTCGCGCAGCAGCACCGGCAGCGTCTCGCGGTTGAACACGGCGCAGAACGGGCAGCGCATGTCGGTCCACTGCACCAGGACCACGGGCGCGTCCACCGCGCCGACCGCCATCGCGTCGCCGGGCCGGCGGCGCACGAACCCGAACTCGCCGGCCCGGGCGCCGCCCGCGCTCGCGGAGGCCGACGGCGACGGCTGGGCGGCGGCCGGGCCGCCCCGCCCGCCGGTGAGCTGGGCGGCCAGCACGACGCCGAGGAACGCCACGACCGCGCCGGCCACGACCGCGATGCGCCGGTTGCGGCGCCGGGTCGCCAGCCGTCGGCGGGCCATCTGCTTCGAGGTCTTCACGGGCTTAGGATACATGATGTATACAAGACGTATCCCACCCCGCCCCGCCCGAAGGAACGGCTGCCCCCGATGACCGTCACCGAGCACGTCGACCATGCCGAGACCCGGCAGGCGCTGCACCAGCGGACCCTGAGCGTCGTCATGGCCTCGCAGGTGTTCAGCGGGGCCGGCCTGGCCGCCGGCGTCACCGTCGGCGCGCTGCTCGCCGAGCAGATGCTCGGCGCGAGCGCCCTGTCCGGCCTGCCGGCCGCCCTCTACACCGGCGGCTCCGCCGTCGCCGCCCTGACCGTCGGGCGGCTGTCGCAGCGCCTCGGCCGCCGGGTGGGCCTGGCCGCCGGGTACGCCGCCGGCGCGCTCGGCGGCGCCGGGGTCGTCGCCGCCGCGGCCCTCGGCAGCGTCGCCCTGCTGCTCGTCTCGCTGCTCGTCTACGGCGCCGGCACCGCCACCAACCTGCAGGCCCGCTACGCCGGCGCCGACCTGAGCGGCCCCGGCCGCCGCGGCCGGGCCGTCAGCGCCGTGCTCGTCACCACCACCGCCGGCGCGGTCATCGGCCCGAACCTCGTCGCCGCCACCGGCCGGGCCGCCGAGCGCTTCGGCCTGCCCGCCCTGGCCGGTCCGTTCGCCCTGGCCGCCATCGCCTACGCGTTCGCCGGCACGATCCTGTTCCTGCTGCTGCGTCCGGACCCGCTGCTGGTCTCCCGCACCCTGCCCGCCGCCCCCGCCGCGTCCACGCGGACCCGGCCGGCATCGGCGAGCGTGACCGCCGGCGCCGCCACCATGATCCTCACCCAGCTCGTCATGGTCGCGGTCATGACCATGACGCCGGTCCACATGCGGGCCCACGGCCACGACCTCGCCGCCACCGGCCTCGTCATCTCCCTGCACATCGCGGCCATGTACCTGCCGTCGCTCGTCACCGGCATCCTCGTGGACCGCGTCGGTCAGGTGCCCGTCGCCGTCGCGTCCGGCGTCACCCTGCTCGCCGCCGGGATCGTCTCGGCCACCGCCCCCGACGACTCCGTCCCGCTGCTCGCCCTCGCCCTGATCCTGCTCGGATTCGGCTGGAACCTCGGCCTCGTCTCCGGGACCGCCATGATCACCGATGCCGCGCCGGTCGAGCGGCGCGCCCGGGTTCAGGGCAACGTCGACCTGTGCATCGCGCTCGCCGGGGCCGGCGGCGGCATGGCCAGCGGCCTCGTCATGACCGCGACCAGCTACGCCACGCTCGGCATCACCGGCGGCGTGCTCGCGCTCGCCGTCATCCCGTTCGTCGTCGTGCGCACCCGGCGCGCCCGCGCCTGACCACGCTGACCACGCGGACCGCCGAGCGATCGGCGGTCTGGCGGGCGTGCGGCGTCCGCGCATCGACGGCGGTTGCTTGCGGCTCCAGCGGCAGGCTCGGCGCGGGCGCGGCCACCGGGTGCCGCTTGGACGACATGCGTGACCTCGGCATCCTCGCGCCGGCCGGAATGCCGCTGTGGCGGCCGCTCAATGACTCCACGCGCGCTTCGTTCCGTCCGGTCGCGCATCGCGGCCGCTCACGTGTGCGCCGCACGCGTTCGTGTGCTGAGCGTTTGCCGCGCGGCCGTGTTCGCCGCGCGCAGGACGGCCGGTTTCGAGGCGCCCGGAACCGTGGGGGTGGGGGATCGGGTGGCGTTGCTATCCTGCGCGCCATGATCGCGGAGGACGCCGACGGGGAGTTGCGGAGGCTTGCGCGGGACCCGAAGTTCCGCCACCGCGACGCGGCCCGGCGGGGGATTCGGTTCCGGGCCGGCGGGGACGTGGGCGACCTCGTGGCGATCGCCGACGACCCGCACCCGTGCGCGATGGTCGAGGTCGTGTTCGCGCTGGCCGGGGCGGAGCGGCCGTGGCTCAACTGGGTGCCGATGCCGTCCGAGACGGTCTGTCTCGCCGCGAACCAGCTCGTCGCCCGGCGGGTGCGCGGGGAGACGGTGCAGACCAACGCGTTCGTGCAGGCCGTGGCCGAGCCGCCCACGGCGCTCGTCGCGGCCCGGCGGGTCGTCGGGCCCGTGTCGGTGCGCACGGCCGCGTTTCCCGCGCCCGACATCCGGGTGCCGTTGCGCCGGCCGGCGCGGTTCGCCATCTGGCGGTACGACGGCGTGCATCCGGTGCCCGCCGTCGCGGCGCCGTCGCAACGGGCGGTCGCGGTGCTGCACGAGGTCGGCGAGGAGACGTGGCCGTCGGTGCTCTCCGGCTACCTGCGGGCCGAGCCGCTCGGGGCGCTGCCGCTCGAGGAGCTGCTGGGGCTGCTCGCGCACCTGCCCGACCCGCCGGCCACGCCCCGGTGGGCGCATCTGGCGCGGTCGACGCCGACGTACTGGTACCGCCTCCTGGGCCCCTGGGTCTGCCTCGGGCTGCTGCACCACGCCCCCGGCGAGCCCTGGCCGTCCTCGGTGCGCCGGCAGGTGCTGCTCGACCTCGCGTTCGGGGTCGAGGACTGGTCCGCCGACGCCGCCCTCTTCGCGCTCGTCGCGCTCGCCTATCGCGAGCCGGCGCGGCGGCGGGAGGTGCGGGATCTCGTGCGGGCCCGGCTCGACGCCGCCGTCGGGGCCGGCCGGGTGGTGACCATCGAGGAGTCCCTGGCGCACCTCATGCTCGTGACCCCGGGCTGCACCGCGTCCGACCATGCGAAGGCGCGTGCGGTCCTGGCCCGCCACGGCGTCCCGGCGCCCAAGCGGCGACGGTGGCCATGGGGCTAGCGGGGACCCGGCGGGAGCCTGGCCCGCCACGGCGTCCCGGCGCCCAAGCGGCGACGATGGCCATGGGGTTAGCGGGGACCCGGCGGGAGCCTGGCCCGCCACGGCGTCCCGGCGCCCAAGCGGCGACGATGGCCATGGGGCTAGCGGGGACCCGGCGGGAGCCTGGCCCGCCACGGCGTCCCGGCGCCCAAGCGGCGACGATGGCCATGGGGTTAGTGGGGAGCCGACAGGAGCTAGTAGAGGTCGTCGGCGGTCAGCAGGGAGCGCACGCCCAGCAGTGAGCGGATCTCGGCGCGCTCCGCCAGGTCGTCGACCACGCAGGCCATCCCCAGCCAGGTCGCGCCGATCTCGTCGACCATCGAGCGGATGGCCAGGGCCTGCCCGCCGCTCTCGACCCAGTCGTCCACGCACAGGACGCGGTCGGCCGGGCGGACCAGGGCGCGGCGGAAGCTCAGCACCGCGCCGCCCTCGTGGTAGTCGCCGGGCAGGCGGCGGTGCGTGTAGAACTCGGAGTGCAGCGCCACGCGATCGTTCTTGCGCACCTCGACCAGGCCGACGCCGAGGTGGGCGGCGACGAGCGCGCCGAGCAGCGTGCCGCGCGACGCGGGGCCGAGGACCACGGTGGGCTCCCCGGGCACGAGGGCCGCTACGGCCGGGGGCAGTTGCCGCAGTACCGCCGGATCGCGCCACCACTCCGTGATGTCCGCGAAGGCCACGTCGGGGCCGCCACGCCAGTGGAACCCGACGCGCAGGCGGGTGACGAGGTCGGGACCTCGCACTACGCTCCCAGGGCCGGGGCGGGCTGCCAGCGCCAGCGCGGGTCGCAGTCGGGGTCGTTGGCCGCGAGCACGGCGCGCAGGACGCCGTCGGGGTCGCAGCTGTACAGCCCCGAGCTCCACACGTTGTTCACCTCGAGCACCGCGAACTCGCCGGACTCGGTGCGCCCGACGTCGATGACCGCGGTCGGCGGGACGTCCTGCGCGGGCAGGTCGGCGAGCATGAGCGCGACGAACGCGGCCGCCTCGTCGTGCCAGGAGGCGCGGTGCATGCGCAGCGACGGGCTCCACTCCTCGCCCTCGACGAGATACGGCGACCACGCCACCGGCTGCCGCCCGAGGGTGAACACGCGGTATTCCGAGGCGAGGTCGAGCCAGTGGTCCATGATGATCAGCGTGCTGTCGGCCGGGAGCCGGGCCGTGCGCAGCCGGTTGCGCAGGTCGTCGGCGTTGCGGACCCAGGCCGCGGAGAACGCCGGGTGCTTCTCGTCGGCGAGCTTGGCCACGGCCGGGCGCGGCCCGACGAAGTCCGGCGCCTCGCCGACGCTGATGAGCCGGATGTCGCGCCCGGTCACGTCCTTGGGCAGCGCCGCGAACCACGTCGGGGACGCGCCGGACAGGCACACGTCGGCGCCGCCCGCGATGAGCGTCGTGAGGTAGCCGCCGGCCGCCCGCCACGCCACCCCGTCGGCGGAGTGCAGCCCGTTGACCTCGGCCGGATCGCCCGGCAGCTGTGCGACCGGCAGCCCGATGCGCTCGGCGGCATGCGTCAGCGCCGCGCTCGCCTCAGGCGAGCGCACCCGCATTGCCAGGGTCCGGAACTGCCGCACCCCCATATCCTGCCAGCGAGCCTCGTCAGTGTCGTTGGCGGAGGCCACAGACGGCACAGGTCGGCCGGCTTGGGCGCGGACATACTCCCCCAGGGCCTCTGTTATGACACTTTCGGGGACATAGAGGTCGAGTTTTAGTAGGAACGGTACAAATCGGGCACGGTTGTCGGTATGGCTACCGAGCTCCGGACGCGCCCCGTGGTCCCGCCGCTGGCCCGTCGCCGGCGTACCGTGCGGCGCCGCCGGCTGGTGATCGCCGTCACGCTTCTCGTCGTCGTGCCCGGCCTGGTGACGCTGCGGACGTACGCCCACGACGTCGACCGGGGCGTCCGCGTGCTCGGCGTCGACCTCGGCGGCCGCTCCCGCGCCGAGGCCCGCCAGGCGCTCGAGGCCGGGGTCGCGGGCCGGCTGCGCCTGCCGGTCGCGGTCAAGGTCGGCACCGAGCCCGCCGTGGTGGACCCGGCCGCGGTCGGCCTGACCCTCGACGTGCCCGCGACCGTCGACCGTGCCGCGGCCGCCACGCCCGTGCCCTTCGGCGGGGTGGACGTCGACCCGGTCGTGCGCGTCGACGCCGGCCGCCTGTTCGCCGCGCTCATGGACCACCTCGGCCCGCAGGGCGACGCGCCGGTCATGCCCGCCGTGCGCTTCGACGGTCTGCGCCCGATTCCGGTGTACCCCGAGCAGGGCCGCGGCCTCGACCGCCTCGGCGCCGCCCGGCTGGCCGAGTCCGGCTGGCTGCGCCGCTCGGTGCTGGAGTTCCCGGTGGTGGACCTGGTGCCGCACGACACCCGCGCCGACGTGGACCGGCTCGTGCGCGACCTCGCCACCCCGGCCGTCGCCGCGCCGCTGGTGCTGGCCACGCCGCGGGGCGAGGTGACCGTACCGGCGGCCGGCATCGCGTCCGCCCTGCGCCTCGAGTCCGGCCCGGACGGCGTGATCGTGCCCGCGATCGACACCGCCGCGCTGCGCAAGGCGGCCGCGGCGGCCTTCGCGCGCGTCGAGATCCCCGCGACCGACGCCCGCTTCGAGGTCTCCGGCGGCCGCCCGGCCATCCGCGCGGAGTCGGACGGCAGCCAGGTCGATCTCGCCGCGCCCCGCCTGCTGGACGCGCTGCGCTCGACGGCCACGCCGCGACGGGTGGAGGTGCCGCTGGTGCCCTCGCATGCCGGTACGACTGCCGCCGTTCTTGCGACGCTGGGCGTCTCCGCGCCGGTGGGAACGTTCACGACGCACTTCGAGCCGGGCCAGCCGCGCGTGGTGAACATCCGCACGATGGCCGAGGCGCTGCGCGGGATGCTCATCAGGCCGGGGGAGACGTTCAGCCTGAACCAGCGGGTCGGCGAGCGTACGCACGCCAAGGGCTACGTCGACGCCCCCGGCATCGAGGACGGCAAAATCAAGAACAGCTCGGGCGGCGGGGTCTCGCAGGTCGCGACCACCCTCTTCAACGCCGCGTACCTGGCCGGCCTCGAGGACGTCGAGCACCACCCGCACAGCTACTACTTCGACCGGTACCCGGCCGTGATCGAGGCGACCGTCGTCTTCCCGTCCCTGGACCTGCGGGTGCGCAACGACGGCCCGAGCGGCATCCTCATCGACACCGCGACGAGCGACGACTCGATCACCGTGACGTTGTACGGGACCAAGCGCTACGACATCACCACCGTCTACGGTCCCCGCACGAAGCCGGTG
Source organism: Dactylosporangium sp. NPDC000244 (assembly GCF_040300725.1). NCBI lineage: Bacteria > Bacillati > Actinomycetota > Actinomycetes > Micromonosporales > Micromonosporaceae > Dactylosporangium > Dactylosporangium sp. NPDC000244. The sequence continues at coordinate 234,480 of NZ_JBEPEH010000012.1, forward strand.
GCGCCCAAGACCGTGTACCTGCAGGAGGCCGACTGCAACCCGACCTCGGGCTCGCCGGGCTTCACGCAGGAGGCGTACCGGGTCTTCAGCCGCGATGGGAAGGAGCTACGCCGGGAGCGCTTCACGTGGCGCTACGACGCCGAGCCGCACTTCATCTGCGGCCCGGCGCCGGCGCCGTCGTCGTCCCCGAACGCCCCGGCCTGACCCCCGCCCCGCGCGGCGATGCGCGCCGACGGTGCCTTGACCATTTCGGCCCGCGCGTGGTGCATGTGGCGATCGGGGTTTGGCCGGCGCATCCGGCACATGTCCGTGCGGCCCGTGGTGCGCGTTTGTGCAGCAGCTCGGCGGCAGTGTGCACGTTCGTGCGGTGCTGGTGTGCGTTTCTGCAGCAGGGTCCGCGCGTTGTTGTGCGCGTCGGCGCGGCCCTCGTTGTGCGGCGGCCGGTTGCGTGTTTGCGCGGTAGTGGTGCGCGTTTGTGCGCGAGTGCTCGTGCGGCGGGGGTGTGTGCGTTCGCGCAGCGGGGGTGCGCGTTCGCACAACGGCGTCCCGTTCGTCGCCGCGCCCGGTTGCGAAGCGGCATTCGCGCGGCGGCGGGCGCGGTCGTTCGGGCGGTCGCTGCGTGGCGAGATGCGACGAGTCCGGCGGAAGAATCCCGCCGGACTCGTCGGTCGTGCGAACTACCAGCCGGTGCCGACTACCAGCCGGTGCCGATCTGCACCGGGCTCTGGCCGCTCACCGCGCGCATCGACTCGCCCGGGAACAGCCACAGGTCGTTGTTCGTCTTGCGCGCCACGACGTCCGGGTTGCCGTCCTTGTCCCAGTCGGCCAGGCCCGCGAAGTCGTAGCCGTTCCACCCGGTGCCGATCTGCACCGGCGGCTCGGCCGAGACGCCGCGCACGGACTGGCCGGGGAAGAGGCTCAGGTCGCCGGTCGTGCCGCGTACGAGAATGTCCTGGTTGCCGTCGTGGTCCCAGTCGATGATCCCGGCGAAGTCGTAGCCGTTCCAGCCGGTGCCGATCTCGACCGGGGCCGCCGAGCTCACGCCGCGGGTCGCCTGGCCCGGGAACATCCACAGGGTGCCGTCCAGGCCGCGGGCGACGACGTCCTGGGCGCCGTCCTTGTCCCAGTCGGCGATGCCCGCGAAGGTGTACCCGCCCCAGCCCGTCCCGATCGTCACCGGCGGCTCGCTCGACACGCCGCGGGTCGAGCTGCCAGGGAAGAGCACCAGGTCGCCGGCCACGTTGCGGGCGACGATGTCCTCGTGGCCGTCGTTGTCCCAGTCGGCCAGGCCGGCGAAGGTGAGGCCGTTCCAGCCGGTGCCGATCGTCACCGGCGGCACGCTCGTCACGCCGCGCGCCGACGAGCCCGGGAACAGCCAGAGGTCGCCGCCCGGGTCGCGCGCGAGGATGTCCTCGTTGCCGTCGCCGTCCCAGTCCGTCACGCCCGCGAACGTGTACGCGCCCGAGGCCGACGCCGGGCCGCCGATGGCCGGGGCGAGTGCCAGTCCCATCGCGACCGCCGCCGCCAGGCCGAGTCTGCTGTTCCGCATGCCGTCCAGCTCCCCCGTGTCACCGCGGGCGCCGATGCCCGCGTTCCGGTGCGGGTCACCTCGCGTGACCCGCGGTGGACGGGCACCGAACGCCCGTCCGCCTCAACAGCATGTGTGCAGCACGGGGCGCTGCGTAACAAATTGCTCCGACCGGCCGTTCCGATCCGCGCCCGCGGCGTGGAAGGGCCGCGCCCCGCGGGCGAGCGGGGTCGTCGCCCGCAAGGGGGGCGGGGTCGGGGGAGGGGGTCCCGGGGCGGGCGGGGTCGCGGAAGGGCCGGGAGGAGACGGGTTCAAGGGCGAGCGGGGTCGTTGGAGGGCCGCGCCCCCGAACGCGCGGAGGCGCGGAGGGGCCGGGAGGAGACGGGTTCAAGGGCGAGCGGGGTCGTTGGAGGGCCGCGCCCCCGAACGCGCGGAGGCGCGGAGGGGCCGGGAGGAGACGGGT
>NZ_JBEPEH010000012.1:236570-271726 GCF_040300725.1 Dactylosporangium sp. NPDC000244
TCAAGGGCGAGCGGGGTCGTTGGAGGGCCGCGCCCCCGAACGCGCGGAGGCGCGGAAGGGCCGGCGGGAGACGGCTTTAAGGCCGAGCGGGGCGCGGAAGAGCCGCGCCCCCGAAATGCGAGGGCCAGGTTCAGGACCGGACGCGCTCGCTCGACGGGTCGTACAGGGGCCGCAGCGAGGCCCGCGCCGGATATGTCGCGCCCGCGATCTCGACGGTCAGCGGGGCCGCGTCCAGCCATGCCTGGTCGAGCGCCTCGGACCCCGCGTCGAGCATCGCCAGCCCGACCGCGCCGCCGAGCGTGTGGCCGTACGAGGCCGCGCGCACGTAGCCGACGTCCCGCCCGTCGCGGCGGACCACCTCCGCGTGGTGCAGGAGTGCCTTCGGGTCCGTGACGAGCACCTGGACGAGGCGGCGGGTCAGCGGCCCGCGCGCCTTGCGGGCCAGGACGGCGTCGCGGCCGATGAAGTGCTCCTTGTCCAGCGCCACGGCGAAGCCCAGCCCGGCCTCCAGCACGTCGTCGGTGTTGTCGATGTCGTGGCCGTAGTCGCGGTAGCCCTTCTCGAGGCGCAGGCTCGCGAGCGCCTTGAGCCCGGCGTGGCGCAGCCCGTGCCCGGCCCCGGCCGCCACCAGGCGATCGTGGACGTGCACCGCCTGCTCGGCGGGGACGTAGAGCTCGTAGCCCAGCTCCCCGACGTACGTGATCCGCAGGCACAGCACGCGCGCGAGGCCGATCTCGAGCTCGGCCGCCCCGCGGAAGGGCAGGGTGATGTCGGTGCCGCAGGCCTCGGCCAGGATCTCCCGGGAGCGGGGGCCCTGCACGTTGAGCTGGGCCCAGCCGGAGGTGACGTCGGCGGCGAAGGCGAGCCGGCCGTCGAGGTGGCGGCGCAGGCGGGCGAACGCGTGGCGGTGCGCGGTGTCGGAGGCGACCACCCAGAACCGCTCCTCGTCGAGCTGGGTGACGGTCAGGTCGGCCTCGATGGTGCCGCCCTCGTTGAGCCACTGGGTGTAGGTGACCCGGCCGGGGTTGGCGACCCGGTTGGCCGACAGCTCCTCCAGCGCGGCGGCGGCGTCGCGGCCCTCGACGAGGAACTTGGCCATGAACGACATGTCCATGAGGATCGCGTCCTCGCGGGCCGCCCGGTGCTCGGCCGCCCACTGGCCGAACCACTCCGGCCGGCCCCACGTCGGCGCCGGCGATCCTTCGAACCCGTAGACGTCGGGCATCTCCCAGCCGGAGACGTCCCGGCGGTACGGGTGCAGCGGGGAGACCCGGTCGTGCAGGGGGGAGCGGCGGGCGTCGCGGCCGGAGGTGAACGCCTTGTGCGGGAAGTGCGTCGCGTACACCTGGCCCAGCGCCTCGACGGTGCGGGCGGCTCGGTATTCCCGGTTGCGCTGGTAGGGCTGGAGGCGGTCGATGTGCATCCCGGTCACGTCGACGTCGGGGCGGCCTTCGGCGATCCAGGTGGCCAGGGCCCGGCCGATGCCGCCGCCGGTGAGGATGCCGATCGAGTTGAGCCCGGCCGCGACGAAGTAGTTGCGCAGCTCCGGGGACTCGCCGAAGACCGGCGCGAGGTCGGGCGTGAAGCTCTCCGGGCCGCAGAAGAAGGTCCGCACGCCGGCGGTCGCGGTCACGGGAATGCGGCTCATCGCCCGCTCGAGGTAGGGCGCCATGCGGTCCCAGTCGGGCGGGAGCGTGCCGAACGAGAACCCGTCGGGCACGCGGTCGACGCTCCACGGGGCGGCGGCGCCCTCGAACAGGCCGACCATCAGGCCGCCGGTCTCCTCCCGGAAGTACCCGTATGATCCCGGGTCCTCCAGCACGGGCAGGTCGGCCGAGACGCCGTCGATGGGCTCGGTGATGAGGTAGTAGTGCTCGGCCGCCTGCAGCGGCACGCTCACCCCGGCCTCCTCGCCGAGCTGGCGGGCCCACATGCCGGCGCAGTTGACCACGACCTCGGCCTCGACGTCGCCGAAGGGGGTGCGCACGCCCGTGACCGTGTCCCGGCGGCGCAGGGTGCCGGTGACCGGTACCCCTTCCAGGATTCGCACGCCCATCTGCCGGGCGCCCTTGGCCAGGGACATCGTGACGTCGACCGGGTTGGCGCGGCCGTCCTCGGCGACGTAGAACCCGGCCAGGACGTCGTCGGTGCGCGCGAGCGGGAACAGCTCGCGGACCTCGGCCGGGGAGATCTCGTGGACGTCCACGCCCAGGTGCCGGTTGAACGCGGCGACGCGGCGGTACTCCTCCAGCCGCCCCTCGTCCGCGGCGAGCTCGATGAACCCGGACTGCCGCAGGCCCGTCGACAGCCCGGTCTCGGACTCCAGGCTCGCGTACAGGTCGCGGGTGTACTGTCGCATCCGCGTCGAGGTCTCCGACAGCGAGCCGAAGGTGACGATGAGCCCCGCCGCGTGCCAGGTGGTGCCGGCGGTGAGCCGGTCCCGCTCCAGCAGCAGCACGTCGGTGATGCCGGCCTTGGCCAGGTGGTAGGCGACCGACGTGCCGATCACACCGCCGCCGACGACGACCACACGCGCGCGCTCGGGAAGGTTCATGCCGAAACTGTAGTGGCCGCCACCGCGGCGTTCCTCCGTTCGGCCACCCCGCCGTTCTGACCTGGGGCTTTCCGGTCTGCTCGACGACATGCGGACCGAGAATCCCAAAAGTGCCCGCACGGGCGACCCGGCGAGGTAGCCTCGTTGGCGCTGCCGCTGTTGATATGTCCACAGTGGACCGAATTGGCGCCGGATCGGCATGAGCCGGCGTGATTCGGAACACTCCTCGATTCATTCATGTCGGTCGGGAACACATCCGGGGCCGGCGGCGTTCGTTACACAACCAAGTCACCAAGAGAGGGTGAACGCCATGGCCATCAGCACCGACTACGACGCGCCGCGCAACCCGGTCGGCGCGGACCTCGCCGAGGACAGCCTCGAGGAGCTCACCGCGCGCCGCACCAACGGCCAGTCGGCGTCCGTCGACGTGGACGAGAACGAGGCCGGCTTCGAGCTGCCCGGCGCCGACCTGACCGATGAGGAGCTCACGGTCCCGGTCGTGCCGATGCGGGGCGACGAGTTCCGCTGCTCGAGCTGCTTCCTCGTGCACCACCGCAGCCAGCTGTCCCGCGAGAAGAACGGCGCGCCCATCTGCACCGAGTGTGACTGACCGACCGGACTGAAGACCTAGCCGCGGATCCTGACCCGGATCAGGTCCTCGGCCACGACAACCTCGCCGTCGAACACCGCTTCCGCCTCCCGCCGGAAGCGCGACGGGTCGTCGTAGCGCTGCGAGAAGTGGGTGAGCACGAGCGTGCGCACCCCGGCATCCGCGGCCACCCGCGCCGCCTGGGCGGCGGTCAGGTGCCCGTGCGCGACGGCCAGTCCCTCGTCCTCGGCGAGGTAGGTCGACTCGATGACGAGCACGTCGGCGCCCTCGGCGAGCGTCCGCACGCCCGCGCACAGGCGCGTGTCCATCACGAAGGCGAAGCGCTGCCCGCGCCGGGGCTCGCTCACGTCCTCCAGGCTCACCCCGCGCAGCCGCCCGTCGCGCTGGAGCACCGCGACGTCCGGGCCGGCGATGCCGTGCTCGCGCAGGCGATCGGGGAGCATCCGCCGCCCGTCGTGCTCGACCAGCCGGAAGCCGTAGGCGTCGATGCCGTGGTCGAGCCGGTGCGCCTCCAGCCGCCACGCCGCCGTCTCGGCCAGCGTGAGCAGGCCGTCCCCGTCGATCGGGCGCTTGGTGAGGGTGACGGTGTCGTAGTACGGGGTGGCGTGGCGGAGGCGGTCGAAGTACACCTCGCCGGACGCGGGGAAGTAGGCCTGCACGTCGTGGGGCGAGTTGTCCAGGGACATGCGCTGGACGACCCCGGGCAGGCCGAGGCAGTGGTCGCCGTGGAAGTGCGTGAGGCAGACCCGGGTGATGTCGCTCGCGGCGACGCCGGCGTGGGCCATCTGGCGCTGGGTGCCGTCCCCGGGATCGAAGAGGAAGCCCTCGCCGTCCCAGCGCAGGAAGTACCCGTTGTGGTTGCGCAGCCGCGTCGGGACCTGGCTGGCGGTGCCGAGCACGACGAGTTCACGGGGCGACATCCCGGCGACTGTACCGGCGGGGCCGGCCCATGCGCGGGCGGGCGGCCCGGTGCGCCGCCCGCCCGGCGTGCGAGCCGGGGCTCAGCAGGCGTTGAGCATCGTCTGCAGGGCCGACTTCTCCGAGGACTGCAGCTTCAGCCCGTAGGTGTACTTCACGTTGATCCACATCCGGGCGTACGTGCAGCGGTAGGAGGTCAGCGGCGGCTGCCACGTCGACGGGTCCTGGTCGCCCTTGGACTGGTTCACGTTGTCGGTCACGGCGATGAGCTGCGGGTGCGTGAGGTCGTTGGCGAACGACTGGCGGCGGGCCGTCGTCCACGAGCTCGCGCCGGAGCGCCAGGCCTCGGCCAGGGGCACCACGTGGTCGATGTCGACGTCGCCGGAGGCGGTCCAGGTCGCGCCGTCGTACGGGCTGTACCAGCGGCCCGACGTCGCCGCGCAGGTGCTGCTGGTGACGACCGACGTGCCGTCGCGCTTGAGCACGGTCTCCCGCGTGTCGCACGAGCCGCTGATGGTGATCCAGTGCGGGAACTTGTCGCGGCTGTAGCCGCTCATCGAGCCCTCGGTGGCCACGGTCAGCGCGTTGAGCTGGGTCTGGGCGGTGGCCTTGGACGGGATCCCGGGCGGGGTGGCCCCGGCCGGCCCGGCGAGCCCGACGGCGATCCCGGCCCCGGCGACGACGACCACGGCGGCCGCGCGAACAACCCTGAGCATGCGTGCTCCCTTCGCAGGTGATGGGAGCACGCTGTCGCCCGGTGGTGAACGAAGCCCGTCCCGGGTGTGACTTTAGATCGAAAACTATCGATGAAAAGCCACACCCGGGACGGGCGCGGGTCGGGAGCGGGTCAGGACAGGACGCGCATCTGGACCGTCGTGGCCATGCTCGCCAGCTGCGAGAGGATCTCCGGCGGGTACTGCGCCGCGACGTCGGTCAGCAGGTAGCCGTACTCGCCGCGGGTGGCCAGGATCTGCCCCTCGACGTTGACCTTGTGGCCGGCGAAGATGCTGTTCACGTCGGCGAGCACGCCCGGCACGTTGTGGTGCAGCAGCGCGATGCGGTGCGTCTCCGGCAGCGACGGCAGGTTGAGCGACGGCAGGTTGACGCTCAGCGTGGTCGAGCCCTCGGCGACGTACTTGTGCAGCTTCTCCGCCACGAACGAGCCGATGTCCGACTGCGCCTCCTCGGTCGAGCCGCCGATGTGCGGCGTGAGGATGACGTTGGGCAGGCCGCGCAGCGCCGAGACGAACTCGTCGCCCTTGGCCTTGGGCTCCTTCGGGAACACGTCGACCGCGGCGCCCGCGAGGTGGCCGTTGTCGAGGTGACGGCGCAGCGCCTCGTGGTCGATGACGAAGCCGCGGCTCAGGTTCAGGAAGATGCTCTGCGGGCGCATCTTCGCGAACTGCTCCTCGCCGAAGAAGCCGCTGTTGCCCGGCCGCCCGTCGACGTGCAGGGTGACGATGTCGGCGACCTCGAGCAGCTCGTCGAGGGAGTTGCAGCGCACGGCGTTGCCCAGCGCCAGCCGCTCGGAGGTGTCGTAGAAGTACACCCGCAGGCCGAGGTTCTCGGCGAGGACCGACAGCTGCGTGCCGATGTTGCCGTAGCCGACGATGCCGATGGAGCGCCCGCGGATCTCGTGGGAGCCCTCGGCGTCCTTGTTCCACACGCCGTTGTGCATGTCGGCGTTCTTCTCGGTGAGCCGCCGGGTCAGCGCGATGATCTCGGCGATCGCCAGCTCCACCACGCTGCGGGTGTTGGAGAAGGGCGCGTTGAAGACCGCGATGCCGGACTCGGCGGCGACGCGCAGGTCGATCTGGTCGGTGCCGATGCAGAAGGCACCGATGGCGCGCAGCTGCTGGGCGGAGGCCAGGACGTTGGCGGTGACCTGGGTCTTGGAGCGGATGCCGAGCAGGTGAACCCCGTCGAGCTTCGCGATCAGCTCGTCCTCGTCGAGCGCCCGCCCGACGGTCTCGACCTCGTAGCCCTCGGAGCGCATCCGCTCGACCGCGATCGGGTGGATGTTTTCGAGGAACAGGACCCGCACGGGGCCGGTCTGGGATGTCAGTGGCAGCACACCATCCACACTAGGTGACCTCAGGGAGCACTGGTACGTGAGCCGCGACTCGTCCCACCCTTTGCGGAGACGCCCAGGGACGCGATGGCGTGCCGGTCACGCAGCTTTTCCCGGATCTCCTCCGGGGTGTACGCCCGCCGCTGGCGCTCGGCCCGGGCCACCAGCACACCCGTCGCCGCCACGCCGACGACACCGGCGAGCCCGACGACCTTCCACCACTTGATTCGCATGAGGCCCTAGGGTAGTCCCGGTGAAGGTCGATCTCGATGAGGCCGTACGGATGACACGCACGGGCGACCTCTGGGTGTTCCGCGGCCGCACCACCGCCGACCGCGCCATCCAGACGCTGACCAACAGCCCGGTCAACCACGTGGGCATGGCGGTCGTGCTCGACGACATGCCGCCGCTCATGTGGCACGCGGAGCTGGGCCGGTCGCTGCCCGACATGTGGACCGGCGCCCGCCAGCGCGGGGTCCAGCTGCACGATCTGCGCGACGCCGTGCTGGTCTGGGGCCGCCGCTACGGCCAGCGCGCCTGGCTGCGGCAGCTGTTCCCGGAGGCCGGGCCGGCGATGGAGGACGCGGTGCTGAAGACCGTCGCCCGCCTCGACGGCACGCCGTTCCCGTCCACCGCGCGGCTGGCCGGGCGCTGGTTCAAGGGCCGCCTGCCGCACCTCCGTGAGCAGATCAGCGGCACGCTCGAGACCGCGTACTGCGCCGAGGTCGTCGCCGTGACCTACGAGGACATGGGCCTGCTCGCCCGCGGCCGGCGGGCCAACTGGTACGACCCCGGCAAGTTCTGGAGCGGCGACGACCTGGAGCTGGAGCACGGCGCCACGCTGGGCGAGGAGATCGCCGTCGACCTGCCGGAGGCCTGAATCATGGCATTCGCGGGGTTTCGGAGCGCTCCCAGGCGCCGGTGCGCGCACCTGTCCGGAAGCCTCAGCGCAGATTGGCGCAGATCTGCCCGTTCGGCGTGCTGAGTCCGGGCAGGGGGCGGGGTAGCTTTTCTCGCGTGACCGAGCAGCACCACCAGCCCCTCGACCACGCGGAACCACCGGCCGCCGCCATCGGCCCCGGCCCGGAGCACGGCTCGGCCGCGACCCAGCCGCTGCCGTCGCCGGCCGAGATCGCCGCCGCGGCCGCCCGGGCCGCGCGGGCCACCGAGGTCGCCGCGGCCCAGGCCGCCGCCCGTGAGGCGGAGGCCGCCGTGGCCCGTGAGGCGGAGGCCGCCGTGGCCCGTGAGGCGGAGGCGGCCGTGGCCCGTGAAGCGGAGGCCGCCGCCCGCGAGGCGGAGGCCGCCGCGGCCCGCCCCACCCAGCCGCTGCCGTCCGCGGCCGAGGTCGCCGCCGCGCTGCAGGCGCGTGAGGGCGAGTTCGACGACTCCACCCAGCCGTTGCCGCCACCCCCGCCCCGGCCGCGCCCCGAGCACCGCCCGCCGACCGCGATGATCGCCACCCTCGCCGCCGGGGTGCTCGTCGTCGGGGCCGTGCTCGTCGTGCTGATCGGGCGCATCGACCGGGGCCACGCCCCCACGGCCGACTCGGCGCCGCAGACGTTCCCCTCGCCGCAGGCCCTCGTCGACTACCTGGACCGGCGGGGGCTGCCCTGCTCCGGCTATGAGGCGGTCGGCGTCGACGCCAACGTGCCCGCCAAGGCCGTCGGGCGGGGCCGCTGCACGGCCGACGGGCGCCCGGTCGACGTCGGTGTCTACGCCGGGCGCGGCGACGTCGAGGCCGAGTGGTCCGCCGAGGCCGGGCAGTCCGGGCACGGGCCGCTGTTCATGGCCCTCGGGGAGAACTGGACGATCGACGGCCCCGCGGACTGGACCAAGCGGGTCGCCGACGTGATGCGCGCGCAGTTCCGCACCCAGCCTTAGGATCTTCACCGTGCTCGATCGGTTCCTGCGCGCGTGGCTCGGAAGCTGGCCGTCCTCCGGGGGCCTGGTCGTCGTCGGCAGCCCCATGCGGGAGAAGCCCCGCTGGGACGGCGGGGAGCAGCGGGCCCTGGGCGTGACCGACGCCGGCGGCAACGGTGTGCTGTCCGTCCCGCCGTCCAGCCGCGACGCCGTCGCCGCGCTCGTCGCCGCCACCGCCCCGCGGGTCCTCGAGGCGGCCCTCGGCGAGCACCTCCCGGCCCTCGTCGGGCGGCCCGAGCAGCGCTGCTTCACCGGCGTGTTCCGGTGGAGCGAGGCGCCGGTGGCGATGGAGCCGGCGGGGGAGTGGGAGCCGTCGCACGGCCCGGGCATCCCCGACTGGCTGCGGCCCTTCCCGGGCGAGGTGCTCGTCGCGCGGGAGCCGGGCACGGGGGAGTACCTGGCCGGCGTCGGGCTCAAGCCGCACGACCCGACCGGCGTCGAGATCTCCGTCGGCACCGAGGAGCGCGCCCGCGGCCGGGGACTGGCCCGGCGGCTCGTGACCCGGGCGGCCCGGCGGATCGTGGACGCCGGGGCCGTACCGATCTATCTGCACGACCCCGCGAACACCGCCAGCGCCCACGTCGCCGACGCGTCCGGTTTCCCCGATCCGGGCTGGCGGATTCACGCCCTGGCCGGCACCGCGTAACGCTCCGGCGGAAATCCGCAGATCCCGGCCGGGCGGGTCGATGAGTGCGGTATGTTCCCCGCTTCCGGCGCCGTGCATGTGGGCCGCCAGCCGATCTTCTCCCGGGCCGGCGACGTGCACGGGTACGAGCTGCTCTTCCGGGGCGACGCGGGCGCGGTCGACGCCGACGAGCGCGGCGCCTACGCCACGAGCCGGGTGCTCATCACCGCGTTCACCGAGATCGGCATCGAGCCGCTGTGCGGGCGCGGGCTGTGCTTCGTGAACCTGACCCGGGAGTTCCTGGTCGGAGACCTGCCGCTGCCGTTCGACGCCGAGCAGGTGGTCCTCGAGATCCTGGAGACCGTCGAGCTCGACGACGAGGTCGTGACCGCCGTCGCCGAGCTGGTCCGGCAGGGGTACCGCATCGCGCTCGACGACTACGTCTTCGGCCTCGGCCACGAGCCGCTGCTCGAGCTCGCCGCCTACGTGAAGATCGACGTGCTCGAGACCGCGGCGCAGGACCTGGCCGCGACGGTGGAGCGCTGCCGCAAGTACGCCGGCGTGAAGCTCGTCGCCGAGCGGCTCGAGACCGCCGAACAGCTCGAGCTCGCCCGGGCGCTCGGCTTCGACTACTTCCAGGGGTACGTCCTCGGCCGCCCGCAGGTCGTGAGCGCCGCCGCCCTGTCGCCGTCGCGGCTGGCCCGGGTCGAGCTGCTGAGCCTGCTCGTCGGCCCCAGCATCCCGCTCGCCCGCGTGGTCGGCCTCGTCACCAGCGACCCGGCGCTGAGCCTGCGGCTGATGGCGGCCGCGAACGCCGACTCGCTCGGCCTGCCGGTCAAGGTGTCCTCGGTGCACGAGGCGGTCCTGCTGCTCGGCGTCGACCGGCTGCGGGACTGGGCCACCCTCATGCTCGTCAGCGACCTCGAGGGCCCGGACGACCCCGGCACCCAGCAGCTCTCGGCCGCGATCACCCGCGCCCGCATGTGCCAGAACATCGCCGGGCGGATGGACCTGCCGCCGGAGGCCGCGTTCACCGCCGGGCTCGTCTCCGCCGTCGCCGAGCTGCTCGGCCAGCCCGCCGCCGACCTCGCGCTGCGCCTGTCGCTGAGCCACGAGGTGACCGAGGCGCTCGTCGGCGGCACCGGCCCGCTCGGCGAGCTGCTGTCCCTCGTCGCCGCCTACGAGGCCTCCGACCTGCCGATGCTGCTGGCCGCGCCACTGCCGGTGGAGGACACCGCGCGGGCCTACCTCGACGCCGTCGCCTACACCGGGCAGATCATCGCCCCGCGGGCCCGCCCGGCTTGAATGTGGCCGGGTGTGACCGATAGTGCTGGTGTGGACAGCATTATCGGTCGCACCGGGCCCGTGCACATCGGCCGCCAGGCGCTCTATGACGCCCAGGGTCGCGTCGCCGCCTACGAGCTGCTGTTCCGCGACGGCCCGCACGCCCACGAGGCCACCGTGCGCGACAGCGCCGCGACGAGCCGGGTCATCGTCGAGGCGTTCACCGCGTTCGGCATCGAGGAGCTCGTCGGCGACCGGCCGTGCTTCATCAACCTCACCCGCGAGTTCCTGGTCGGCGAGCTGCCGCTGCCGTTCCAGCCCGGCCGCGTCGGGCTCGAGCTGCTGGCCGGCATCGAGGTCGACGACGAGCTCGTGGCGGCCGCGGCCGCGCTGACCGAGCAGGGTCACCGCCTGGCGATCGACGGCTACACCGGCGACCCGGACACCGCCCGGCTGCTGCCCCACGTGCACTACGTGAAGGTCGACATGCTCGCCGGGGACCGGCACGCGATCGCCCGGATCGTCGAGGCGTGCCGGCGCATCCCGCGCATCCGGCTCATCGCCCAGCGCATCGAGACCCCGGAGCTGCTGGAGCTCGCGATCCGGCACAACTTCCAGCTGTACCAGGGCCACGCCCTGTCCCGCCCGCACCTGGTCACCACCCAGGCGCTGAACCCGACGCGGCTGGCCCGGGTCCGGCTGCTGACCGAACTCGCGGCCGAGGACGTCGACCTGGACCGGGCCGTGGCCACCATCGAGCGCGACCCGGCGCTGGCCGTGCGCATCCTGCGCGGGGTGAACGCCGCCTCCAACGGCCTCAAGCAGCCCGTCTCGTCGATCTTCCAGGCGGTCGTCCTGCTCGGCATCCCGCAGGTGCGCCAGTGGGCCACGCTCATGATGGTCGCCGACCTGGCCGACGGCGACGAGTCCCTGCTCACCGACGCCGTGGTCCGGGCGCGCATGTGCCAGACGGTGGCCGAGCGCCGCGGCGCCGGGGCGGGCCCGACCGCGTTCACGGTCGGCCTGCTCTCCGCGATCGGCGACCTGCTGGGCGGGCCGGTCGGCGCCCTGACCGAGCAGCTGCCGCTGACCGAGGAGGTCGCCGGGGCGGTCGTGCACGGCCACGGCGACCTCGGCGACGTGCTGCGGGAGGTGCGCGCCTACCAGCGCGGCGAGTCCGTGACCCGCTCCTGCGAGCCGGCCGGCGGCGAGCTACACGGGGAACTCCTCGCGGCTCTGAGCTGGACGAACGCGTCGCTCGCGGAGCCGGAGCCGGCCGCCTGAGACCGCCGCCGTGACCAGGCCCAGGGCCAGCATCGCCAGCGCGCTGAGCAGCAGCGTGCGCTCGGCGCCGACGGCGGTCACCAGCGGGCCGCCGGCCGCCGTGCCCAGCGGGACGGCGATCACGGTGATCGAGCCGAACGCGGCCAGCAGCTGCGGCAGCCGCTCCGGCGGGGTGGTGCGCTGGAACAGGGCCATCATCACCGGCATGTAGGGCGCCCAGCACAGCCCGGCGAGCGCGAACGCCGGCAGGCTCACGGCCGGCGGCGCGCCCAGGCCGAGCGGGAGCACCGCCAGGGCGAACGCGACGATCACCGGCCAGGGCGGCAGCCGGCGCACGTACGGCGTGGCCAGGCCGCCCACGACCGCCCCGGCGCCGAAGACGGTGTAGAACACGCCGAGCAGCGTCGCGGAGGCGTGCAAATCGTCGGCGACGTGCAGCGGCAGCGCGACGTAGAACGGGCCGAAGAGCAGGAAGAACGCGAACGTCACCAGGAGCAGGCCGGACTTGTCGCGGCCGAGGCGCACCCGGGCGGGGCCGGCGGGCGGGGCGTCACCGGGCTCCGGCACGGCGAGGCGGTAGGTCAGGGCCAGCACCGCGAAGCTCGCCGCGTCGATCGCGAGGACGACGGCCGCGTTCGTCCAGCCGATGAGCAGGCCGGCCAGCGGCGGACCGGCGAGCGCGGCCGCCTCCGACAGCGTGCCCATCACGCTGTTCGCGGCCAGATGGTGCTCCTGCGGGACGCTCTGCGCGATGAGGGTGTACCGCCCCGCCGAGCCCCACGCCGCGAGCAGCGACGACACCGCGAGCAGGGCGACGTAGACCCCCGGCGACAGCGCGCCGGCCGCGTGCACGAGCACGATCGCGGCCAGCGCGCTCGCGCGCAGGATCGCGTTCCAGCCCGCGAGCTGGGCGCCGGGGCGGTGCCGCAGGTACCGCCCCAGGACCGCGCCGCCGAGGGCGCTCGGCAGTGAGTACGCCGCGACCGCGGCCGCGACCCAGGCGCCGCGCGCCGATTCCGGGGCGAGCTGCAGCGCCAGCCAGCTCACGGCGACCAGGGACATGCCGTCGCCGAGGGCGGAGACCGCGATCCCGGGCAGGACGCGCCGCAGCACCGGGTGGGTCACGACGGGCCAGTAGGGGGAGAAGCGCATGCCGTTCAGGTGACTCCGGGGTGTACTGCCGCCACAAGAGATATCGCGATGAGCGCAATTGGCGCGATTGGGCTATCTTGCTGGCCATGCGTGGGTGGCCTCTCGGGCTCGCCGCGTGGCTGCTGGTCGTGGCGGTCGCGCAGGTGGCCGGCTTCGTGGCGGTGTGGCGATTTTTCGTGCACAGCGAACACGGCCAGCTCCTGGACTACGTGGCCATCACCGGCAACAGCATCGGCAAGGCCCACGTGGCCGGGCTGGTGCACGACACGCTCAGCACCATCTCCGTCGTGTCGGTCGCGGCGGCCACGATCGCGATCGGCTTCATCGCCCTGGCCCGCCGGCGGGTGGCCCTGGGCGTCGGCGCGGTGCTGCTCATCGGCGGGTCGAACGCGACCACGCAGGTCTTCAAGACGCTCATCTACCGCCCGCACCTCGGCGTCGACGTGGACCGGGTCGCGGCCGGCAACAGCCTGCCCAGCGGCCACACGACGGTCGCCGCGTCGGTCGCCGTCGCCCTGGTGCTCGTCGTGCCGGCCCGCACCCGCGGCCCCGTCGCGCTCGGCGGGGCGATCGCCTCCGCCCTCGTCGGCGTGGCGACCCTGTCGGCGGGCTGGCACCGGCCCAGCGACGCGGTGGCGGCCCTGCTCGTGGTGGGCGCGTGGGCCGCGGCGGCGAGCCTGTTCATCCTCGTCGCCCAGCGGCGCCACGGCGGGGTGGCGTACGGCGCCGCGAACAGGTACACCACCGTCCTGCTCGCCCTCGTCTCGACCGTCCTGCTGCTCGGCGCGCTGCTCGCGCTGCGGCTGACCGACGACGTCATCACGCAGGCGGTCGACGACCTGAGCCGGCGGCGGCTGTTCGTCGCCTACGCGGGCGGCGCGCTCGGCATCGCCGGCACCGCGGGCCTGGTCGTCGCGGCCGTCCTGGCCACGGCGCACCGGGTGGTGCCGCGGTGGGTGCCCGATCCCGGCGACGACGGCGACGGGCCCGGCGCCCACGCCGAGTCTCCCGTGCCGCTCGCGGAGCAGGTCACCGTCCGGCTGCCCCGTGAGGAGCCGACCACGCAGGTCATCGCGGGGGGCTGAACGGGGGGCTGAACCGGGCGACAGAGCCGCGCTCCAGGGCGACCCACACGGCGCCGTCGGGGGCGACGGCCAGGCCGTGCGGCTCCGAGTCCGGGGTGGGCAGGTCCCAGGTCCGGATGCCGGTCCCGCCGGCGTCCATGTGGCCGAGGCGGTTGCCGGCCCACTCGGTGTACCAGCACCCGCCGGCCGGGTCGGCGACGATCGCGTGCGTGCGGGCGGCGCGGTCCGGCAGCGGGAACTCGGCGATCTCGCCGTCCGCGGTGATGCGGCCGAGCTGCCCGGCGCCGATCTCGACGAACCAGGCGGCCCCGTCGCCGGCGACCGTGATGCCCACCGGGGCGGCGCCCGGCGTGGGCAGCGCGAACACGGCCGGCTCGGGGGTCACGCGGGCGATCGCGTTGCCCTGGTTGAGGGTGCACCACACGGTGCCGTCCGGGGCCGCGGCGAGCATCGACGGGATCGCGCCCTCGGTGCCCAGCTCGAACGGGGTCGTCTCGCCGTCCGGGGTGACGCGCCAGACCCGGTCCGCGTTGAGCTCGCTCGTCCACAGGGCGCCGTCGGGGGCGACCGCCAGGCCGAACGGGGACGGGACCGCGATCGAGGACTGTTCGCCGTCCGGCGTGATCCGGCCGACCCGGCCGTCCCGGAAGCGGGTGAACCACAGCGCGCCGTCGGGGCCGGTCACGACGATCGACGGGCCCGCCTCCGGGTTGTCCAGCGGGAACAGCGTCACGTCGCCGTCGGGCGCGATGCGCGCGAGCCGGCCCGCGTGGACCAGGGTGCACCAGAGGGCGCCGCCGGGGCCGGCCACGATGCCGTACGGCCCGCCGCCCTCCACGCCGATCTCGAACTCGCGCCACACGGTGCACCTCCGGAGTCGTCGGAGCGACCAGTCTCCCGCGCCGGGCGGCAGCGGGTGCGCGGACCCCTCCGGCCGGCGTGGCGAGCGCGACCACCGCGGACCTCGAGTCTGACGGGAGCGACGGTCCGGACCACGGCGGACCGGAGCCATGACTACTCTGGGTCATATGAACCGTACGGTGCGTGTCGGTCTGTGTGCCCTTGTCCTGCTCCTCGGCGGGTGCGCCGGGCGCGCGAACGACACCGGGGAGGGCACGGCCGCGGAGGGGTTCGACGCGGGGCTCACCGCCGTGGTCAACCCGAGCGGCACGCCCGGCGGCACGCTGCGCCTGGCCAGCGCCAACGACGTCGACTCGTGGGACCCCACCCGCTCCTACATCAACGCCGTCTACAACCTCCAGCGGCTCTACGTCCGCACGCTGCTCACCCCGGCCGCCGAGCCCGGCACCACCGCGCTCGTGCCCGACCTGGCCGCCGACCAGCCGGACGTGTCGAGCGACGGGCTGACCTACTCGTTCCGCCTCCGCGACGGCGTGAAGTTCGAGGACGGCACCCCGATCCGGGCCCGGGACGTCAAGTACGGCATCGAGCGCCTCTTCGCCCAGGACGTCCTGTCCGGCGGCCCGACGTACCTGATCGACCAGCTGGACCAGGGCCAGCACTACGCCGGGCCGTACCAGCAGGGGGACGGTCTGCGCTCGGTGACCACGCCCGACGACCGCACGATCGTGTTCCACCTCGCCGAGCCGTTCGCCGACTTCCCGTACCTGCTCGCCATGGGCGTCGCCGCGCCCGTCCCGCAGGCCAAGGACACCGGCGAGCGGTACGGCGACCGGCCCGTCGCCTCCGGCCCGTACCGCTTCGACAGCATCGACCCCGGGCGCAAGGTCGTCTGGGTGCGCAACGGCGCCTGGGACGCCGCGACCGACCCGGTGCGCAAGGCGCTGCCCGACCGCATCGAGCTCACCATCGGCACCGACCCGGCCGAGATCGACCGGCAGCTGTTCGACGGCGACCTCGACGCCGACGCGGGCCAGGGCGGCGTGCAGGCCGCGACCCAGGCCAAGGTGCTGCTCGACGCCGGGCTCAAGGCGCACGCGGACCGGCCGACGACGGGGTTCGTGCAGTACGCGGCGCTGAGCACGAAGGTGGCGCCGTTCGGCGACGTGCACTGCCGGCGCGCGGTGCAGTACGCGGTGGACAAGGCCGCGGTGCAGACGGCGCGCGGCGGCGGCCAGATCGCGGGCGGCATGCTCCCGCCCGGCATCCCCGGCTACGACGAGGGGCTCGACCCGTACCTGACGAAGCCGGGCAAGCCGCAACCGGACAAGGCCCGCGACGAGCTCTCCAAGTGCGGCAAGCCCGACGGGTTCACGACCGTCATCGCGACCACCGGCAGCCCGCGCTCGCTGAAGACGGCCGAGGCCGTGCAGGCCGCCCTCGCGAAGGTCGGGATCACCGCGCGGATCGACCCGTCCGACCCGTCGCTGTACGCCCGCTCCGTCGTCGGCAGCCCCGACAACGTGCACGCGAAGGGCTACGGGATCATCCTGTCGGCATGGTCCGCCGACTTCCCGACCGGCTCCGGGTTCTACCCGACGCTGATCGACGGGCGGCAGATCCTGCCCAGCGGCAACAACAACTATGCCGAGCTCGACGACCCGCTCATCAACGAGCAGCTCGACAACGCGCGCACGGTCGCCGACCCGGTCCGCGCGGCCGGGATCTGGCAGCAGGTCAACGCCGAGGTGATGGACAACGCGTCGATGCTGCCGCTGCTGTACGACCAGGTGCTCAACTACCGCAACCCGCGCCTGACGAACGTGTTCGTGAACCAGTACTACGGCACCTGGGACGCGACCGCGCTCGGCGTTTCGCCGTGACAGGTTTGGCCGCGCCCGGGTCGGGATATCGGAATGGTATGCCTGCCACAGATCGTCATGGAGTCCCGCGGGTCGACGAAGCGATCGACCTGCACACCATCCGCGACGAGGCCGAGGAGATCGCCGTGCCGGCGTTCGACTACATCGGCCAGCCCGTGGACGCGGTCGTCGACGGACTCACCGGCCACGCGCACGACCACGACGCCGACTCCGACAACACGCAGGTCCCCGAGGAGGAGTGACCCGGCTAGGGGCACTCCCACGGAGACGCCGACATCAACTGCCGCAGGTGCACCGCGGGCCCGCCGGCAAGGGCAGAGCCGTGCCCTCACCGGTCACGGCAGGGGGTGGGCGCCCTCGGGGCGCAGGCCGTCGAAGATGATCGCCAGGTAGCGGCGCCACAGGTCCGGCGGGGCGTCCGGGACCATCTCGGCCACGTGGTTCGGCGCGCACATGAGCAGGAACACGTCCGTGCCGGTCACGTCGGGCCGCACGGCGCCGTGCGCCCGGGCCCGGGCGACGAGCGCGTCGATGGCCGCCAGCAGCCGGGCGTGCATCCGGGCCATCTCCGGGTGGCCGTCGAACGCGGCGTGCAGGAACGTCAGGTCGCGCTGCTGGCGCTGCTCGGCGGCGACGGTCATGAACTCCAGCAGCGCCGCGCCCGCATCGCCGGCCTGCCGCAGCCGGTCCCCGGCCGCGACCAGGGCCTCGATGCGGTCGAGCACGATCGCCGCGACGAGGTCCTCCTTCGTCGCGAAGTGCCGGAACACGGTGCCCTTGCCGATCCCGGCGCGCTTGGCGATGTCGGCGATGGACGCGCCGAGGCCGTGCTCGGCGAACTCGTCGGCGGCGGCCGCGAGCAGCAGGCGGCGGTTGCGGGCGGCGTCCGCGCGCATCGGGCGGGTCACGCGACCAACTTACGCGCACGAAGTTGACCGGGCGGTCCGGTTTCTCTAAGGTGACCGCATGGTCCGTTTGAGCATGCTCGCCCTCGTCGCCCGCGGCTACGGGCCGCCGGAGGAGTACGAGATCGCGGAGGTGCCGGTGCCCGAGCCCGGCCCCGGCCAGATCCGGGTGCGCGTCGCCGCGATGTCCGTCAACCCGGCCGACGTGCGCCTGCCCGCCGGGGACTTCCGCGGCGCCGTCGACCTGCCCTTCCCGCACATCCCCGGCAACGACTTCGCCGGCACCGTCGACGCCCTCGGCCCCGGCGTCGAGCGGTGGGCGCCCGGCGACGAGATCTTCGGCTTCGCCACCCCGCGGGCGCTGCGGCACATGGGCAGCTCGTCGCTGAGCACCGGCGCGCTCGCGCAGTACGCGGTGTTCGAGGCCGAGACCCCCTTCCTCGCGCACCGCCCGGCCGGCCTCGACGTGGCCCAGGCCGCCGCGCTGCCGACCGTCGGGCTCACCGCCCGCGCGCTGCTGGCCTCGGCCGGGCTCACGCCGGGGGAGCGGGTGCTCGTCGTGGGGGCGACCGGGGGCGTCGGCACCACCGTGCTGCCCATGCTCGCCGCGGCCGGGGCGCACGTCATCGCCACCGCCCGGGACGGCGACGCCGGGCTCGTGCGCTCGCTGGGCGCCGCCGAGGTGACCGCGTACGACGACTACCCGGCCGGCGTCGATCTCGCGCTGAACCTCGTCGTGGCCGGCGACCGCCTCGCGCCGGTCGCCGCGGCGGTGCGGCCCGGCGGCCGGCTGCTCACGATCACGTTCCCGCCGCCGCCCGCGTTCGACGGAATCGACGTGCGGCTCGTGCTCGACATGGAGGCCAGGCACGGCGGCATGGCCGAGGTCGCGGCCGACGCGGTCGCGGGGCGGCTGCGGGCCCGGATCGACCGCGAGTACGCGTTCGCCGACGCCGCCGAGGCCCTCGCGCACTTCGCCCGGTGGCACAAGACCGGGAAGCTGGTCGTGCGGGTACCCTCGCTGACGTGAAGATCGCCGCTGACGTCCTCGTCGGAATCGTCGCGCTCCTGCACCTGTACTTCCTGGTGCTGGAGATGTTCCTGTGGACGGCCCCCCGGACCCGGGCGGCGTTCGGCACGACCGAGGAGTTCGCGGTCGCCAGCAAGGCGCTCGCCGCGAACCAGGGCCTCTACAACGGGTTCCTCGTCGCCGGGCTGGTCTACGGGCTCGTCGCCGGCAGCCTCGCGTTCCAGGTGTTCTTCCTCGTCTGCGTCATCGTCGCCGGGCTCTACGGGGCCGCGACCGCGAGCCGGCGCATCCTGCTCGTCCAGGCGCTGCCCGGCGCCCTCGCGCTCGCCGCGGTGCTCTTGAGCCGCTGACGCTGCCCGCTGACGCGGTGCCCGGCTAACGAAGGTCGACCGACTTCCAGGCGCCGCCCTCGTTCCACCAGACCACGCCGGCCCGGGTCGCCGACACGCCCGCGTCCGCCGTCAGGGTCAGCAGCGCCGAGTTCTGCAGGTCGTACGCCACCAGCGCGCTGCGGTCGTCGCGGTAGGTGGTGAAGATCTCGTAGCGGCCCGCCACCGCGTTGTCCACCGTGATCGCGGTCAGGTCGCCGGGGATGCGCCTGCGGTCCGAGCCGTCCGGGTGGCGGGCGTCGAACAGGAACCGGTCGCCGGCCGCGGTCACCATCGAGCGGCACCAGACCGGCGTGCACACCACCTGCTCGGCGGCGGCCTTCGTGACCACCTTGCGCTCGCCGGTCTGCGGGTCGGCCAGGCTCAGCGGGGCGGTGTCGTCGACGGAGACCAGCCACGGCCAGGTGGTGTGCCGGAACCGGCCCTCGAACGAGGTGGTCGTGACCGGGCCCCCGGTGACGGCGACGCTGCGCAGCTCGGTGCGGGCCCCGTCGTCGGGCGGGGCGGCCACCCAGTGCACGCGGCCGTCGGCGATCACGAGGTCGTACTCCGAGTCGAAGAACACCGCGGCCCCCATGTCCGCGGTCAGCGAGACGGGCGCGGCCGGGCCGTCGAGCGGGGCGCGCCACAGCCGGGTCTCGTAGGCGCCGTCGGCCAGGGCGGAGCTCTCGGCCCAGTACAGCTGCCCGTCGGCGGCGGTGAAGCCGAGGAACTGCGCGTAGCGGCCCTTCGCCAGCCGGTGCAGCTCGCGCTCGCCCGCCTTGCCGCGCAGCATCAGGCGGTCCGCGGACCCGTCCGGCGTCGGGGCAGTGCCGACGGAGACCTCGGCGCTCGCGTAGAACAGCGGTGTGTAGTCGGCCCCGTCGGGGAGCTTGGCGCTGACGGACGCCGGGGTGGCGATCGGGGTCTGCGCCGGCGCCGGGGTGGCCTTGGGCGCCTCCGGGCCGCGGTGGACGGTCGCCAGCAGGACACCGCCGGCCGTCAGCGCGACGGCGAGCGCGATCAACGGCCGCAGGTTGCTCATCCGGGCCAACCTAGCAACCCCGTGAGAGTTTCATCCTGTCGAAGCGCTTGACCAGCCTCCGACCTGGGGCGCGTTGACCCGGAAGAGTGGCGGATCCCACGATCCGCGCATGCCAATTGGACTCAACGGGACCAGACCGAAACGGATCGGCGCCGCGGCCGTGGCGGCCGTGGCGGTCGCGGCCATCGGCGTCGCCGTCCAGACCGCCGTGCGGCCCGCCGATGCCGCTGCCGCCGACCCGTACGCCTTCAAGAACGTGCAGATCGAGGGTGGCGGCTTCGTGCCGGGCATCATCTTCAACCAGTCGCAACAGGGCCTGGTCTACGCCCGCACCGACATCGGCGGGGCGTACCGGCTCGACACCTCCACCAACCGCTGGGTCCCGCTGCTCGACTGGGTCGGGCAGGACAACTGGGGCTACAACGGCGTCGTGAGCCTGGCCACCGACGCCGTCGACCCGAACAAGGTGTACGTGGCCGCCGGCATGTACACCAACTCCTGGGACCCGAACAACGGCGCGATCCTGCGCTCGTCCGACAAGGGCGCCACCTGGCAGACGACGCCGCTGCCGTTCAAGCTCGGCGGCAACATGCCCGGCCGCGGCCAGGGCGAGCGGCTCGCGATCGACCCGAACAAGAACTCGATCCTGTACCTCGGTGCGCCCAGCGGCAACGGCCTGTGGCGCAGCACCGACTCCGGCGTCACCTGGTCCAAGGTCACCGCGTTCCCGAACCCGGGCAACTACGCCCAGGACCCGACCGACCCCAACGGCTACCTGACCGACAACCAGGGCATCGTCTGGGTCACGTTCGACAAGCGCACCGGCTCGGCCGGCAGCACCACGCAGACCATCTACGTCGGCGTGGCCGACAAGCAGAACACGGTGTACCGCAGCACCGACGGCGGCACCACGTGGTCCCGCCTGGCCGGGCAGCCGACCGGGTACATCGCGCACAAGGGCGTCCTGGACACCTCCGGCGGCTACCTGTACATCTCCACGTCCGACACCGGCGGCCCGTACGACGGGGCCAAGGGCGACGTGTGGAAGTACAACACCGCCACCGGCGCCTGGACGCAGATCAGCCCGATCCCGTCGAGCAGCACCGACGACTACTTCGGCTACAGCGGCCTGACGATCGACCGCCAGCACCCGAACACGATCATGGTCGCCACCCAGGTGTCGTGGTGGCCGGACGCCATCTTCTTCCGCAGCACCGACGGCGGCGCGACCTGGACCCGGATCTGGGACTGGACGAGCTACCCGAACCGCAGCTTCCGGTACAAGATGGACATCACCCGGTCGCCGTGGCTCGACTTCGGCACCAACCCCCAGCCGCCGGAGGTCACGCCGAAGCTCGGCTGGATGAACGAGTCCGTCGAGATCGACCCGTTCAACTCCAACCGGTTCATGTACGGCACCGGCGCCACGATCTACGGCAGCACCGACCTCACCACCTGGGACACCGGCGGCCAGATCACCATCAAGCCGATGGCCCCGGGCCTGGAGGAGACCGCCGTGCTCGACCTGATCAGCCCGCCCACCGGCGCCCCGCTGATCTCGGCCCTCGGCGACATCGGCGGCTTCCGCCACACCAACCTCGACGCGGTGCCGGCGGCGATGTTCAAGCAGCCGACGTTCACCTCGACCACGAGCCTCGACTACGCCGAGCTCAACCCGAGCGTCATGGTGCGCGCGGGCAACTTCACCGACTCGGACCGGCCCAGCGACAGCCACGCCGCGTTCTCCACCGACGGCGGCGCGAACTGGTTCCAGGGCACCGAGCCGGGCGGGATCAACGAGGGCGGCACCATCGCGGCGAACGCCGACGGCTCCCGCTTCCTGTGGTCGCCGAAGAACAGCGCCGTGGTGTACTCCGTCGGCTACGGCAACAGCTGGACCCAGTCCACCGGCATCCCGCAGAACGCGATCGTCGAGTCCGACCGGGTCGACCCGAACACGTTCTACGGCTACTCCGGCGGCTCGTTCTACGTCAGCCACAACGGCGGCGCCAGCTTCACCACCGCCGCGACCGGCCTGCCCACGACCGCCAAGTTCAAGGCCGTGGCCGGCGCGACCGGCGAGGTCTGGCTGGCCGGGGACACCGGCGGGCTGTTCCGCTCGACCAACGGCGGCACCTCGTTCACCAAGCTCACCACGGCGACGGCGGCCCAGGCGGTCGGCTTCGGCAAGGCGGCGCCCGGCCGCACCAACCCGGCGGTGTTCATCGTCGGCCAGGTCGACGGCAAGAAGGGCGTCTTCCGCTCCGACGACGCCGGCGCCTCCTGGCTGCGGGTGAACGACGACCAGCACCAGTACGGCAACATCGGCGAGGCGATCACCGGCGACCCGCGGATCTTCGGCCGCGTGTACCTGGGCACGAACGGCCGCGGCATCATCTACGGCGACCGCACCGGCCCGCAGCCGTCCTACTCCGCGTCGCCGTCGGCGTCCGGCTCCCGCTCGCCGTCCGCGTCGGCCTCCCCGTCGCGCTCGGCGTCGGCCTCGGCCTCCGCGTCGCCGTCGCGCTCGGCGTCCGCCTCCGCCTCCCCGTCGGCACCCGCCGGCGCGTGCAACGTCGCGTACAGCGTGACGGGCCAGTGGGGCGGCGGCTTCCAGGCCGCGGTGAAGATCACCAACAACTCGTCCGCCGCCGTCAACGGCTGGACGCTGAAGTGGGCCTTCGCCAACGGCCAGACGATCACGCAGATCTGGGGCGGCGTGAACACGCAGTCCGGGGCGAACGTGACCGTCACCAACGCCGACTACACGAAGACCATCGCCGCCGGCGGCGGGTCGGTGGACTTCGGGTTCCTCGCGAACTGGAACAACTCGGCGAACGCCAAGCCCACGGCGTTCACGCTCAACGGCACCACCTGCTCCGTGAGCTGATCGTCACATCGGACGCGCCGGTCCCCGGGTTCGGGGACCGGCGCGGTCTTTTCGCATATGGTCTGCGGGTGACTGTGCGCCGCCGAGCCGTGACTGTTGTCGCCGCCGCATCCCTGCTGCTCGCCGGGTGCGCCTCGAAGACCGTGACCTTCACGCCGGCCGAGGGCCGCGCGCTGTCCGGCGGGTCCCAGCCCGCGGCCCGGGCCGGAACGTGCGTCTACTCGCCGGGAGACCCGAGCGCGACCGGCAAGGACGTCGGCACCCCGCCCGCCAGCCCGAAGACCGGCCCGGCCACGATGCGCATCGCCACCAACCTCGGCACGATCGAGATCGCCCTCGACGGCGCCAAGGCACCCTGCGCGACCGGCAGCTTCGCCTTCCTCGCGGGCAAGCACTACTTCGACGGCAGCAAGTGCCACCGGCTCACCACCGAGGGGATCTGGGTGCTGCAGTGCGGCGACCCGGCCGGCACCGGCGCCGGCGGCCCCGGCTACCAGTTCGCCGACGAGAACCTCGGCGCCCCCTACAAGCGCGGCACGGTCGCCATGGCCAACGCCGGGCCGGGCACCAACGGCAGCCAGTTCTTCTTCAACTACAAGGACAACGCGCAGATCCCGGCCTCGTACACGATGCTCGGCACCGTGACCAAGGGCATGGAGATCGTCGACCGGGTCGCCGCGGGCGGCATCGGGGTCGAGGACCCGGGCGCCGGCGGCGGGAAGCCCAAGACCGAGATCACGCTGCAGACGGTCACCGTCAGCTATCAATAGCGCCTAAGGTGGCGGCCATGCGCCTGCACTGGCCCGACTGCCGCAACGTCCGCGACCTCGGCGGGCTGCCCGCCGCCGAGGGGCGCACCGTGCGCGAGCGCGCCCTCGTGCGGGCCGACTCGCTCAACCGGCTCACCGCCGAGGGGGTCGCGGCCCTGCGCGCCTACGGGGACCTGGACGCCTACCTCCTCGCCCACGGCCGCACCGGGCGGCAGCTCGACGCCCTCCGCGCCCGGCCGGTGGGCTGATGCGCGCGGTCGTCCTCGACTTCTTCGGCACGCTCACCGACCCCGGCATCGAGGCCGGCCGGCGCGACGCGGCCTACGTCACCGCGGCCGCGCTCGGGGTGCCGGCCGAGCCGTTCTGGACCGCGATGGGGACCTCGTTCACCGAGCGCGTCACGGGCCGTCACGGCGGCACCCGCTCGATCCTGGCCGAGATGGCCCGCCGCTGCGGCGCGGAGCCGGACGAGGCGAGCCTCGATGCGGCCGTAGAGGCCCATCACGCGGGTTCGGTACCGCTCTGGCGCCCCCGCCCCGGCGCGCTCGAACTGCTCGCCGACCTGCGCCGGCGGGGGCTGCGCCTCGGGGTGCTCAGCGACTGCGGGGCCGAGCTGTGCCAGGGGTGGGCCGGGACGCCGTACGCGCCGCTCATCGACGCCACCGTGTTCTCGTGGGAGGAGGGCGCCCGCAAGCCGGAGCCGCGGCTGTACGCCACCGCCGCGCGGCGGCTCGGGGTGGCGCCGGGGGAGTGCTGGTACGTCGGCGACGGCGGCAGCCGCGAGCTGCAGGGCGCCCGGGCGGCGGGCATGCGCCCGGTGCTCGTGACGAACGCGGGCTACCCGGGCGCGGCCGCGCACCGCGACGACCCGGACTCGTTCGTGCCCGCGGACACCGTCGAGGACCTCGAGGGCCTGCGGTCACTCGTGCTGCAGGCGGCTCGCTAGCTCGGCGGCCCGCTCGGCGAAGGCGCGCCACGGCGGCGGGGTCGCGGTGAGGTACTTGCGCGCCAGCACCGGCGTCGACGGGCGCTGGGTCCACTCGTCGAGCCGCCCCTCCCGCACCCGGAACAGCACCAGGATCCCGTCGGCGAACCCGGCCGCGCGCAGCTCGGCGGGCTCCAGGGTCGCCGTGCGCTGCGGGCTGACGATCCAGTCCAGGGCCTCCAGCTCCTCGTGGATCTCGGCGGCCAGCTCGAACGAGAGGTTCGCCGACGCCTTCTCGCGCAGCGCGACGAGGTCGGCCCGCGCCAGGTCCAGCTCCGCCGGGTCGCGCTCGAGGATGGCGCGGATCGAGGCGGCCAGGGCGTCGCGGTCCCCGGGGGTCACGCCCCGGGCGGCGGCCATGTCCCGCTCCGCGCCGGTCAGCCGCGCCCCGGTGTAGGCCAGCGGCCGGATGCGGTGCAGTGCCGAGACGGCGTTGCGGGCTCGCGCGCCGCCGAGGTACGGGCCGAAGCAGCCAGGCCTCGGGGTGTACAGAATCCGCAGCCCCGGCGCGTGGAGACCGTCGTCGAGTCCGATGTGGACGGTGGACTCCTGCCCGTCGCGGGCCCGGTTCCAGCGCGGCTTGCGCCGGCGCAGCAGGTTGCGCTCCAGCCACGCGGCCTCGTGCACCGAGTCGCACACGACCGCCTCGACGGCCGCGACGAGCGGGACCATCCGGCGCAGGCGGGGCCGGTCGCGCAGGTCCGACCAGTAGGACGCCACCCGGGCGCGCAGCGACGTGGCCCGGCCGATGTAGAGCACCTTGCCGTCGGCGTCGCGGAAGCGGTACACGCCTGGCGCGGACGGCAGCCGGCGAACCACGGCGGGCATGGACATTCTCCGTAGTATGGTCGATATGCTGCTGCGCCGGTACTTCCGGGGCCCGCACGTGAGCTGGGCCCAGGCCGTCCACCCGGTCGCCGACGACGAGCGGGGCCTGCTGGTCTGGCTCCCGGCCGGCGCGGGCTTCGCCTGCCGCGCCGAGCCCGACGGCACCCCGCTGCGCGGCGCCCCGGCCATCGAGGACTACGGCGCCGCCCCGCTGCACCGCCGCACCTGGGCCGACCGCGGCGACTTCCCGTTCGACGGCACCTGGCAGGACTTCCGCCCCGATCCGTCCTGGCCCATGCCAAATCTCCCCCCGAATCTCCTGTAACGGCCGTTTCGGCCATCCTCGAGCCGCGATCGGGTTACTTTGATGGTCTCTGCACCATTGGTTGGCACGGGGCATAGGTCAATGACGCTCAAAAAGACTCTGCAGTTCGCCGCCGTCATCTTCCTCGTCTGGTTCGTGGCGTTCCGCCCGGACGCGGCCGCGAAGGTGGCGCGCGGCATCGGCGCGCTGATCGCCCAGCTGGGCACCGGCTTCGGCGACTTCTTCACGCGCGTGATCGGCTGACAATTCGCATCTCCCCTCCCGACGCTTACCGCACACTCCGCCCGAGTCCCGCCCGCGCCGTCCGTCCCGAACCAGGGACGGACGCCGCACCCTGCCCCGGCAAATGGCTCCACGCCCAGCGCTGCGGTCGGTCCCGCCGCGCCGCGTGTTCGCGGCTGCGTGGTCTGCGGCAGGTCCGGCGCTCGACGGTGGACGGTCCCCGCCGCGCCCGATGCACGGCCGCTACGGCTGGCGTACCGTGCTCGGCTGGCCGCGCGCCGCGTTCGCGGCTACCACGTTCGCGGGCGCGACCGCGCTGGCGATCGGCACCCTGACACTGCACGACTCCACCGCGAGGTACGCGGCGGTCATCCTGCTCATCGGGGTGTGCGGGCTCGCGGCCGGCGTTGTCGTCCAGCTGCGCCATGTCCTGACGCACCCGGTCGTGGCCGACGACGAGGTCTCGCTGACCGCCGACGTCATGATGCGGGTCGACGACGCCCGAGCCGGCGCCGCGCCGACCGCGGTGTGGTCGGTGTGGTCGCTGCCGGTGGTGTCGGTGTTCAGTACCGCCTTCGGCTGGTGGAACGCCGCCTGGCTCGCCTTCATCGTCCTGAGCGTCATCGCGCAGGCCCTGATCGAGGCGCGGACCGAGCGGAGCGCCATGGTGGCGCGGCACGTCGTGAGCGCCCCGTGAGCCGAATGATCGTCATCGACGCGGCCTCGCCCGTCCCGCCGTTCGAGCAGTTGCGTGCTCAGCTCGCCCGGCAGATCCAGGACCACACGGTCGCCGTGGGCAGCCGGCTCCCGACGATCCGTCGTCTGGCCGCGGACCTCGGCTTGGCCGTCAACACGGTCGGCCGGGCCTACCGGGAGCTGGAGGAGGCCGGGTTGATCGAGACCGGCGGATCAGCCGGCACGTTCGTGTCCGCGGCCGGCGAGCAGGGACGCGAACGCGCGAGCCGCGCCGCCGCCGAGTACGCCGCCGTCATCGCCAGCGTCGGCATCGACACCGGCGAGGCCATCCGCATCGTCAAAGCGGCGCTGACCCAGGGCATCGCGGTATCCCCCGCCATACGCGACCCGAAAGAAGCATGACATGGCCGTCCCCCACAGCCTCCCCCAGCGCGTCTTCCTGCTGGCCTACGACCCGGACAAGGGCAGGGTCGGCCTGGGCACCAACCTGGGCGCCATGCTGCGCGCCGCGGCCCACGCCGACCTCTACCGGGGCGGCCACCTCACCGACGAACGCGGCCGCGCCGCCGTCGGCGTCCGGCACCCCTGCCGCGACCCCGTTCTCGGGCTGTTCCCCACCACCAGGGTGACCATCCGCGACCCCCGTGCCCGCACAGAACTCCTCGACCGGGTCGGCACCGCACTGCACGAACCCATCGGCGGCATCGACCCCGCCGACGCCGCCCTCGTGGCCATTCTTGCCGCCGGCGACCTCAGGCTCGTCCTCGACCGGAAGACCGGACGCGCCGGCAAAGCGCGCATCCAGGAACTCACCAGGCTGAGCGGACCGATCGGCCCCGCCCTGCACAACTCGATCCGGGCCGCTGCGATCGGTGAGTTGTAGTCGTCACCGCGATGCTGTTTTCCGGGAACCCATCCGCAGCACCCTGCGCCGGCGGGATCGGGTCTCGTCAACGACGATGATCTGTGGAGCCGTCTGCGGGGCGACGGCGGAACGTGGTCAGCGAGCGCAGCGGATTGATTTTCACCGCGGCGATGGCGGCAAGGGCGAAGGCCGCAAGGATCAGCAAGCTGCGGACGCGCGGAGACCAGAGATCCAGCCGGACGCCGAGGTAACCGACGACCTGGGTCAGGAAGAAGCCGCTGAGGAGGACGTACGCCACGCCGAGCCTGCGGACCTGCGCGGGTCCCGTGACGCGATCACCCGGGATCTTGCCGGTTGCCAGGATGTAGCAGCCAACGCAGAGCAGGCCCAGGCCCATGGCCGCCGAAACGACATAGATGCCACCCATGATGCCCACACCGAAACACTATCCGGCAGCGGCAACGGAAGCCGGACGGGGCCGTCGCGGCGCAACCAGCGACGACCCCGTGCCCGAACCAACGTCGAACCGCAACGGCCGACGAACCGCCCCCAACGACGGCCCCGGGCCAGAGGGCGCACCGGCCCCCGGCCCCGGCCCCCGGAGGGAGGAGAGCGGTCAGACCAGCTTCCGAATGTCCCCGTACGCCCGGTAGAAGCCGCCCCGGGCGGACTCGCGGATCGACGGCACCACGTAGCGGGCGCCCGGCTCGCGGATGCCCTTCGGGAACTGGACCTGCCAGTCCGAGTGGTAGCCCGCGGAGACGACGCGGATGCGAAGGCGCGAGCCCTCCTGCACGCACTCGACCACGACACCGTCGGCTGGGTCGTGGGCGACCTCGACCGTGGTCGACGGGGCCACGCTCGTCATCGCCGCCGGTGCCTTCACGTCGACGAACTCGGGCACGACGCCCTGCTCCGCCGAGCGCACCGCCGCCTCGCTCGCGTCGATGCAGGCCAGCGAGCCGTCGGTCGTGACGATGTAGAGCTTCTCGTCGTGATACTGCATCGAATAGGCGCTGCCGCAGCCCGTGCCCAGCTTCCACAGCCGCGTCCCGTCGGCGGCGAAGCAGTAGACCGAGGAGCGGTAGTCGCCGGCGAAGACATAGCGGCCGTCGGGCGCGGTGGCGCAGGAGAAGATCGTGTCGTCGCAGCGGTAGGTGACGCCGGCGCGGCCGTCCTTGAAGAACTGCAGCACCGAGTTGGAGGACATGCCGGCGTAGACGGCGTCGGACTCCTGCCAGCCGAAGAGGACCGCGCCCGTCGTCGGCTGGTGCCACAGCTCGTCGCCGGTGCGCCAGTCGTAGCTGGTCACGCCGCGGCCGTGGCCGTGGTGCACGGCTTCGGCGTCGCAGCGCACCATCCAGCCGGCCGCGCCCCGGCCCTGGCGGCGCCACAGGAACTCGTCCTCGTGGTCGATGGTGCACACGCCGCCCTTGGCGTCGGACACGCCCAGGATGCCGTCGTGGATGTCGAGCCAGTAGATGTCGATGTCGGGCGCGATCGCGTAGGCCAGCCGCGGCACCTTGCCGGACAGGTCGTAGACGTTGCCGTCGTCGCACCCGGCGTAGATCCAGGCGTCGTCGGCGACGATGCACTTCACGCCGTCGGGCAGCTGGAACTGCCGCTGGACGGTGGCGTCGTGCTGCAGGACGGTGATCGTGCCCTTCTCGTTGCCGACCATGCACACGTCGTCGTCGATGAAGATGCCGAAGGCGGGCGCGCCCGAGCGGTATTTCCACAGCACCGGCGCGGTCTTCGCGGTCGAGCGCTGCGACACGATCACGCGCCGGGTCACCGACCGCGGCGCGCGCTGGCCCGGCACCGCGGGCGCGTAGCCCTTGCGGACCTTCTCGCCGATCTTCTTGGCCGCGTCCGCCTTCGCCTTCGCCTCGTCGGCGTAGGTCTTCGTCTGCGTCTGCCCGGCGTCGCCGATGCGCCCGTAGCGGACCTGCATCTGTGCGCCGTCGACGGTGACCTCGTAGAACTTGTGCGCGCTCCCGGAGTCCTCGGACAGTTCCAGATAGGTCGTCTGCGGCATCGGCCCGAGCCTTTCTCACGTGTGAGGGGGTCGGCGACAGCGTAGCGACGCGGTACGACAAAAAATCGCGTGCCTCGGCCGGTACAGTGGAAACGCCAGGTCATCAGGGATCGAGGAGGAAACATGCGCGCACGTGTCACGTCCCGGCCGCTGTCCACCTCGCCCGTGAAGGACCTGACACGTCTTGAGCATCCTCAACCTCGGCATCGTCGCGCACGTCGACGCCGGTAAGACCAGCCTCACCGAGCGCCTCCTGTTCGACGCCGGCGTGATCGCCCGCCTCGGCAGCGTCGACGCCGGCAGCACGCAGACCGACTCGCTCGACCAGGAACGCCGACGCGGCATCACGATCAAGACCGCCGTCGCCACGTTCGGTATCGGCGCGCTCACCGTCAACCTCATCGACACGCCCGGCCACCCCGACTTCATCGCCGAGGTGGAGCGGGCGCTGCGCGTGCTCGACGGCGCCGTGCTCGTCGTCTCCGCGGTCGAGGGGGTGCAGGCCCAGACCAGGGTGCTGCTGCGCACCCTGCGCCGCCTGCGCGTGCCGACGCTCGTGTTCGTTAACAAGATCGACCGCGCCGGCGCCGACCCCGACCGCGTGATCGGGCAGATCGCCGGCGCGGTCCCGATGTGGCGCGAGCACGAGGAGCAACTGGCCGAGGCGGACGACGAGGCGCTGGCCGCCTATCTGCACGACCGGAAGATCGACGTCGGCCGGCTCACCGCGCAGGCCCGGGTCATGCCGGCGTACCAGGGCTCGGCCATCACGGGAGCGGGCATCGAGCGGCTCACCGGGGCCATCGCGGAGCACCTGCCGAAGGCCCCGCAGGACGCGGGCGCCCCGCTGCGGGCCACCGTGTTCAAGATCGACCGGGATCGCGCCGCCTACGTGCGCGTGCACGCCGGCACGCTGCGGGTCAGGGACCGGATCGGCGACGAGAAGGTCACCGCGATCGACGGCCGCGACCGGCTCGGCCCGGGCGAGATCGGCCGCGTCCACGGCCTGCGCCGCGTCCGGCTGGGCGACACCATCGGTGGCGGACAGGCGCACCCGGCCCAGGTCTTCGCCCCGCCCACGCTGGAGGCGACGGTCGAGCCGGACGACCCCGCCCGCCGGCAGGACCTGCACCGCGCCCTGCAACAGCTCGCCGGCCAGGACCCGCTCATCGACCTGCGCCTCGACGAGGAGCGCGGCGAGCTCAAGGTGTCGCTGTACGGCGAGGTCCAGCGCGAGGTCATCCGCGACACGCTCGCCGAGGACTTCGGGCTGGCGGTCGGCTTCGGCGAGACCGTCACGCTGCACCTGGAGCGCCCGCGCGGCCGGGGCCGCGCCGGGGTCGTCCGCGGGCGCGACGGCAATCCCTTCCCGGCGACGCTGGAACTGCTCGTGGAGCCGGGCGAGGGTGTGCAGGTCGCGATCGCGGTGCCGGTCGAGCACGTGCCGATGTACGTGTACAAAACCCTCCAGCACTTCCATGAGGCGATCGAGCGCTATGTCCGCGACGCCTTCGCCCGCGGCGGCCGGCACGGCTGGGACGTCGGCGACGTGCGGGTGACGGTCACGCGGTGCGGGTACGAGGCCCCGAACACCACCGCCGCCGACTTCCGCAAGCTCGTCCCCCAGCTGCTCACCCGGGCCCTGGCCGACGCCGGGACGGTGGTCTGCGAGCCGGTGCACCGCTTCGCGATCGAGGGCCCCGCGAACGCGCTCACGGCCACCCTGGCCGCGCTGCCCCGCTTCGGCGCGGTGCCCGAGGCGCCGGAGGCGGGTCCGGCCCGGTTCACCGCCGCGGGCACGATCCCGGCGGCGCGCCTGGCCGAGCTGGAGCGGGCCCTGCCAGGGCTCACGCACGGGGAGGGCACCGTCGAGGCGGGCTTCGACGGGTGGCGTCCGGTGGCGGGCTGAATAATGGTCCGGTGCTGCATCTGAGGGTCATCAGTCCGCCGGACGAGACCGAGCGGGTCGTCGGGCTGCTCACGGCCGAGGCCGGGGCCACGAACGTCGTCGTGCTCGCCGGGGCGGCCCGCGAACCGGCCGGCGACCTCGTGCTCGCCGACGTGGTGCGCGAGGCCGGCAGCCCGGTGCTCGAGGCGCTGCGCGGGCTCGGGCTGCACGAGCGCGGCTCGATCGCCATCGAGACCGTCGACGTGGCGCTGTCCCGCGGCGCACGGATGGCCGCCGCCGCCGCACCCGGGCTCGCCGGCGACGCCGTCGTGTGGGACGAGATCGAGCAGAAGACCGGCGCCGAGGCCGAGCTGTCCGGCACGTTCCTGGCGATGCTCGCGATCGCGACCGTCATCGCCGGCATCGGGGTGATGCTGGACCAGCCGATCCTCATCGTCGGGGCGATGGTCGTCGGGCCCGAGTTCGGCCCGCTCGCCGCGCTCTGCGTGGGGATCGTGCGCCGCCGCGGCCGCTCGGCGCGCCGGGCGCTGCTCGCCCTCGGGGTCGGCTTCCCCCTCGGCATCGTGGTGACGATCCTGACCACGCTGGGGCTGGACGCGCTGGGCCTCGTCGACAAGGAGATGCTGCTGCGGGACCGGCCGCTGACCGACTTCATCTGGCGGCCCGACGCGCTGTCGTGGGTCGTCGGGTTCTTCGCCGGGATCGCCGGGATGCTGTCGCTGACCTCGGCCAAGGCCGGGCCGCTCATCGGGGTGCTCATCTCGGTCACGACGGTGCCGGCGGCGGCGAACATCGCGGTCGCGCTCGCCTACGGGATTCCCCACGAGGCCGGCGGCTCCGCGCTGCAGCTGCTGATCAACCTGGCCGCGATCGTCACCGCCGGGGTGGCGACGCTGCTCGTGCTGCGGAGCCTGTGGCGCCGTGCCTGACCTTCGTGAGGCGCTCGACGCGCTGCTGCAAGACGTGCCCCCGGCCCGGCTCACCGAGTCGGTGCGGCGGCTCATCGAGGACTATCGCAGCGGCCGGCCCGCCGGCGAGCCGCTGATCCGCAACATGGTCGACGCGACCGCCTACGCCGCGTACCGCATGCCGGCCACGCACGCCGCGGTCAGCGCCGCGCTCGCCCAGCTGCCGCCGATCGAGCCACGGTCCCACACCGACCTCGGCGGCGGTACCGGTGCGGCGGCCTGGGCGGTCCGGGACGCCTACGGCCCCATCCCGGCCACGGTGCTGGACCAGGTGCCGGAGGCGCTGAAGCTCGGCGCCCGCATCGCCCGCGACCAGGACTTCCGGTGGCAGCCGTGGCAGCTCGGGGAGCCGGTGCCCGCCGCCGGCCTGGTGACCGCGTCCTACGTGCTCACCGAGCTGGACGAGGAGGATCAGCGCACGCTCGTGGCCCAGGCGGCCGCGGCGGCGACGACGGCCGTGGTGCTCGTCGAGCCGGGGACGCCGCCGGGGTACCGCCGGATGCTCGCCGCCCGCGACCAGCTGATCGAGGCCGGGTGGCACATCGCCGCCCCCTGCCCGCACCAGCTGGCGTGCGGGATGACGGGCAAGGACTGGTGCCACTTCGCCGCCCGGGTGAACCGCTCGGCGCTGCACCGGCGGCTCAAGGACGCCAGCCTCGGGTACGAGGACGAGAAGTACAGCTTCGTGGCGGCCCTCAAAGCCCCGGCGGGAGCGCCCGGCCGCGTCGTGCGGCACCCGGTGTTCCGCAAGGGGCTCGTCACCCTCCAGGTGTGCCGGCCCGACACGAGCGTCGGGCCGGTCCTGGTGCCCAAGCGGGAGGGCCCGCTGTACAAGGCGGCCAGGGACGCCGAATGGGGCGATCCCTGGCCGCCGGGCGACTAGGTAGGACTGACTCAGGTCTGGTCGGCCACGAAGGTCGAGACCCAGGCCAGGGACGCGTTCCAGTTGATGGTCAGCTCGTTCGTCGACCACGACATGATGTCGTCCATGTAGCACAGCTGCGGCTTGCAGCCGCGCAGCGCGTTGCCCGCGACCTCGTCCTGCAGGTTCGAGTTCGGGCCGCCGGCGAGGGTGCCGCGCGGCGGGCTGGGCAGCTTCGGGTCGAGCTGGTGGGCGTACCAGCGGCTGTGCTGGTTCTTCGACGCCTTCTCGCCGTAGCCGGTGACGTAGGACTGGTTCAGCGCGTTGCGGCCGAGGATGTAGTCCATCCCGGACAGCACGCCGTCGCGGTACTTCGCCTTCCCGGTCAGGTCGAACGCGGTGCCGACGACCGCCAGGTTGTTGAGGATCTGGCTGTTGGAGCCCCAGTCGTAGCCGGCCGGGGGCGCGTACGGCTGCCCGTAGGCCTGGCCGTCCATGGTCTTGAGCTGCCGGTCGGCGCCGTCGATCACGGACTGGCGCACCCGGTCCCGGTCGGGGAGCTTGTTGTCGATGCTCGCGAGGTCGAGCCGGCCCAGGGCCGCGGTCGCGCGCCAGTCGAACGCCGAGGCGAACACGTCGGCCTTGTGCAGGGGCGAGCTGGTGACCGCGGTGGAGTACTCCTTGTCGCCGGTCGTGATGAACAGCTCGGCCGCGGCCCAGTAGAACTCGTCGCTGACGTCGGTGTCGCCGTACGCGCCGCCGCCGGTCGAGTCCGAGTCCGGCGCGTACATGGTCGGGTGGGCCACCGCCGCGGCGTACGCGGTCTTGGCCGCGTTCAGCAGCTTCTCCGAGTACGCCTTGTCGTACGGCGCGAAGACCCGCGCGCCCTGCGCGGCCGCGGCGGCGAGGTTCAGGGTCGCGGCGGTCGACGGGGCGTGCAGCTGCCGCTGCTGGTCGTCGGCGGCCGGGTCGGTCGGCAGCGCGGTCCAGCCGGCGTCGTGCACCTTGTGGTGGGCCATGCCGGCGAGCGGCTGCCCGGCCGGGACCTGCATCTTCGTGAGGAAGTCGAGCTCCCAGCGGGCCTCGGCGAGCACGTCCGGGGTCTTGCCGCCGTGCTCGGGCAGGCGCAGGGCGCGGGCCTCGGCCGCCTTGGGGGAGCGCTCGTACGAGCTCATGAGCTGCGCGACGGAGATCCCGCCGTTCACGACGTACTTGCCCTGGTCGCCGGCGTCGTACCAGCCGCCGGTGACGTCCAGGCTGTAGTCGCAGACGCCCGGCTGGCACGGCACCTTGGAGTCCCCGCCGTTGGGGCTGTCCGCGGCGTGCCCGGCCTTGCGGCCGTAGCCGGGCGCGATGGCGTTGTCGATGGCTGTGCCGCTGCGCTGCGGGTAGTAGAACGACAGCGCGTCGATGCTGAGCTGGCGGTACGCCTTCGGGTCCAGGTCGAACGGGAGGCTGGCCTTGCCGTCGACCTCGAGCGTGTAGGTGTCCCCGGTGCCACGGTAGGCACTGAAGTCCACGACGTGCGTGTTCTGCCCCGAGCTCGGGTCGAGGCCGCGGGGCTCGGACTCGCCGGAGGCGACGACCTTGCCGGCGTTGTCCTTGAGCTGCCACGGCAGCGGCTTGTCGGAGTCGGAGATGACGGTGGCCCGCTTCGGGCCGTCCGGCAGGTAGCCGACCTGGTTCACGCGGACGGGCGTGTCCGGGATGTGGTCCGGGGTGGCCGGGAACGCGTAGGCGCTGTCGGCACCGACGCTGCCGGGCAGGCCACCGCCGTCGCGGCTCGAGAACACGATGGGCAGCGTGACGGCGGGCACGGCGACGATGACGGCCACGGCGGCCAGGCGGGCACGGCGGGACTGCAAAAAGGCGGGCAGGCGCACGGGACTCCTTCCGGTCGGGGGTTTCCGGTGAACCTAGTCATCACCAAGAACCTCGAACCGGACAATTCGCCATGGATGTGAGCCCGGCCACTCATATGCGCCCGCAATGGCACAAACACCCCTACCGCTGCAGTACTCCATTTGTGCAGGTCGGCCGGTCTACGCGACGGGTATACACACCATGTATACCTGTCGTGTAGAGTCCCGGGCATGTCGATGACCCCACTGCTGTCCGCCGAGGACCTGCACAAGTCGTTCGGGTCCACCGCCGCGCTCGCCGGGGCCTCGATGTCGGTCGCGGCCGGGGAGATCGTCGCCGT
>NZ_JBEPEH010000013.1:0-252316 GCF_040300725.1 Dactylosporangium sp. NPDC000244
CGGCGCACGTCGGCGTTCGCGAGCACGACGATGCCGCCGAGCTCCAACGCCCCGACCGCGGGAATCGCCCAGATCAGCGGAATGCCCAGCGCCTCCACCGCGCCGGACACCTGCCCGGCCAGGGCGACGAGCAGCACCACGACATAGAACAGCTGCCGCATGTACGACGTCCGCTTGACGGTCTTCTGCAGATCGGCGTCGAGCTGGTTGATACCCGGCACGGGCTGTGGGACCTCGAGGTCGGACCAGCCAGGTGTTACGTGCACGGAGTCTGCTGTGGACGCACCTGTGGACAAGCTTGTGGATAGAGAGTGGCTGGCTGTGGATAGTGAGGCGTTCACGCAGCCTCCTTCCGCGGCGGCCGGATCCCGCCATCTGGGCCGGGTTGCGCGAGCAGTTGCTGGACGAGGGCGTTGGTCTGCTGGCTGGGTGTGGCGTCGACGTCGTGGAGGCGTTCGGTCAGGGTGTGGTGCAGGGTGCGGATGGCGGTGGTGTCGCCCAGGGCGGCATGGTGGCGCATCGCGGCCCGGTACAGGGCTTCGTCGTGCGGGTGGTGGCGTAGTGCGGTGCCGAGCACGGTGAGGGCTTCGGCGGGCTGGTTGCGCAGGGCGTCGGCGAGGGTGGCTGCGGCGCTGGCGGCTTGGCGGCGGATGTCTTCCCGATATGGTTCGGCCCATTCGTAGGTGGTGGTATCGGCGAGTGAGCCGGTGTAGGCGTCGACCGCCCGGTGCAGCGCAGCGGTCCGGACGACCGGGTCTGTCGCTGTGGCGGCGTCGGTCAGGGCGTCGTGCATGTTCCAGAGGTCGACGTCGAACGCGTCGCGGTTGAGTCCGTAGCGTTTGGCGACGAGGTCGATGTAGGTGCGTCGGTGCTCTGGTGGGGTCAGGTGGGTGAGGACGCGGCGGAGGTTGGAGACGTAGGTGTGCAGGCGGTGTCCGGCTTTGGAGAACGGCGCGTCGGGGAGCAGGTCTTCGATGATGGCGTCCTGGGACGCGGCGCCGCCTCGGGCGATCAGGTAGACGAGCAGCTCGAGCGCTTTGGCTCGCAGCGGTTCTTTCGGTGGCGGCCCGTCGGCGATGCGCGGCGTGCCGAGCACCGTGACCCGGATCGGTGCCAGCGGCGTATCGGCGGTGCCGGCCGCCGAGGCCGATGCTGCCTCGTCCTGGTGCGGTGGCCCGGCCTCGGCATCGTCGATTGCTGGTGACGATGGTGCGGTCGCCGACGCAGGGGCGGGGATTACCGACGTTTCAGGTGCCAGCGCTGCCAGCGCGTGCAGGTCGACTGGCGCCCCTGCATCGATCGGATCGTGGCGTGTTCGGATCGTGCTGGGACGGGTGTCGCTCGCAGCGGCCTCGGCGAGTTCGTCGTGCTGTCCGGTCGTCTCGTCGTCCGTGGTTGTGGTCCCGGACCGCGTTGCTGTGGCCAACTGGGTGAGGACGTGTTCGGCGGTTGCGATCGGCAGCAGGTTCGTGTGGGCGTCGAGCCATGCGGTGAGTTCGTGGGGATCGCCGTCGGTGTGGGTGATGGCGCCGGCGGCCGTGATGTGGATGGTGGTGCCGACGGTCCAGGGCCCGAGGAAGACGGCTCGGATGCCGAGAGGCCGCCCCTGGATCAGCAGCGCCGCCCAGCGAGCGTGATCCGCTGCGTGCGGGGTGGCGCTGAGCAGGACCAGCGGTGCCGCCCCAGCAGCGCCGCAGATGGCCGCCAGCTGGTCCTGGTCCAGCTCGCTGTGCTCGCCGGGATGCAGGGGTCCGTCGCGGTCATCGGGTATCGGCTCGGTGGTGGTGGTGGTGCGGGCGCGCTGCAGCAGGGCTTCCTCTGCTGTGGTGAGCAGCGTGGCATGGTCGTGAGCGATCTCCACGCCTGTCAGCGCCGGCGGCTTTGTATCGGCACTCGAGCCAAGCAGCATGCCGAGATCCGCCGCGGCGATCAGCGTTCGCTGAGCGGCACCGTCGAGGCTGGCCGCGGCTGTGGCGGTGATCAGGACGGCGCGGGCGACGGCATGCGCTCCGGGGCCGATCAAGCCGAGGCCCGCACGCTCCCATCCCGTCGTCGTGGCCGGGTGCTGTGCCGTGCTGTGGCAGGTGACCGGTGGTGTCGGTTCGGCGCCGTGCGGCCTGGCAGTGTTCGGCTCAAGGGTGTGCAGCGCGGTGGTGGTGCTGACCTCGGTGTGCACGTTTGCTGGAGGCTCGGGGCGCAGATCGCTGCGGCCGTCGGGTGCGTCGTTGGGCTCGCTGGTGCTCTGGTCGGCGCCTCCGGTGTGGCTGATGGAGCGGCTAGGTGAGCGGCGATGGTCGCTGGCTACGGGGCGTTGTGGGGCGTCGGGTGCGGCGATGACGGGCTGCGGGTGTGTGTGGGCCGCGGCGGGGGGCCCGGGGTGAGGGGACGTTCCCGGGGCGGGTAGGGACGTCGATGCTGGCTGTTCTCGTGGTTGTGTGGCGTGCAGCAGGACGGCAGCGGTCGCGGCGGCGCCGAGGGTCGCCGCGCCGGCGGCGACGAGGCTGTGCGACAGCCAGGCCGGTAGGGCCGGATCGTCGGCGCTGGGGTCGACGGGGGTCTGCACGGTCGTGGGTGCGGCCGCTGGTGGCGCGGCGGTCTGCGGGGTGGTGTGGCTTGTTTGCGGTGGTTGGTCCAGGTCGGTCGGGCCGGGTGTCAGCGGCTGCCGGTCGGGGGTCGTGTCGGGTAGACGCAGTCGCCAGCCGGGCTCGAGCAGGTCGGGGTCCGTCAGCCGCAGGCCGTCCGGCTGCGGTGTGCCGCGGTTGAGCGCATACAGCTCCGGCCAGCGTTGCGAGTCACCGAGGTGCTGCCGGGCGATGCCGGACAGGGTGTCACCGTCGCGCACGACGTAGGTCTGCGCTGGCGCTGCAGGAGCCGACCCGCCCAGCACGATCTGCTGCTCGGCATCGCCTTCGTCCGGCGGCGCCGCGGCCAAGGCAACGTCCTGCATTCCGGCAGCGTCATGCCATGGCACGTCGAGCGTGTCAGGCCAGCGTTCCAGGTGCCGCCACGTACCTGTCGACCCAGGCGGATCGGTTACGGCCGCGGTGGCCGGTGCTGCTGTCGCCGCCCATCCGCCGCCGGTCGGCCCTGGCGGGATGATCGAGGCGGCGTTCCCGCTGGTGGGTGGCCATAGGCCGACCAGCAGGGTGATCAGCCGTTGTTCGGCTGCACGCATGCGGGCGAGGAGGGCCTGCCGGTCGTGCTGAGCTGTGGTGTCTGCCGCGTCTGGAAGGGTGAGCAGGTCGGCGAGGAGGCTGCGGTCGTGCAGTTGCGCCGCGGCGTGGGCGGCGCATGCGGAGCCGCCGGTAGTCAGCGGTTCCGCGGCCGCGGCGATCCGTGTCGTGAGCCCGTCGACGGCTGTTACTGCGGCGTGGGCTGCCGAGCCGTGCCATTCCAGGCCGGCGGCGAGGGCACGGGTGTCAGTGGCAAGGTCGGTGAGGGTCGCGCCGATCGCGGCGACGTCGGCGCCGGACTGGAAGCGCGCGAACGGTCCGGTGAGCGCCTCGGCGAG
Organism: Dactylosporangium sp. NPDC000244; assembly: GCF_040300725.1. Lineage (NCBI taxonomy): Bacteria > Bacillati > Actinomycetota > Actinomycetes > Micromonosporales > Micromonosporaceae > Dactylosporangium > Dactylosporangium sp. NPDC000244. The sequence continues at coordinate 3,512 of NZ_JBEPEH010000013.1, forward strand.
ACTGAGCGGACCGGCGGCACCGGCCTCGGGCACCGCGGCCGGGGTTGCGACGGCGGGAACTGTCTCGGCCGTGCCGGGGGCAGGCGGAGCGTCGTCGGTGCCGCCGCCCTGTTGGGACAGCATGCGGACCGCGGCGTCGTCGGCCAGCCGGTACCCCGCGGCCGCGGTCCGGGTCGCGGCGGCCCAGGCCTGGATCTGCGCCGCCGTCAGGTCCAGGTGCTGGCCCCAGCCGTGCGCCCACGCTGCGGCGACCCGCAGCGACGGCAGGACCGAGGGGTCGGACCAGGTCGTGGTCGCCGCGCCCAGGCTGGTCGCGGCGTGCTGCAGGGCGGAGGCCGTGTCGAGGCCGGCGGCGGCTTGGCGGGTAAGGACGTCCGGGTCGACGTCGACGGTGGTGTTGTCGGTCATCTGCTGCTCCCCCGTGGAGTACACCAATCGAGTTGATCGACGAAATTCACTGTGACGGAGTGGCCGACGGCGGCGCCAGACCCTTCCGTAGCCTGTGGAGAAGTCTTCGCATTCTTCGCAAATCGGCACCGCACCCAGGCCTGCACGCTTCGATGACCCGAGGGCCCGAGCGCACGGCGCGGCGTCGCCGAGCTCGCCGGCCACCCAGGCGCGGAGCCATGCGGGGCGACCGACCCGAGGGGGCGCTGACGCCTACCAGGCAGCCGGCGACCCGTTACTCATGGCCAGTGACGGACGCTGCCCGATCGAGCGCCACCGAAGTGACGTACGGCGTCCTCGACTATAGGGCCTTGTGGCCCTATAGTCGGTTGGGTGGCCTTCTCCGGGTTCCAGCAGATCGGGCACGTCACGGTCGCGGCGATGCTGCGGCAGGAGATCTTCGACGGCCGGCTCGCGCCCGGTGCCGAACTGCCGGCCGAGGCGGACCTTGCGTTTCGGTTCGGGTGTGGCCGGGACACGGTCCGCGCCGCGCTGCAGGTGCTGCGCCGGGAGTTGCTGATCGTCTCGGCGCGGGGGTACCGGTCCCGGATCGCGCCGGTGGCCAACCGGAGGCCGGTGGTGCTGGCGGCAGGTGCCGCGGTGGTCGCGCGGATGCCGTACGAGTTCGAACTGGCGGGGCTGCGCTGCCGGGCGGAGATGCCACTGCTGGAGGTATCTGTGCCGGACGGTGCGGTGGCGCTGCATCCGGCTGATGAGGTCACGCTCGTCTGCCCCTGACTGGACCACGCTGTCCCGGACCGCTGCCCAAGGGCTGAAACACGAAAAGGGCCATGTCTTGTCGTGTTCGACCGCCCGTGACGAGCGGTCGGCCGGGCGGAGCGACGTGCGCGACGTGCGGGTCGGCCGTACTGGCCCGCACGTCGCTGCTGGTCCGCCGTGGACAGGCGGGTGATCCCCCGGAACGGTCGGGCCGTGTCGGCTCGCCGCGGGCTATGGCCTGTCGAGCAGGGGCTGGATGTAGAGGTCCGCGCGGTAGCCGGCGTCCCAGGGCAGGTTGCCGTGCGGGTCGGGCCAGACGATCTGCTGCAGCTGGACCCGGTCGGCGCCGTACCGGGCAACGGCAGCGCCAGCACTGATCTGGCCGACGGAAGTGCCGTTGATGATGACGGCGTCGAGGCCGTCGATCAGATCATGGATGCGGCTGCCGTCGGCGATGGGGCCGGTGTCAGCGACCCGGGTGGCCATGTCGTTGAGCAGCACGTGGGCGGTGTGAGGCGGCAATCCGGTGATGACGAGTTCCGGTGCGGCCTTGGCGGTGAGACCGACGGTGTAGGCGTAGGGCACGGCGGTGTCCGGGTCCGCGTCGGTGGGCAGGATGTGCATCACCGCCCATCCGACGCGGTCGATGATCTCGTTCTGGCGCTGGATCAGCTCGTTGAGGCTGGGCATGAATGTCGCTCCCTGGGTCGATTCGGCTCGACGGGGCACCGGCTGGTGAAACGTCGAGCCGGGTTGTCGCTGGTGGGGCCGCTGGTCGGCGCAGCGGACGCGAAGGCGCCCGGACGCATCGCCCGTCGAGCGGGGCTGATGCGTCCGGGCGCGGTTCGTGCCGGGTGTGGGGTTCAGGCGGCGAGTGCTGCGCCGGGAATCCGTTGCGGCAGGTGGCTGGTGCCCCATCGGCCAGGCGTGGCGGTGGTGGTGCGGTTGAACCAGCCGGTGAACCGGCCGGTGTTCCGGCTGGGGACGGTGGCGCGGCCGACGACGGCCGGTGCGCGGGGCGGCGTGACGTGGTCGGGCTGCGGCCGGTGCGGCGGTGTGGCCGGCTGGCGGGCGGCGTGGAGTGTGCGCTGGGCGTGTATGGCGGGTTCGCACGGGCCGCGCTGGCCGGCGCAGCGCAGGTTGGTGCAGTCGCCGGCCGGTCCGCGCTGGTGCTCCACGGCGACGTCGAACGCCATCCGCCACAGCATGACGTCCACGACGTCCGTGGGGACGGGGACGTGGTCCGATGGGCGGGTGCGGGGCTGGGTCGCGGTGACAAGCAGGGCGGGCATGGGCGTCGGCTCCCCGGTGTCGCGAACGGATCTTGGATGTCCGCGATGCCGCACCATCAGCACGTGTCGCGCCGCCGAGGCCGGCCCGCAGGCACAGCCATCGACGCTCGACTTTCCCCGTGGGGTCAAGTCGCAGTCCTGCCTGTCGGTGGCCGGGCCGGGTCGCGCCTGTTCTGGTGTGTCAGCTGTGGTGGAGGGCGGTGACGGCCGCGTCGGCGATCACCGTGATCGCCTCGGCCGGGTCGGTGACCGCGACGGTGGTGGTGTCCGGGTAGGTCACGGCCCATGCCGTGTCGGCGTGGTGCAGCCACAGGACGGCGCAGCCGGCACGGTGCAGGGTGGCGAGGAGGCGCCGGGTGGCGTGGTGTTCGTCGTGGGAGAAGTGGCCGTCGGAGACGACGGCGAGCATCCGGACGGTGCCGCGCCGGCGGAGGTCGAGCAGCTGGTCGGCGAGTTTGACGGCGTCGGTGAAGCGTTCGTAGCCGTCGGTGGCCTGCATCTGGTGGACGCGGGCGGGTCGCTGGCCGGGCGGGACGAGCAGGGTGACGGACTCGCCGAAGGCGATGGTGGTGACGGTGGCGTCGGTGCGGCGGGCGGCGTTGCCGAGGATCCAGGCGGCCGAGGACATCGGCTCGGCGAAGGCGGTCATCGAGCCGGAGACGTCGACGAGCACGGCGAGGCCCAGGGTCGGCTTGTGCGGGGGCAGGACGGCGCGTTGCTGCCAGGGCCGGGCGGTGGGCAGTTGCCCGGCGGCGCGCTGGGCGTCGGCGGTGATCGCGGCGCGGGCGCGCAGCCGGCCCGGCGGGATCGGCGAGGGCCGGGCCGTCACCTCCAGGCTGGTGGTGCGGGCGCGGCGCAGCCGGGCGGCGAGGACCCGGGCGGCGTGCTGTTCGCCTGGGGTGGGGTCGCGCAGCGTCCAGGTCGCGGGTGCGGTGTGCCGGTCGGCGATCCATGCGGCGGGGGTGAGCCCGGCCTGGGCGGCGAGGAACCCGCCGAGGGCTGCGGCGAGCGTGCCGGGGAACACGCCGGTATCCGGTTCGGGGGCGAGCGGCTGGCTGGTCGGGTCTATGCCGAGGACGTGGCACCACTGCCAGGCGAGGTCGATCATGGTGGTGGCGTCGGTGTCGTCGACGGTGTGGGCCTGCCGCCAGATGGCGCGCAGGTGCTGGTAGCGGGGGCGGCCGAGAATGTGCTGGACGGCGGCGCGGACGGGTTTGACGTCCTTGGCGGTGAGGATGCGGGCGTCGGCGCGGGCGAGGAGCAGCCCGGCCAGGTAGGCGGCGTGCCAGAGGTCGTCGACGGGGGTGTCGTCGGGGTGGAGCAGTGTTCGGGTGGTGTGGCGCAGCCAGCGGCGGTCGCCGCGGCGGCGGGTCCGCTGGCGGCCTTCGGCGCGGGACTCCTCGAGGAGGTCCGCCACGGTCGCGACGATCGGTGGGGTGCCCGGCGGGGCGGTCCAGTGGCTGTGGGCGGCGTGGGCGGCTTCGTGGACGAGGAGTCCGTAGGCGGTGGCGACGATCTGCTTGTGGCGGGCGCGGCGCGGGTCGGTGGTGTCGGGGTCGCCGATGTGGGCGGCGTCGACCTCGGCGCGGCCGAGGGCCGGGTAGAAGCAGGCGGGTGCGCCGCCGCCCGCGCCGGGTGCGACGACCACGGTGAGGCCGGTGCGGCCGGTGAGGGTGGCGAACGCTCGGGTCCAGGCCCGGTCCCAGAGGATCCAGTCGGGGTCGGGCGCGGTGCCGGAGCTCCCGGCGGGGTGCAGGTGCGTGGCAGGGTTCGGCATGACGCGGATGCCTTTCTTCCGTTGGGTGGGGTTAGCGCTGCGGGCCGAGGGCGAGCGGCGTGACGGTGGTGCCGAACGCGGTGGACAGCGCGTCGATGACGGCGGGACGGTCGTCGTCCGGGGCGCGGCCGGCGAGGTTGGCGATGGCCGCGGCGTCGCCGAGGGCTTTGCGGACGCGGGCGAAGCCGAGCATTTCCCGCAGCTGCGGGGCCCAGGTGACGCGGCCGGCGTCCAGGGCGTCGTTGAGGGCGATCCCGGCGTCGATGGCCGGTGCGGGCACGCCGAGTCGTTTGACGAGGGCCCAGTCGGTGCTCACTTCGATGTGGACGTCGAAGCGGGAGGCGAGGGCGTCGCTGAGGACGGCGCCGTGGACGCCGGGGTTGTGCGCGGCGATGACGTAGAACCCGTCGACGGCCTCGACGCGTTCGTTGCGGTAGCTGGGGATGTGCAGCACCCGCCGGCCGTCCATGGCCGGGTAGAGCACGGCGAGGACGCGCGGCGGGATGAGGGTGGCGTCGTCGATCAGCAGCGGCCGGCCCTGCCGCATCGCCTGGACGGCCGGGCCGTACGCAAACTCGTAGCCGCCCTCAGGCAGCGGGATGAACGTGCCGAGGAGGTCCTCCACGACGGTGTCGCCGGTGCCCGTCACGGTGAGCAGGTCGGGGAACGCGGCCTCGATCACGGCGGTCTTGCCGGTGCCGGGCGGCCCGTAGAGCAGCACGGCGATGTGCTTGGCGCGCAGGCGGCGCAGCACATCGACGTCGGCGGCACCGGCCAGGCTGCGCGGAAAATACCGCTCGCCGTTCGGGCGCAGGATCGGGCCGCGCCGTGCGGACCGCCCCGATCCGCCGCCGCCTGTGGGCGGACCGGCCGGTGCGGCGGGAAGTGTCCCGGCGGCGTCGATCCCGGCCTGGGTGATCCGGAACCGGTGGTGCGGGTCCCGGGTGTGGGTGGCGTGGCCGGCGGCGGCGAGGCGTTTGAGGACCTCGAACACGGCGCCTTTGGACGGCGCGTCGATGGCGGTGGTCAGGTCGCCGACCTTGAAGGTGTCCTCGGGGTGGTCGGCCAGGAACAGGGCGACCTTGCGGTGCAGGTATCCCGGCCGGCGGCCGGGCGGCGGCTCTTCCTCGGCGGCGGGGCCGGTGGAGCTCGCGGGCGGTTCGGGTGCTGTGGTCATGGTGGCCTCGTTCGGGTCAGGCCCGCGCGCCCGTCTCCGGGCGCGCGGGCGGATGCGATGTCCGCGCGTGGGAGACAGGGGCTTGCCAGCCCGGTCCCGCCGCGTGGCAGGAGGGGGCAGGTGGCTGCCCGGAACGTTTGAGATGTGTGCGCACGCCGGTGACGTCGTCACCGGGCACGCGTTGTCGTCGCCGCCGGCCCCGCGGTGCCGCAATGCGGTCGCGCTCGAGGTCCCGGTCGTGTCGGCCGCGGTCCGGAGGGGCGAGTGCCGGTCAGCAGCGCGGCTGGGATTCGGCTCCTGGCTGGGGTGGCCACGGCCGTGGGTGCGATTGCCAGCCGAGATCCAGGTGCGAACCTTCCCAGGAGCCGCAGACTGTGCACCGGGTCGTACGGTCGTAGCGGTATACGGCCGTCGGCGGGTGTTCGCTGGAGCGGGTCTCGTCGACCGCGCCGCAGATGCGGCAGCGGTCGAGGTTGCCGTGCGGGCCGCCGGAGCCGAAGACCGCCTCGGGTTCCGTAGCACGGACCGGCAACGGTTCGGCCGTCCAGGTCAACTCGGGGTGGGAGACCCGGCACCAGCCGGCGGCGCCGGTGCGCAGCTCGGTGCGGTCACCGAGGGCGCCGACCAGCCACGTCCCGGCGCTGCCGGTCTCGACGCTGAACCCGGTGGTGGTGTGGCTGCCGCGGATGTCGGCGATGAGCCGGGTCACGACGGCCGGCAGGAACCGGGCGACGACGCCGCCGTGCTCGCGGTAGCCGGGACAGGTCTGGCCGGGATAGCTCCCGAGCCCGGCCGCGGTGAGCTGCGCCGCGCGCCAGGCCGCGCCGTGCGGGACGTCACCGCAGTCGCGGATGGCGCAGGTGGTGATGGCGAGCAGTCCGGCCGGGTCGACGTCGATAATGCACCAGACGTGCCCGGCGTGCGCACCACGGCGCAGCACGTCGCGCAGCGGCTCGCCGGTCAGCGGCGACCGTGCCCGCAGCGGCAGCCGCAGCAGCGAGCCAGGTGGACGCGTGGTGCCCGGTGCGGCTCCGAACTGCGGGTCCTCGTCGATGTGGACGGCGCCGGCGGGCGGTGTGGCGTGCAGCGGTGGGGTGCCGTTGCCGCCGAGCACCGGATGAGGGTTGTCGTGCAGGATGAGGGCCGGCGCTGGTCTGCCTGGCTGGTTGGTGGTGCGGATGAGGGCGTGCTCGGCGTGCAGCAGTACGGCACGCAGGCGGAACCATAGGCGGCGCGTCACGGATGTTCCTCGCGCTGCTCGTCGGCGAGGTCGCCAGGGGTCGCCGGGCCGGCACCGGTGATGTCGAAGTCGCTGTACGAGTCGACGGCCTCGACGGTGTTCAGGATGCTATCGATGGCCTCGCGGGCGGCGTCGTCCGCGCCGTCGGCGTCGTGGGCGGGGACGATCACGGTCACCGCGAGCTGGAGGCGCACCGTCCAGAACCGGCGCAGTGGCGGCATGCCGAGGGCGGTGAGGATCTCATCGACGACGTCGGGGTCGAGGTTCCCGGCGGCGACGCCGTGGTGGAGGCGCTGACGGATCTGCTGGCGCTCGAGGGCGAGGGCCGCGAGCTCGGCCTCGGCCTGTTCGGCTCGCTGCCGCCAATAGCACGGGGCCGGCGCGGGTGTGGCCAGGCAGCCAGCCGGGTCGGCGGGCGGGGTCGCGGTGGTCACGGTGTCACCTCGGCGCCGGATGATCCGGGATCGGCGAACGTGTGGGTCGCGGCGGGCGCGTCGTGGTCGTCGGCCGTCAGGACCGTGAGGGTGTTCGCCTGCGGGTCGAGCAGGTAGATCCACTGGCCGTTGAGGTGTTCGATCCGGTCGGCGGGGACGGTGAGGGGCGGGTTGGCCGGGTTGGCTTCGATGGCCATGCCGACGCCGGTGATGGCGGTGTCGCCGTCGAGGAACGTGGCGTCAGCGGTCACGTCGGCGCCGAGATAGGCCCAGGTGCAGCGCAGCAGGGCGGTGACGGTGGCGGCGGTGTCGCCGCCGAAAGTGTCCTGCTGGATGGCGGTGATGGCCGGCACCATGACGTCCGGGTCGGCGTCGAGGTGCACGTATCGCAGGTGCAGCAGTGTCGGGTCGTTGGCGTCGGCACAGCCGACGTAGCCTCGGGTTCCCATGTCGCGGGTACTCCTTGCAGTGGTTGGCCGGCGGATGCGCCGGCACGGATCGGGTTTGGCAGCGGGCACTGCGCGCTGGCGTGTCGGTGCGTGCACCGACGGACGGCTAGCGCGCAGCGGATGAATGGCCGGCCGGTTGCTGCGACGCACCGGGCCGCGTCATGTCGGCTAGCGGCCGAGGGGCGCGCCGACGGTGACCATGAACGGCACGGGGTCGACGGCGGTGCCCGAGCTGTCGTCGTGGCTGCCGTCGGCGGTCCGGTGGACCTCGTAGTGCAGGTGGGGTCCGGACGAGTGGCCGGTGCTGCCGACAATGCCGATAACCTGCCCGGCGGCGACGGGTTGGCCTTCGGCGACGGCGGCCCGGGTCTGCATGTGGCAGTAGCGGGTGACGATGCCGCCGGGGTGGTCGATGTCGACGTACCAGCCGCACCCGCGGGTCAGGGTGGGGTCGCCGTCGCGGTCGCAGCCCCACGGTTGCCCGGTGCGGGTGTCGGTGGCGTTGCAGCGCACGCGGCTGACGGTTCCGGCTGCGGCGGCGTGGATGGGGGTGCCGCGGTCGGTGATGAGGTCGACGCCGTCGTGGCCGGGCCGGTCCGTGGTACGGAAGCCGGAGCCGATGTGGGCGTGGACGGGCTGGGTCCAGCCGCTGCCTGCGACCGTCGTGGTGCAGGCGGCGAGGCCGGTGACGTGTTCCACGATGGTGGTGGCGTCGGGTTCCCATATGGCGTAGGCGTCGGGGTAGGCGCTGCGCTGGACGGCCTGGGCGGCGTCAGTGAGCGGCATCGTCTGCCAGCCGTCGACGGTGACGAGCCGCTCGTAGAACTTCCCGGCGGCGTAGCCGGGATCGAGGAGTTGTGCTGGGGTGCCCCAGCCTTGCGACGGCCGTTGCTGGAACAGCCCGACCGAGTCGCGGTCGCCGTGGTCGAGGTTGCGCAGGTTCGACTCCTGCATGGCGGTGGCCACGGCGATCACCCACGCCCGCGCCGGGAGCCCCCGCGTTGCCCCGGTGGTGATGATCGCGGCGGCGTTGCCGACTTGGATGCCGTCCCAGTCCCCGATCGGCGGGTAGGTTCCGGCCGCCGTCTGCGTCCCTGCGCCCGGTGACGTGGTGCCGGTCGGCGCGCAGCCGGTGGCTGCCCCGTGGACGAACACGGCGCCGGCCAGGCCTGCGCAGACGACGATGACGGCACAGACCAGACCGGCGCACAGGACGAGCACCCGGCCGGTCACTGCCGCTCCAGCGGGTGCGCCGGTCCTGCGGTGCCCGCTTGGCGAGCGCGGAGGCCGGGATGTGTCGCGGTCGTGCTGGCAGTGGATGTGGGGTGACGCATGAGGAGGTTGTCCTTCCCGGAGCGGCGGGTGAGGCCACGGCGCTGCGGCGCCTCAAGTAGGGGTCGCAGTGGCGAAGGGTCCGCTGCCCGAATCCGCTGAGGCGCGCGGATGGCGCCGCGTGCAACGGCCGTCGCAGGGCGGCCGGTCGTGCCGGGTGGTGTTCGCCTGATGCGGCACCCGGGTGATCAGGAGTCGAGCGGGTGCCGGCTGATCGGGTCGCCGTCGCCGGTGTGGACGGTGACGGTGTCCTCACCTGGGTCGAGCAGGTATATCCAGGCGGCGTCGAGTTCGCCGGCGGTGGCGAGCGGGACGACAGTGACCGGTTCGGGCTTGGCGTCGTGGATGCGCCCTATCCCGGCGACCACCCGCGAACCTCCGGTGGTGGCGGGGTCGAGGTGATGCCAGTCGTGCGCGAGCAGCACGGCCGTGAGCCGGGTGCTGTCGCGGCTGGTCGCGGCCCAGATCCGCCGGAGGGTCGGCAGCATGACGTGCGGGTGGCCGCCCCGTGCAACGCCGCGGACGTGGGCCAGATGTGGCCGGTCCGGGTCGGCGGTGCCGATGAGGCAGTTGCTGTCGACGTATCGGCTCGTCCGCAGGACCTGCCCGTGCCGGGGGACGGTGGGGCGGGCATCGGGTGCGGCGAGTTGGGTGGCGGTGCGGGCGGCGTGGACGGCGTCGGCGAGGGTCGCCTGGTAGGCCACCGTGCCGCCGGCGGTGCGCAGGACGGTGTCGGTGCCGGCCGCAGGGTCGGTGATCCCGATGGCCCAGCCGCGCCCGGCGTGCGGGGCGACGAGCTGAGCGTGGGCGGTGCCGGCCGGCGGGGTGAGGATCAGCAGGTACATGGTCCGGTCCGGCGACGGCGCGGCGTGGGTGGTCCAGCCGGCGGGGAGCAGCTCCGCGGCAAGGCCGGCCGAGGCGATGGCGACCTCGCGGGTCTCGGCGAGGATGCGATCCTGCCGGGCAGCGGCGTCCGAGCAGGTGCGCTGGGCGCCGGTGCGGTTGTTGATGGTTGCGGGTGGGATCGGCATGGCCGGTGTGCTCCTTCGGTGTCGGGCATGTGGGCGTGGCCGGGCATAGGCACGGCGGCGACCGCGGCGCCGGTGTCGGCCGGTGCCGCGGTCGCGGGTCCTGTGGTGTGGGGTTTGGTGCTGGGCGGGTTGCGGTGTGGCGTCAGCTGGCAGCGCCCGGATCCGGGTCGCCTGCGGCCGCCTGGGGGTTGCTGGTGGCGTTGGTCAGGTGGCGCCAGCCGCGGCCGTTGAAGATCTGCCAGACCCATCCGCCGGCGCCCACGGCCGCGAGACGTCCGCGGAGTGCGGCGTAGTCCTGGGCGCCGGCCGGGGCAGGGCTGACCCTCCGGACTTCCCGGATGGCGCCGGTGTCGTCAAGCAACCTGACGAGAGTGTCGCCGGTGGGGGCGATGCTGGCGGCCTCGGCGCCGAGCTCGGCCTCCTGGATGAGAGCGTCGAGGACGCCGGATTCGGTCATCGGTTCGCCGCAGCGGCGGGCCCCCGCGACGTAGGCCTGCCAGCGCGCCGCGTCGAACCGGCCCGTGACGGCGGTCAGCCGCGCCGTGGCCGCGGCGGCCGGGACGGGGGCCGCGGTGATGGCGGCGACCGGAACTCCGCCAAGGCGCAGTTCAGCGGTGTAGCCGAGGTCCGGTCCGGGAGTGTGGCGATTCCCGGCCGTGTACGGGTCGGGCGCCACGACCGTGTAGGGAACGTGGGTGAGCAGAACCCATTCCTGTTCCCGGCCGGGTTCAGGGAGGTCGCCGACGATGCGGGCACAGTCGTACGGGTCGACGGCCTCCCAGCACCAGGACCAGCCCATCACCACGTACCGGCCGTCCGGCCGGGGTGTGATCCGCTCGATCGCCTCCGGGTCGCCGGTCTGGACGGCGGAGTCGGCGACGATGGCATCGCCGTCCCACGACAGCCGCGGACACTCTTCGTCGACCTTGCGGTCCAGGTCGGTCTCCGGTGTCCCGGCGGCGTATGCCATGCGGCGGGCGTCGCGGTCCTGCTGCAGGTCGGCGACGATCGCCTCGGCGACCGTGCGGGTGCAGGCGAATACCGCCCAGCCGTTCCACCGGTCCAGCAGCGTCCCGACGTAGCCGGCAGTCAGCGGGAATCCGGTGTCGCCGTCGGCGGCGTTCCAGTCGCCGGAGAACACGCCGACGCTGCCCAGCGTCACCCGGTCCGGGTGCAGGTGGGACAGGTCTCCGTCGTCGCCGGTGGGGTGCAGGATGCGATGGCAGGCCACGGCGATCGTCCCGATGACCGCGTCGACGAATCCCTCGAGATACGCGGCCTCGAGCTGCCGCCGCCGCTCGCCCGGCAGGCGGGTGCCGCCCGCCGGCTGGTGGCCGGTCTGCTGCGTGGCCCAGCCGGTCGCGGCGGGCAGGGTGGCGAGGATGGCGGGATCGTTGTCGCGGATGCCGGCGAGGATGCGTCCGGCGATGGCCGTGGCCGGGCCGGTGATGTCCGCGCCGAGGGCGTCCTGACGCCACCGTTCAGCGGCAGCCGACCCGTCTGCGGTGCCCACGGTGCGCAACGCGCCGAGCACGTCGGGCCAGGTGATGCCGGGACGGCAGCCGCTGGTCACCGGTTCGGCTAGCGTCTGGTCGGCTGCCGGGATCACGATGAGCTCGTCACCGCCGCGTAGCCTCATGGTCCGGGCCGGACCCTGGTCCCAGGCGACGGTGACATGCTGCTGGTCGTGGTCGACCGTGAGGATGGTGCCTTCGTCGCCGATCCGCAGGTCGGTTGCGGGCTCGGCGATGCGGGCGAGCGCGACGCGCTGCCCTGGCTGGTACGACATTGTTCCTCCACTGTGGATGGTCCGGCGATGCCGCCGGACGGTGTGCTGCGATGGGGTTGGTGCGACGAGTGGCCCCGCGCGGATGCGCCGAGGCCGCCATGCCGGGCCGGCCGGTGCGGCCGTCCGGGCGTGCGGCTCGAGCGCATGCGGAAACCGCCGATGCCTCCCAGGTCGGGGGACATCGGCGGCAGGGTGGTGCAGGGGCTGCTGGGCGGTGTGGTCAGCGGCGGTCGCGGCACCGCTGTCTCGTGTTCCCGGGTGTGGTGACGTCCGGGTGGTAGCGGCTGACGTCGTCGATGCCGTCCTTGGCCCAGTAGACGGCCGCGTCGGCTTCGCGCAGCAGGTCCCGGACGGGCACGCCGACCCGGCCGGTGGTGTAGCCGACGCTGGCGCGGATGGCCACCTGGGCGCCGCTGGGGAGCGCGAACGGTTCGGCGGCGATGACCGACGCGGCGTGGCGTGCGGCGTTGCCGACCTCGTCCGGTCCGCCGTCGACGAGGAGGGCGAACTCGTCTCCGGACAGCCGTGCGGCCATCGCCCGTATGGGCAGGCTGGTCAGCCGTTGTCCGACGGCGATGAGGAGGTCGTTGCCGGCTTCGTGGCCGTAGGTGTCGTTGACGGCCTTGAACCGGTTGAGGTCGAGCAGGACCAGGCCGAACGGCCGGTCACGGTGTTGCGCTCGTCCGAGGGCGGTGAGCAGGGTGCGGCGGTTGGGCAGGCCGGTGGTGTCGTCGTGTCCGGCCTGATGGCGGGCGATGTGCAGGGCGCGGCGCTGCCGTAGCAGCGGCAGCGTCAGGCAGGCGATGCCGGCCAGGACGCCGCCGGCGGTGTTGAGGATGGCGGTGAGCAGAGGGGACAATGGGACGCTCCTGTGGTTTGGGAGCGCCGAGGGCGGATGTGGGTTGGGCGAACTTCCGGCGTCCGCCCTCGGGCGATCCGGATCGGTCAGATCGACGTCGCCGCGTCGGCCGAGGCGGCTGCTGCGGCGTCGTGGTGCAGCTGGAAGCTGGCGGGCTGTTCCACCGCGAGCGTGGCTTTGCCGTGCGCGACGAGGCGCTGCGCGGCGAGGACGACCGCGCCGGGGCTGGCCTTCGGTAGTCCCGTTCCTTGGTCGGCGCGGTCGACCAGTTTGCTCAGTTCGCCGACCTTGTAGGTCTGCTCCGGGTGCGCCGCCAGGATGGCCAGGATGGCGCGGTCCAGTTCCCCTGGTCCCCGGCGCTTGGGCTGTGCACTGTTCGGCGGGTCGGACGGTGCGGGCACGGTGCCGTGGCCGGTGGCGCCGGCGGCTGGTTCGGCGGAGCTGCTGCCGGCGGGTGCGGCCGGGTGCGGTTCCCCGCTCGTCGGGACCGCGGTCGTCAGCTCGCCACTGGCATCGGTGTATGCCGCGGGCGGGGGCTCGGCGGCCAGTGGCTCCTGGCTCGGCTCGGTCCCTGTGGCGCCGTTACGGCCAGCGTCGGCGGCCTCGCAGGTGTGCCTGTCCGGGGGCTGGTGCGGTGCCGGCACGGACGGCACAGCGTCGCGTTCGGCCGGCACGTCGGGGTCGGCCGCGTGCCGGATGGCAGGCTGCTGCTCGTCGGTGTCCGTTGCTGCGGCCGCATTGGGGGCGGCGAGGGTGGATGCGGCGACCAGCGTGTGGCCGTCGGTGGTGAGCCGCCACACGGTTTGGCCGCTGTCGGCGGTGTGGGGTTCCACGAGTCCGGCGGCGGCGAGTTTGCGCAGTTTCGGTGTCGTGGTGGAGTAGGCGAAGCCGACGTGGACGGCGAGGTTGCCGGCCGTCGTGGCGCCGAGGACGGTGAGCGCGCCGAGCAGCTGCCGGGACTTCTTGTCCAGGTGCGCCAGCGCGTCGGCGGTGGCCGTGTTCGAGCTCTGATCGGGCATACGAGTCTCCTGCGTCTCCCAGGTGAGCTGGGTGTGTGGATGGGACGTGCACTGATGCACGCTTGATCGGTCCGGGAAGGCAAGTCGCGTGCGGCGGGCCTGCGTCCGGACCATGGCGGTCGCCGGTTACTGGTTGCTGCCGGCGTTGCCGGACGTGCGGCCGCGGCGGCGCGGGGCCGAGCGCCGCTGCTTGGGCAGGCGTCGGCCGGCGGCGATGAACGGTGCGAGGGCGGCGCGCAGCCGGGCCAGGTTGTGGTCGGCCAGGTCGATCTCGTACTCGACGCCGTCGAGCGCGAAGCGACGGCTGCCGACGCCGTCGGTGCTGGCGTCGAGATCGTCGATGAGGATCGTGCGGGTCTGTTTCGCCATCGGTAGTCGGGCTCCTCACGGGGCAGGAGGCCGTGATGCATACCGCCTGACCGGCGTTGGGCATCACGGCCAGACATGGTGATTGCAGGACTCGGCCCGACGGCTCGGTCACCGTTCGGGCGCAAGGATTCAGTGGGAGATGGTGTGGCCCGGGATGCATTGCCAGCCGGGAACGAGGATGAGGCGGCTGGGTCGCCTGCCCGGCTGCGCTGCGGTCCCGGCGTCGGCCTGCTGCCGCGCACTACCAGGCCGCCGAGGCCAGGCGTCGAGATCGGTGGGTGTTCCGAACGCGGACGGCCACAGATCGGCGGGACGGCGAACGCACGGGTGTGAACGCCGGGCCTGCGGGCCGGGTGCGCTGGCGGCGGCTCACCCGGGCTCAAGGGGGTGGTGCCGGCCGGGCAGCCTGCTGGACATCCTTCGGGTGCAGGGATGGCAGTGGCTGGCCCGACCGGTACCGGTTGGGGTATCAGGGGCGGCGTGGTCGGGCCAGGGTGCGGGTGCCGATGCTCACGCCGTCCGGGGTTCGGGTGTAGTCGTGCGGGACGAGGAAGATCGTGGCGATCGGTCGCGGCGGGGCCGACGACGCGTGGCACGACCTGCCGAGCGGATGCTGCTCGCCGGTCGGTGACCGGGGTCAGAGGGCGATGCTGAGCAGTCGCTGGTTGTCGTCGAGGGTCGCCAGGTAGTGGCTGGCCTGCTCGAGGTAGGTCACCCGGTGGGCGAACGCGTCGCTGGCCGGGGTCAGGCGGTGGCCGTCGACGGTGAGGACCGTGTCGGCGGCGATCGCCGTGATGGCGCAGTAGTGCTGGTAGGCGACCGGGCCGCCCTGGAACATCTCCAGCTCGCGGAGGTCGAGGCGGGCGGCGCCGTAGGCGACGGTGTTGTGCATCCGCATCGCGATGACGCGGGGCTGGTTGTGGTACTTCGCGATCGCGTCCGGCAGCGGCAGCTTCGCCGGGTCGGCGAGATGCTGCTGCAGCAGCTGCGGCCACGGCATCGCCGGGCGGGTGCCCTGCACGACTCGGGACCACAGCTGGTGACGGATCGCGGCGCCGACGCCGGCGGCGTGGCGCATACCGGTGAGGTCGAGCAGCCGGATCGGTCCTCCGGCGCAGTAGGTCGGGTGCCCGCTGCGCGGGTTGACGAGCTGGCTGCGCTGCCACAGCCACCGGCTGGGGCTGGCCCAGAAGCGGTGGACGAGGGTGCCGGAGACACCGAAGTGCTGGTCGAGCGTCCGGCTGGTGAGTGCCTGGGCGGGCAGCTCGGCCGGAATGCAGACGATCATGACGCGGACGGTCGGCGTCGGGGTGGCCGGGACAGCGTCGGCGGTGCCGGTGTCGTCCTGGCTGGTGGACGTCTGCGCGGTCGTGCTGGCCTTGGCGGTCTTGCGCGGTGCGGTCATGGGGATCCTCCTGCGGTGTGGGCGCGCGGCACCGGCCGGGCCACCGGGTACGTGGCCGGGCGTGGCGAATGGGGGTTGGTTGAGGTGGGCGCTCGGGTGCGGCGCCGGACGTGGTGCGGGTGGCTGGTGTGACCAGGGATGCCGCCGCGAGGTGCGGGTCTGCGACCGGCCGGGATCGGCGGGTGGCATGACTGGCACCGGCATGGTTGCGGCAGTCGGACCCGAGGTGGGACCAGGCCGTGGTGGAGCGTTATGTGGGTGATGTGGTGCCTGGACGGTAGCGGCCGCCGCTCACAGCGCCTGCCCGCGTTCGGGCTGCGGATCTGGGCCGTGTGCTGGGCTGTGAGCGGCCGCGAGTCGCGTGTGGCGCCGGCGATGAGACACCGCCGCTCGCACACGCGTCGGGGTGTTCTGCCCGCGGCGAGGGGCCACAGGCGTGGGTCTTGGCGGTGTTGAGCTGCGCTGTGAGCGCACTGGGGCCGGAAGGGCTGCGGTCAGGCGGCCGGTGCCGGGCCGAGGTCGGTGTCGGGGTGGTAGCGGCCGGGGTTGGTGCCGGAGCGGGGGCCGTGCTCGGACGGCAGTTCGTGCAGTCGCCGGCGCCGGCCGGGGCTGGCGGGGAGGTCGGTGATGAGGGTCCAGACGCGCCCGGCGGGGTCGGGGCTGTGGACGGCGGTGGCGACCGGCATCGGGGTGGGGACGCTGTGCAGGATGCGGTGGAGGTTGGCTTCCCGGTCGGGGGTGGGCAGCCAGAGCAGGACGGGGTAGCGGGGCCCGAATGCGGTGAGGCGGGCGTAGGCGCGCAGTTTCGCCACGACGCGGGGGAGGTCTTCGGTGCCGCGGTCGTGTTCGAGGAAGAACCCGACGGTGTGGTCGTGGCTGTGCCAGATGCCGTGGCCGTCGGGGCGGATGCCGGATTGGGCGTAGACGTCCGTGGCGTGCTGCTCCGACCACCATCGGACCAGCCGGTTGCGGCCGGGGTTGGGCAGGCGGGTGGCGGCGAGGAGGTCGATGAAGAACTGGTTGACGCCGAGCAGGTGCGCGGCGGTGGCGCTGGCGGCGATCCGGCGGGCCCGCTCCAGCGAGGTGCGGGGTGCCCGGGTGTATCGGCCGTCGGGGTCGTCGTAGGCGTCGGGGTGCAGCTGCAGGCCGACCGGGCCGAGTGTGTAGAGGTACGGCACGGCGGTGTGCGCCGTGTTGGGGTAGGCGAAGCGGTGCAGCAGGCCCAGGCGGTGCAGGGTGGTGAGGCGGCGTTGCGCGGTGCGCAGCGTGTCGAAGAACGCGGCCGCGATCTGTGGGGTGGACAGCAGGTAGTGCTCGGCGAGCAGCCGTAGAAGCGCACGGTCGCGGGGCACGATGCGCCGGAACACCGCAAGGGGATCGGCACGTATGGCCCCGCCGATGCCTCCACCCTGGCCGGACGGCGGCCGGGCGGGGGCGGTGCGGCCGGTAGGGGCGGGCCGGGACCAGGGCGTCGGGCCGGCGGGAACGGGTGGGTTCGGCTGGGGCGGGTCGGCGGGGTTGGACGGCATGGGGCTGGGGCTCCTTGGGCAGCAGCGGTCCCTCGTTGGCGAGGGTGTCTGGCGGGCGGGGGTGGCCGGTTCGGCGGCTGTCAGGTGCACGTGGTGCGCTGACAGCGCAGGTCAGTCATGCCGGGACAGGTCGCGGCGGCACGCCGCAGCGGCGACCACGGCGACCGGGTCGACGAGCACCTCGACGAGCGGCTGCCGTCTCGCAGCAGACCCACGCCGATGGCTGTCCAGGTCGAGCGCAGGTTCAGCGTGTTGGACTGGTGCGCGGTGGCCGCGGCGGCGTCACGGCCGTCGCCGGGTGTCCGGGCGGGACAGACGCTCGACGAGGTCGTCGATGCCGCTCGTGTCCTGCTGGGGGACGGCGGCTGCGGCGGCCTGCCGGATGGCGGTGGCCGAGCCGAGGACGGGTTTCGGTGGGCGGGTGCGCATGGTGAAGGCGGGGGTCTGCCGGCCAGCGACGACGAGGCGGGCGGCGGCGGTGTAGGCGTCGAGGTTGGCCAGGTCGTGCTCGTCGAGGCCGGGCAGGGTGTGCCGGCGCAGCACGTGCGCGTCTTCGGGCGCCATCGTGAAGTAGAGCTTGTTGCGGGCGTTGGCGGATGCGGCGGCGAGGAGGTCTTTGGGGAACTGGGCGAGGTCCTGGTGGGCCAGGACGAGGGAGAGCCGGTATTTGCGGGCTTCGGCGAGCATCGAGTCGAGGCTGGTGGCGAGGGTGAGGAAGTTCTGGGCCTCGTCGATGATCAGCGTGGCGTCGCGGCGCCGGTCGGAGGCGACGGCGGCACGGGCGGTGGCGGCCTGCCACACCTGGGCCAGGACGAGGGAGCCGAGCAGCCGGGTGGTGTCCTCCCCGAGCTGCCCTTTCGGGATCCGGACCAGCAGCGCGCCGCCGTCGAGGACCTTGCCCATGTCGAAGCTGGAGTGCGGGAACCGCATGGTGCGTTTGACGAAGTCCCGCAGCAGGAACGCGCGGAGGCGGGCGAGGACGGGGCCGATGACCTGGGCGCGCATCGCGGGGTTGAGTTCGTCGTACCACTGCCAGAACCCGAGCAGGCCGGCCGGGTCGTCGAGGTCGACGGTCATCGCCGATCGGAACTGCGCGCTGTTGAGCAGGGGCGGGATGTGCTGGAGGGTGACGTTGGCGTGGCGGAGCAGGGTCAGGCAGGCGACGCGCATGACGTCGTCCATCCGCGGTCCCCAGGCTTTGGCGAAGATCGTGCTGAAGATCGCGACGAGGTTGTCGACGACCAGGTCGGGGTCGTCGCCCTGCAGGGGGTTGAGGCAGGGCGGGTTCGGCTGGTCCGGGTCGTAGATGACGAGCCGGTCGCCGACGTGGGCGGGGAGCCGGTCGAGGATGTCCAGGACCATGTCGCCGTGCGGGTCGATGACCACGGTGCCGCGGCCGGCGCGGATGTCGTCGACGGCCATGTTGACCAGCAGCGTGGTCTTGCCGGAGCCGGTCGCGCCGACGACGTGCAGGTGGTAGCGGGCGTCCGGCACGGCGAGGCCGACGCTGTGCCCGCCGATCTCCGCGTCGCCGAGGATTTTGACGCCGCGTCCCCCGCCCGGAACGGCGACCGGTGCGGGGATCGCCTTCGCGCGTGCCCGGTCCAGGCCCGGCACGGCGACGTCCCGCGGGAGGGCGGCGAGGGCAGCGAGTTCGCCGCTGCTGAGCAGGAACCCGGCGCCGAGCCGCCGCCCGGCCAGGACCGCGGCGGGGTGCCGCATCTGGGTGCGGTGGGTGAGGCGGTTGCGGGCGGTGTGCACGGCGAAGCTGGACGCGACCGCGTCGGCGATCCCGTCGAGCCGCCCGTCCGGTGTCGCGCCGGGGCGGTCGCTGGTGGTCGCGACGCCGTAGCGGATGCCGGCCGTCCACAGCACCTGCGCGGTCTTGTCGACGATGGCGCGGACGTCCCGGTCCAGGTGCGGGTCCCGGTGTTGCGCCAGCCCGCCGGTGCGCCGGGCGGCAGGGCCGGGCAGGACCGCGTCGAGGAGCCACAGCAGCGGCGCGGCCGGGTTGAAAATGGGGATGGCGGGGTGGCCGTCGCGGAGCCGTCCGGCGGCCCGCCGGGCCCGCGTGATGCGGCGGGGCGGGGCGGGTCTGGTGAGGATCTGCACGCAGGCGTGCTCGGCGGGGCGCAACTGGGCGCCGGCGGTCATGAGCGCGCGGAGCGGGTCGGCGTCGAAGTCGGTCCGCAGCGGCAGCCACTCCGCCGCCTGGGGCAGCAGGTGCCCGCCGGTCGCCGCGGTGAAGTCGAGCGGGAGCGGGGGCGTGTCGGGGCCGGTGGTGGTGGCCGCGGCGGGCCACGCGGCCCGGACCGCGGCCTCGACCGCGCCGGGCGGGATGGTGCCGGGGACCCAGATGCCGATCTGCAGCTGCCGTCCGGTCCAGGTGTACTGCCACGCCACGTGCGGCGTCCCGTACCGCAGCCGCCGCCACGGGGACGGGGTGAGCAGCCCGTGCAGGTTGGCCCACAGCATGCCGGCGCTGTGCTCGTCGACCTCCGGCGGCGGCGCCACCACGACGAGCCGTGCGCCGGCGGCGTGGCGGTGGTGCCGCCACCCGGCGATGCCGTTGCGGCCGGCGACCCACCCGGCGACCAGGACTGCGGCGACGGCGAGCAGCCACGGATGGTCGGCGGCCCAGTGGACCGCGTCGAGCAGCCGCACCACCCCCGGCGCGGGCGGCGGCGTTCCGAACCCCGGCCGGTCCGGCACCGGCGATGGGGCCGGCGGCGCGAGCAGGACGCTGGCGGCGATGGGGTTCATAGCTGGTCCTCGCCGTCGAGGTCGAGGAGCTCGGCGGGGCTGGTGGTGGCCAGGGCGTGCTCGCCGGGCGAGGCGATCGACTCGACCGCGGTGCGGTGGGTGCCGCAGATGAGCAGGCCCTGCCCGACCTGGGCCGCGAGGAGCATCCGCCGTTCGCCGGCGGTGAGCCGGAACGCGTCGCCGACCGGGTCGATGGCCTGCGGGGCCTGTTGGAGCAGGATCTGGGTGGCGGCGTTGGACACGACGGCCATGCCGAGGTCGGTGCCGAGGAGGTCGGCGACGTCCTGGGTGATCACGGTGAGGCCGGCGCGGCGTTTCCGGGCGGCTTTGGCCATCGTGGCCAGGAACCGGGCGCCGTGTCCGTCGCGCATGAGCAGCCACGCCTCGTCGACGACGACGAGGCGCCGCACCGCCAGGCGGCGGGTGCCGGGGGTGTCGACGGCCCGCCAGATCGCATCCAGGGCCAGGAGGGTGCCGGCGGTGCGCAGCTCGTCGGGGAGTTGCCGCAGCGACCACACCACCAGGTGCCCGTCCGGGCGGACGGTGGACGGGCCGTTGAACAGCTCGGCGAACGACCCGGTGACCCACGGCTCGAGCCGGGCCGCGAGCTCCGCCGCGGCCGGGTCCGGGTCGGCGTGCAGGGTGGTCGTGAGGTCGGCGAGGTGCGGGGCGGGCCGGTGATGGGTGGCCGGGTCGGCGGTGATCCCGGCCCGGCGGTAGGTGGCCAGGATCGCCCGGTCCAGCGCGGCCCGTTCCCGCGGCGGCGGCTCCTGGCGCAGCAGTACCGCGATCAGGGTGTGCAGGAACAGGCCGCGGCGGGTCAGCACGTCCGGGCGTGTGTCGTTCGCGGGCAGGTCGAACGGGTTGATCTTCACGCCGGGCCGGCCGAGCTGCACGACGGTCCCGCCGACCGCGTCGGCGAGCCGCAGGTACTCGTCCTCGGGGTCCACGATCGATACCTCGACGCCCTGGTACAGGTTCCGCAGGACGTCGAGCTTGACGAGGTAGCTTTTCCCGGCGCCGGAACGGGCCAGCACGACGCTGTTGTGGTTCTCCTGGACCCACCGGTCCCACCACACGATGCCGCCGCTGTCGGGGTTGATGCCGTAGAGGACCCCGCCGGTGGTGGCCGGGTCGCCCGGCAGGGGTGCGGGCAGGTCGGCGGAGGCGAGCGGGAACGCGGCGGCGAGCGCGGCGGTGTCCATGGTCCGCAGCATCTGCAGGCTGTCGGTCGCGAGGGGCAGGGTGGTGGTCCAGCCCGGCAGGTGCCGCCACGTCGCCGGCTGCACCTCGATCAGCGTCGACGCGGCCGCGGCTTTCACCTGCGTACACGCGTCGAGCAGCTCGGCCTCGCTGCGGGCGTGGACGGTCAGGTACAGCCCGACGCGGAACAGCCGGGCCGCGCCGCGTGCCAGCCGCTCGGCGAGGTCCGCGGCGTCGTCGGCGGCGGCCTCGACCGTCGGGTCGGCGAGTTTGCCGCGGTCGGCGTCGGCGCGGCGGGAGGACTCGAACCGGGCCCGCTGTGTGCGCAGCCGCCGCGCCGCGACCGTCGCCGGGATCGGATCCATATACAGCGCCAGGTCGAGACGTCCGGGCCAGGACAGCAGCGGCTCGAGCCAGGCCGGGCCGACCTCGGCCGGGTAGCCGGTCACCACCAGGGTCGCGGCGTAGCCGTCACCGACGCGCAGCATCCGCGGGGTGACCTCGAGGGCGGCCGGTGCGACCGCCGCCGCCACGCCTCCGGCGCGGGGCGGCGCCCCTGTGTCCGTTGCGGGCCGTGCTGCCGGGCGGGTACCGATGCGTCGCATCAGGAACGACTCCTTGTCACGGAAGGGTGTGCCGGCTGCCGGCTGCCGGCCCGGTGATGACGGCGTCGGGGGCGGCCAGGCCGCCGGGGCGGGGCGGCCGGTAGGGGTCGGCGGCCGCGGCGAGCGCGGCGGTGACCGCCGGGCCGTCCAGGGCCCGGGTGGTGACGCCGAGACCCGCGAGGGCGCGGGCGGTGTCGTCGGCGCGGCGGCGGGCCGCGTGCCCGCCACCGGCTGCGGCTGGGGTGCGGGTGACGATGAGGACCTGCCGGCGCAGCGGGTCGCGGCGCTCGGCGAGGTCGGCCAGGAACCGGGCATGGTCCTCGCACGCGGCGGCGAGCGCCGGGTGCGGCAGCTGTCTCGCCGTGTCGGCGAGGGCCTGGGCGGCGGAGGTCAGGTCGACCGGCTGCGCCGACACCACGATCTGCGTCGGGGCGGCGAGGCTGTTGAGCCACCGGCCGAACGTGTCGATCAACGCGGCCTGCTCGTCGGCGGTGCGCAGGGCGAGGTTGACGGTGCTCGCTGCGACCACCGCCGCCGACGCGTCGCCGAGGGTGATCTGGCCGTCGTCGCCGATGGCGTCGGCGGGCAGCCGCAGCGGGGCCGGCAACGGCGTCCGGCCCGCCCCGGCGGTGTCGACCCAGTCCGGCATCCGGGTTGTGGGGTCGGTCGTGGTCAGCGCCCGCGGGGCGCGGGCATGCCGGACCCCGGCGAGGAGCCACACATCCAGGGGCAGGCCGTCGCGGCGCCCGACCGCGAGCCCCACGGCGAGACCGCCGAGGATGACCGCGCCGCCGAGCAGCACCACGGCAGGGACCAGCCCATGCAGCACATGCCAGGCGCCATAGCCTACGAGTGCCGCGACCGCGACGATCGCCAGCTGCCGGAACGTCAGCCCGTAGACGACCTTGTCCGGGGCGTCGATGTCCGCGGGCATCCGCGCCCGGACCGGCCCGTCGTCAGCGGCTTGCCGGGTGGGGCGGGTCATCGGATCACCGCCCGGGCGGCCCGGCCGATGCCCGGCACGGCCCGCGACAACTGCTGGACCACGACGACCCGCACGACCGCCCCGAAGGCGTTCGGCCGCTGCCCGCCCGACGTGGCGAACCGGCCCAGCAGCGACGGCACCTTCACCGTCGTCCACAGCAGCACCATCACCACGAACAGGTTCATCACACCGCCCGGATCGACCGGCAGACCCAGGGCCGGGAGCATCGCCGAGCTGTCGGTGAGCATCCACTGCCCCGCATACAACGTCAGCCCCTGCGCCACCGGGACCGCGAGGACACCCGTGTAGGAGCGCCACCACAGCCGGGCGACCGGATCGGTCTGCGGCAGCGCGTGACAGGCCAACGCAAGCGGTGCGGCCGCGGTGAGGATCAGCAGCACCGCATACCGGGTGATCATCGAGAACGCTGCCGACCCGAGCAGGATCAGGATCAGGACCCCGCACACGCAGAACAGCACCCCGGTCGTCTGGTTCTGCGCCGCGACCAGGTTCGTCTTGATCGCCGGCAGCGCGGCGGGCCGGGTCTGCCCGTCGCCGGTCAGGTCGTCCTGGGTCAACGCCGTGGTCAGCGCGTTCGCCAACCGGATCAGCTCACCGCACCAGAGCTGCGAGAAGTGCGCGGTGACGAACCCGACGAAGCACCGCGGCACCAGGTCCTTGGCGGTGTAACGGGCCCGGTCGTCGCCGCCGGCGGTCATCGTCAGCACCCCGGCGGCGATGAAGAACAGCACGAAGATGCTGTCGACGATCAGCACCGACCGGCCGGTCAGCGCCTGGACCTGCGGCAGGCCGGTGACCTCGGGGCTGATCAGCAACGCGCCGGTGATCAACCCGGTCAGCGCGTCGGCGCATGCCAGGATCGCCTTCGCGAAGGCGTTGAGGATGCCGTCGAAGAGCCAGTCCATGATCAGGCTCCGACGATGCCTTTGACGACCTCGAGCAGCACCGGCGCGAGGACCGCGAGGCCATAGCCGACCAGGGCGTTCTTCAACGCGCTCTTGCCCTTGTCGACCTGGGCTGGGTCGCCGCCGGCGGTCGCCCAGTAGACGCCGGCCAGGACCAGGAACAGGCTGGCCACCGCGGCGAGCAGCCCCATGACCCAGGCCTGCAGGTTGCCGATGACGACCGGCAGCGTGTTCGCGGCCACCACGACCGGGCCGGCGGGATCGGCGAACGCCGGAGACGGGACCGCGATCAGGACGCCGGCCACAGCGGCGGCCGTCCATGCGATCGCGCCGCGCTGCAGGCGCTGGGGTGCGAGGTGTGCACACCGCGATACGGCGGTGGCGGCGCTACCGGACGGTGCGGGGTCCGTGGCGTGTGGGGATTGGACGCGCGGCCGAAGGATGCGGGGCATGGAGGTCACCTCCCGCCCCGCGCCGGCACCGGCCCGGTCCCAACGCGCGAGCGGCGCGGCGGGAACGGGGCCTGGCTGGGCGGGGCGAATACTCGAGCGACGACGGACAAGGCAGCCGCCGAGCCATCCGGTGATGCGAGCGCGTGCCGGCGATGTGCCCGGGAGGAGCTCGTCCTCCCTTACGGGTCGGCTGGAGATGAGGTGTCAGCGCATCACGCAGGCGCGGCACCCGGGCGCATCAGCCGGCACGGCACTCGCTGCCGAAGACGTGCCCGGCGGCGGGCAGCACCCCCATCGCGGACGAATGTGTACGCCCGGTTCGGGAGGCCCTGCACCCACCTATCCGGCGGTGTGAGCAGCGGCGAACGCCGGCAACCGCCCACAGACCGCTCACACCGAGCCGCGTGCCAGGGCAGCCGGGGGATGTGCTTTGACCGCTCGCCGCCGCCATGGCCGGAGCACGAACGAGCCGTGTCACGGACCCCTGTGCGGGTCGGTGACACGGCTCGTTGCGGGTGGCGGCTGGCTCAGGCGGCGGCGAGCCCGGCCGGTCCGGCGGCGCCGCGACCGGCGCGGGCACTGCGAGACCGGTCGGCCTGGCGAGCGAGCGCCCGCTGGGCCTGCGGCACGACCGTCCCGGTCAGGACGCCGTCGGCGAGCGCGTGCGCGATGCGGGTGTCGACCCGGCGCAGCCGCATCCGCAACGCGTCGGTAGTGACGCCGAGCCGGACGGCGATCGGCTCGATCGCCCGGCGACCCAAGCGGATGTCGATGTAGGACTGTTCGTCGGCCTGGTCGAGCAGCCCGAGCTCGACCGCACGGCGCACGAGCAGATCGGGGTGGCCCCACGGCCGCTGCGGGACCCGCGGCCCGGCCACGATCGCCTCCAAATCCTCGACCAGGATCAGCTCGCGCTGCTGCGCGACCAACGCCAGCCCGGCCCGATACCCGGCCCGGCACAGGCCCGCATACGGGGCCGGGCGGGCCGTGTCGACGTGGTCGCGCAGCGCCGCGAGGAATCCGGTGAGGACCTCAGCGTCGACGTCGTCGGGGTCGCCGTGCCAGCCGCCCGCGACCAGGGCGGCGGCATGCCGCACGAGGGCCGGCAACGCGAGGGCCGTCGCGGTGACGACCCAGGCCGGCCCGTCGAGACGGGCACGGGTGATCAGCTCCCGCCACACCGCGTCGAGCGCCGGCCAGTGCCTGGGGTGTGCGGCCATCCACCGGCGCAGGTCGGCCACGTTGATCGCCCCGGCCGGCAGGCCGAGGTCCGGGTCGAGGTGGGACAGGTCGATACGCAGCGGGTCCGGGTCGCACGTCAGCGCTGCGAACGCAACATCGACGCACGTGAACGGCGACGACGGCCACCCTTCGCCGTCCGCGACGCGGTCGGTGTCGGGCTCGGCGGTGGTGTCACGGCCAGCAGCGGCGGACACGATCATGGAAACTCCTCAAGCCGGGCGGTCAACGGCATGACACCGGCGGCTAGACTCGGCGGGTCATGTCGTTGCAGTGCGCCAGACGCCGCTCACGTGACACCCACACCGCCGGTCACGACCCGTTCGGCGCCGTCCTGAGACACGTCACGCCGACGTCGTGTCATACGACCTATATCATCGACGCTCTTCGTTGACGTCCGTGCGTGTCACTGGCGCTGAGCTGCGCTGTGACACCGGCACGCGCCCGTGACACAGCGCCGTGACACACCCGCACGGGCAGCGCTGTCACCGCGCGGCAGGCGAGCCACCCGTCGCGGCGGCGACTGGACGGGACACGCACGCCGACTCACACCTGACACTGCCGGGGCGCTCCGGCGGCTGTCACAACGCCGGATCAACCTCGTCTGTGACAGCCGCGGCGCGTCATCGAGCGGTCCTC
The DNA here is from genome assembly GCF_040300725.1 of Dactylosporangium sp. NPDC000244. NCBI lineage: Bacteria > Bacillati > Actinomycetota > Actinomycetes > Micromonosporales > Micromonosporaceae > Dactylosporangium > Dactylosporangium sp. NPDC000244. Next base: position 29,193 of record NZ_JBEPEH010000013.1, read on the forward strand.
GGCTTCCCTGCCGCACTGCCTGTCAGCCGACGACACGGCGCCCATCGGATGCCACGTCGTGACACCAGCCGTACTAGGCAGTGCCAACCTCGGCAGCCTCCTTGATCCAGCCTGGGGCGCCCAGGGGCGCGGTGCGCCGACGCCGCGCGAGCATCAACGGAGGTCCGCGGTGCGGCTGTGTGCAAGACGGGCCGCTCCTGTCGGCGGTGGTGAGCGGCCGGGTCCTGTCGTGAGCCGTTGTTGTGAGCGGCGAGCTGGCTGTGAGCTGCTGCGAGTGAGCGTGTCTTGACAGGCGCGGCAGATGCATCCCGGAGCTCGGATTGCGACAGCGCGGCTCCGTAGCTGTGAGCGTGTGCGGTGTTGTTGTGAGCGGGGCTGCCGATCACGGTGAGAGCTGTGAGCGCTCGTGGGTGTTCGTGGCGTTCGGCACGACACACAGATCCAGATAGGAGGATGTCAGCGCGTCACGGCGCGGCGTGGAGCCGACAGCCATATGACCCAGCATCCACCGCACCACCCCACCAACGATCCGGCGAACGCCGCCAGCGGCGAGCGACCGCTGATCGACCTGGTCGCCGGCGACCCGCCGGTGCCGATCACCGTCTGGCGGACCGCCCGCACCGGCGGCGACCGCGGCGCGTCGATGCCCGCCCGGCTGGCGCGGCGGCTCGTCGCCGCCTACAGCCGCCCCGCCGACATCGTCGTCGACCTCACCGGCGACCACATCCTCACCACCGCCTGCACCGCAGGCGGCCGCCGTCACCACCCGGCCTGGTTCACCGACGTCGCGTCCCTCATCGTCGGCCCCGCCACCACCATCACGGCAAACGGCGGCGCCGACGCGGCCGATGACGAAACCGACACCGACCAGCCGGTACCCCACCACGGCGCCCGGCCGGCCCGCGTCACCCGCATCGACCCGTCCGACGACGACACCCGCCACGCGGCGACGCCTGCCGTGCGGGGCGGATGGTTCGGCGACGACCTGACCGACGCCGACATGCCGCCACACGACCCGTCGCCGGTGCAGCCCGTGCCCGACAGCGCTGGCCTGGCCGGGCTGACCAGCCTCGTCGTTGCCGGGTGGCCTCTCGACGCGGACCCGGCCACCGGCCGGGTTCGGCTGGCCTGGCTCCTGGACACGGGCCGGGAGCTGCTGCGCCTGGGCGGTTGCCTCGTGCTTGTCGTCGCCGGTGCGCCCGGCGGGCAAGTCCGGCCGGAGGACTTCTCCCCCATCGTCACCGCCGCCGCCCATGCCGGGCTGGGCTACCTGCAGCACATCGTCGCCGTGGCGGCGGACGTCAGCGGCGAGCACGGCGACGCGTTCGTCTACCACCTCGACGACGAGGAACTGCTCACCCTGTCCCGCGCCCAAGCCGCCGACGCGGGGCAGCAGTGGACGGTGGCGCACCTGCGCGTCCACGCCGACCTGCTCGTCTTCACCCCGACTGCGCTGGCGGCGGTGACGCGTGAGCGGAACCGGCCCGGCCGACACGGCGGTGCCCGCCATGGGTAGACGCCGCACCACCGGCAGCGGCGGGCCGGCGGTACCGGAGGGGCTCTCGGTGTGGGCGACCGCACAGCAGACCGGGCCGGTGCAACGCCGCGGCCGGTACCTGCCCGAGTCCACCCAGCACCCGGCCAGGATGCTGCCCGCCATCGCCGCGCACGCCATCACCGCCTACACCGCACCCGGCGACCTGGTCCTGGACCCGATGTGCGGGATCGGCACCACACTCGTCGAAGCCGTCCACGCCGGCCGGGACGCGCTCGGCGTCGAGTACGAGTCCCGCTGGTCCGACATCGCCGACGCCAACCTGCGCCACGCCCGCACCCAGGACGCACCCGGCCGCGGCGGGGTGATCCGCGGGGACGCCACCGCCATCCTGGCCCTCGTCCCGGCCGCTCTCACCGGGCAGGTCGCACTCGTCGTCACGTCGCCGCCCTACGGGCCGACCGTGCACGGCCACGTCGCCGTCGGCGACGACCTCGACGTCCGCAACAACCACTACAACGACGGATCCGACCGCGGCAACCTCGCCTACCGCGACCTCACCGGCCTCACCGACGGGTTCGCGCAGATTCTGGCCGGCTGCGCGACGCTGCTGCGCCCCGGCGGGACCGTCGTGGTCACCGCCCGGCCCTGGCGCAAACGCGGCGAGCTCGCCGACCTGCCCTCCGCGGTCATCGGCGCCGGCATCCGCGCCGGACTCGTCCCGACCGAACGCTGCGTCGCGCTGCTCGCCGCCGTCCGCGACGGCCAGCTCGTCGCCCGCCCGTCGTTCTTCCAGCTCCAATCCGTCCGCAAAGCCCGGGCTGCGGGCACACCCCTGCATCTGATCGCCCACGAAGACGTCCTCGTCTTCACCAAACCCACCAGCCCGATCCCCGACACCTCCGCTGTTCCCGCCCGGGGGCGCCGATGACGGGCGCCCACCGCTATCTCTCCCTCGGCGCTGGCGTACAGAGCTCGGCCTGCCTGCTGCTGGCCGCCCGCGGCGATATGCCGCCATTCGACGCCGCGATCTTCGCGGACACCGGCTGGGAACCCGCCGCCGTCTACACCCACCTCCAGCGCCTCGAGCGGCTCGCCGCCGCGGCCGGCATCCCGGTCATCCGCGTGTCCGCGGGTCACATCCGCCACGATGTGCTCGACCCGGGCCACCGTTTCGCCTCGATGCCGCTGTTCACCCTCGGCCCGAACGGCGAACACGGCATGGCCCGCCGCCAGTGCACCAACGAATACAAGATCCGCCCCATCAAGGCCGAGGTCCGGCGCCGGCTCGGCTACCCGCACCCGCGCCGGGTCCCGGCCGGGCTGGTCGCCGAGATGGCCATCGGGATCTCCGTCGACGAGATCCACCGCGCCCGCGACGCCGACGTCGCCTACATGCGCAACGTCTTCCCGCTCCTCGACCGTGGCTGGCGGCGCAGCGACTGCCTCGCCTACCTGCAGCAGCACGGCCTGGCCGAAGTCGGGAAGTCGTCCTGCATCGGGTGCCCGTACCACGACGACGGCTTCTGGGCCCGGCTGCAAGCCGAAAGCCCCAGCGAGTGGGCCGATGCCGTCGCCTTCGACGCCGCGATCCGCCACGGGTCCGCCCGGGCCACCGCCGCCGGGCACCCGCTCCGCGGCCAGTTCTTCCTGCACCGCCAGCGCGTCCCCCTCGACCAGGCCTTCCTACGGCCCAAACCGCCGGGCGACACCGACAGTCCCGGATGCGGGCCATGGACCTGCCCCCACCCGGCAAGTCCCGCCGGCGGCGACCTCCAGACGCGGGAGGTGGCGTGAGTGACCAACCCACCGCCGCCAGACCCGGCGCTCCGGCCAGCACGAACGGCGCGGGCGGGAACGGGCCGCGGATCGGGTCGCTGTGCACCGGCTACGGAGGACTCGACCTCGCCGCCGAGTTCGTCCTCGGCGGCCAGCTCATCTGGTACGCCGAGACCAACCCCCACGCCCAAGCCGTCTGCGCCCGCCACTGGCCCGACATCCCCAACCTCGGCGACATCCGCACCACCGACTGGACCCGCACCGAACCCGTCGAACTCCTCACCGCCGGCTTCCCCTGCCAGGACATCTCCAACGCCGGGAAACGCGCCGGCATCACCGGCGAACACTCCAGCCTGTGGACCGCCGTCGCCGACGCCGTTCGCATCCTTCGACCACCACTCGTCTTCGTGGAGAACGTCGCCGCCCTGCTCCACCGCGGCTTCAACGTCGTCCACGCCGACCTGGCCACGCTCGGGTACGACACACGCTGGCTATGCCTACGCGCATCCGACATCGGCGCAGCCCACCGCCGAGACCGGCTGTTCCTGCTGGCCGCCGACCAGCACCGCCTCCGCCACCGCACCGACCCTGCCGACCCCCTGCGCCCGTGACGGCCGCGGCGTCGGCCACCAGTACGGCCTGACCGACCTCATCGAGCCCCGCGGCACCCGCCACCACCTCCTACCCGCCGCCGCCACAACCCTGCCGCTCCGACACGCAAGCGACCCGCTGGGCGCCGGCCAGCGGCCACCGGCCAGGCCCTGCATGCAGTACACGCTGCTGCCCACTCCACGCGCGACGGACGGCACCAAAGGCTGCCCCGGGCAACGCGGCTCGCGCGGCGACCTCACCCTGCCATCCACCGCCGTACGCCTCGACCCGACACCGCAAGCCGACAGCCCGGCGGGCGCCGGCGGACCGGACGAAGACCGGTGGGGCCGCTTCGCCGCCGCCGTCGCTCGCTGGGAACACCTCATCGGCCGGCCCGCACCGCCACCATCGCAACCAGGCCGACACGGCACACCCGTGCTCGCCCCGCCCTTCGTCGAATGGCTCATGGGCCTACCCGACCAGTGGGTCACCCACCCAGACCTCCGTATCCCCCGCACCCGAGCCCTGCGCGTGCTCGGCAACGGCGTCGTACCGCAACACGCCATCGCCGCACTCTGCCAGCTGCTCAACCCAAGCCGCTGGCCCCGCACCTGACACCAGCCGCCATTACTAACCGATCCCCGGCCGTGCCGGCGGTCCCTCGCGTCCGTCGGCACACCGCCGATCAGCAACAGCGAAGGAAAATGCCATGCCCCAGGCTCCCAACCCCGGCGACCCGCTCGAGAGCGAATGGACGGCTGCACGGATCCGCGCGCTCGGCACCGTCACCGACGTCCCGACCGCCGCCGCGATCTTCAAGCTGTCCCGATCCGTCGCCTACGACCTCATCAAGGCCGGACGGTTCCCCGTGCCCGTCTTGCGCTTCGGCGGCCGCTACCGCATCCCGGTCCCCGCGATCCTCGCCGCCCTCCACATGCCGCCCGAACCGAGTCCTCCGCCGGAACCGCCGCCGGCGACTTGATCCATCCGCCAAGCGGAGCGTCGATCAACCAGCCGCAATCCGCAGCACTACCCGACCAGCACACATATGAAGGAGCACATCCACCATGGCGGATGGATCCGTCTACCGGTACTGCTCATGCCGCGACGACACCGGTCGCAAGATCGGCCAGCACTGTCCCAAGCTCCGCCGCCCCGGCGGCGCCTGGAGCGCCACCCACGGCATGTGGGCCCTGCAACTCGACCTGCCACCCGACCGCGACGGCAAACGCCGCACCCTGCGCCGCCGCGGCTTCACCGAGCGCGACACCGCCACCAACGTCCTCAACCACGCCAAAGCCCTCATCGGACTCGCCAACGGCGACGCCGACGTCGCCACCGAAATCGGTGACCTCATCACCAGCATCAAACCGAGCCATCCACTGCCCGACCAGGACTTCGTCGCCCGCCGCGTCCGCGCCGGCGTCTCCGCCAGCGCCTCCATGACCATCGCCACCTACCTGCAGCAATGGATCACCAGCCGCAAGCGGATCGAAGCCACCACCGTGCACGCCTACGGCGGACACATCCGCAACTACCTCATCCCCCACCTCGGCGACCTGGCCATCGACCAACTCCGCGTCGCCCACGTCCAGCGCATGTTCGCCGCCATCATCGACCGCAACATCCAGGCCGACATCGCCCGCAGCAGCGACGACCCCACCGTCCGCGCCGGCGTCAAAGGCATCCGCAACGTGTCCCCAGCCACGATGCACCGCATCCGCGCGACACTCCGCAAAGCCCTCAACGACGCCATGCGCACCCACCGACTCATCGAATTCAACCCCGCGGCCCACATCGAACTCCCGGCCGCGGACCGGCCCCGAGCGAGAGTGTGGACGAACGCCGCCGTCGCACACTGGCGTACCACCGGCGAACGGCCCAGCAGCGTCATGGTCTGGACCCCGCAGCAGGCCGGCGCCTTCCTCGACCACGCCGAACGCCACGACATCGTCCTGTACCCGCTCTACGTCCTCATCCTGCACCGCGGACTCCGCCGCGGCGAAGCCGCCGGCGTCCGCGACGCCGACCTCGACCTCGACACCGGACTCCTGGCGATCTCCGAACAAATCGCCACCGTCAACTACCAACCGATCCGCAAGAAGGTCAAAAGCCGAGCCGGCGACCGCACCATCCTGCTCGATGCATCGTCCCTGGTTGCGCTGCGCGCCTACCGCGCACGCCGCGCACGCTGGCAACTCGTCGGCGGCCCTGACTGGCCCGCAACCGGCACGTTCTTCGTCCAGCCCGACGGGCAGCCTTGGCACCCTGACCAGATCACCAAACGCTTCGATCAACTTGTCCGCGCCGCCGGGCTCCCACCGATCCGACTTCACGATCTACGCCACTGCGCCGCCACCTTCCTCAAAGCCTCCGGCGCCGACATGAAAGACATCCAGGAGACCCTTGGCCACTCATCGGTCACTCTCACATCTGACACATACACTTCGATCGTCCTCGAACTCGAGACCGAACGTGCTAAGGCCGACGCCGCAGCGGCACTCGTCCCTCGTCATCGGCCCGCAAGTTGATCGCAGAGCGGCGTAACGAATCCAGGCTCGGGGCTCGCAGCGTCCGATGCGGCAAACCGCGTTGGCCGCACAGCCGAGTAGCAGCGCATCCCGCCCAAGCTGCGAAAATGTGGGCCGCCAGGGACTCGAACCCTGAACCAATGGATTAAAAGTCCACTGCTCTGCCATTGAGCTAGCAGCCCGAGGTTTACAGGGTACCGGGCCGTCCGATGATGACTGCAACGACTTTCCGGCCATCTACGTTTGCCCAGCTCAAAGGCTATTTTGCCAGACGACATCACTCAGTGTGACACGTACGGTGCCGCTCGTGTGACGGGTTGTGGTGTAGGCGCTCAACTCTCGAGCAACCCTCGAGCAACCAGGCTGCCGACGCGTCCGCGGCCGCGGCCGGCCCCGACGCCGGGCCTGCCGGCAGGGCCGGATGCACGAATGTCGAGTCCCACCACATGCTTGACGTTTCCGTCTCACCTGATGTTGGACAGGTGGCCTAGGAAATTTCGGGACGTTTCATCGTAGACGTGCTCGGGAGTGGCGCTGTCAAAAGATCGATGTGGTGCTCGATCGAACGCCAAGCCGGTCCGGTGTACTCGGTGAGGGTGAACCGGCGATGCTGATCGGTGGGGTGCACGGTCACGGCGACAGTGCTCTCGTCTTCGAATCGCAGCATGAAGACGGGATCGAGGTCGCAGAGGAAGGCGAAGCCGTCGCGGTCTTCGTCGTTGTCGCTGGCGAGGAAGCCATGGGCGTCCCAGCCGGCGCCGCTGGTGGTGATCACGACTGCCACCTCGACGCTGCCGAGCAGGGTGGACGAGTTCGCCCACCACTCCAGCCAGGCACGGCCCTCGAAGGTCTCCATGGTCGTCATCATTCCAGCGACAACCTGGGGCGTGGAGCCCGACTTTGCGGCGGGGGCAGCGTGGCGAGGTCGTGCATCGTGGTGGCGCGGAGCGACTGTGCGGTTGGTAGCGCCTCGGCCGAGAGAAGGTCGGTCTTGCGGGGCCTGCGGGCTTTGATCCGGGTGACGGGCTGGTCGGTGGTGCGTCGCAGGCTGCGGGGGCCGTCGTCGCAGTGGATGACCAGCTCCGTCTCGGACACCTCGGTTTCTGGTGGACCGGTCCCGTGGCGGGACGCCGACCTATCGACGAGGTCGGCGCCAGGAGCGGGGCCGCTGGCGCCGCCCGTGATCAAGCGAGGTAGCTGAACTTCTCCCAGTCGCCGAGCGCCGCACGGTTGGCGATGAGCGGGCGATTGCCGCCGGCCTCCGCGGTCACGTAGCGGCCGTTCGCGTTCGCCTGGATCGTCAGCGCGCCCTCGAAGGCGCCCGCGTGGAACTTTTCCCACGGGCCGACCACGGTGCGGTTGGCGATCAGCGGCTGAGCGCCGCCGGCCTCCGCGGTGACGAAGCGGCCGTTGGCCCGGGAGAACAATGCGAAGTCGTTGCCGTGGTCGCCGAGGTAGATCCAGTCGACCCGCTCCCACGGGCCGGGGCTGGTGCGGTTGGCGATGAGCGGCTGGCTGCCGCCTGCCTCCGCGGTGACGTAACGGTTGTTGATGTAGGCGTAGAGGGAGCCCGTCCAGAGGGTCTCGTAGAACTGCTCCCACTGGCCGATCGCGGTCCGGTCCGCGGTCAGCGGGCCGGCGCCGTTGTTGCTGCTCACGTACTTGCCGGTGGCCTGGACGATGAAGCTGAACAGGCCGTCGGGGCCCTCGACCACACCGAAGCGGGTCGCGCCGACGACGGTGCCGGCGTTCGCCGTCAGGCGACCGGCCGCGTCGACCGTGAGGTAGCGGCCGTTGGCCTCGGATCGCAGCACGTAGTCGCCGTTGCCCGCGTCGAACTGGTCGATGTACTCCCACTGGCCGGGCGCGGTGCGGTTGGCGACGAGCGGCTGGCTGCCGCCGGCCTCCGCGGTGACGTAACGCAGCGTGTCCCGGGAGAGCAGGGCGAACCGGCGGACCATCGGGCTGACGGTGATCTGCTTGCTCACGCTGCTGCTGCCGGTGCCGCCGTAGCCGAACACCGTCAGCGTCACCGTGTAGGTGCCGCCCCGGGTGTAGGTGTGGAAGCCCGCCCGCTCGGTGGTAGAGGTGGCGGTACCGTCGCCGAAGTTCAGGGTGTACACGCTGATGTGGCTGAACCCCCTGATGGACCCGGCGGCGCTCCAGGCGATCTGCCCGTCCTCGCCGTTGAGGTTGAGCTCGAGGCCCGCCGCCGGGGGCATCGGCTGCACAGTCGCGAACGCGATGCCGAGCGGCCGACCAGCGGTCGGCTCGGTGCCGACCACCGTGTTGGTGGCGGCGTCGATCACCGAGACGGTGCCGTCTCCCGTGTTGCCGACGTACACCTTCTTGCCGTCGGGCGAGACGCCTACGTCCTGCGGATCGCGGCCCACCGTGACGGTCTTGGTGACCGTGTTCGTCGCCAGGTCGATGACCTTCACGGTGTCGGTGGCCCAGCCGGTGACGTAGGCCTGCCTGCCGTCCGGCGCGACGGCGATGCCGACCGGGTTCGCGTCGACCGGGACGGTCGCGGTGACCACCTTGGCCGTGAGGTCGATCACCGAAACGGTGCCGGCCCCGCCGTTCGTGGTGTAGGCGTGCTTGCTGTCCGGCGCCACCGCGATCTGCACCGGCGCGTCACCGACGGCGATTGTCCCCGTCGCCTTGTCGGTGGTGGTGTCGATCACCACCACCTCGTCGTCGACGACGTCGGTGACATAGACGTGATTGCCGTCCGGGGCCACCGCGATGTCCTGGGCGCCGCCGTTGCCGCCGAGCTGGGCGACGACCTTGCCGGTGGCGGTGTCGATCATGTTGACCAGACCGCCCCCGGTGGCGTAGACCCGCTTGCCGTCCGGCGAGATCGCGATGCTGCCGGGCGAGACACCGACCGGCACGGTGGCGACGATCGAGCCTGTGGAAGTGTTGATCTTAGATACCGTGCCGGCGTCGCTGTTGGTCGCGTAGACCCACTGACCGTCCGGCGACGTCACGACCGAGGTCGGGCCGGCGCCGGTGCCGAAGCATGTCAGCAGATCGTTGGTGGTGCCGTCGAAGACGTCCAGACAGTTGCTGTTGCGGTCGGCCACGAAGACGACCGGCCGCGCCGAGGCCGCGCCGGCGGCGGCGGGGTGGGCGGCGGCCACGAGGGCCACCGCCGCACCGGCCGCCGCCGCCGTCATTCCGGATAAGAGGGGCTTGTGCACCGACGCATTATGCGCCGCGAGAGTCGATCACCGCAGACCCGAAAAGACCGCCCACGGCCCGGCCGCCGTGTGGTTGGCCCATCGGTCCGGATGCGACCCACCTCGAACAGATGAGCAACCCGCGAGCAATCCGGTTCCACACTGGACACAGTGACTCGCTATCTCCGCAGCGCATCAGGGTTCTCGATATCCCCGACGATTAAAAGTCCACTGCTCTGCCATTGAGCTAGCAGCCCGCGTTGTACAGGGGTACCGGTCCGGTCGCGGATGCCTGCAACGACTTTCCGTCAAGCGATGTTTGAGCAGCTCAGAGCATTTGCGATACCCCTGTCCTCGGTTCTCACGACCGTCAGGTCGTTGCGCCGGCCGTTTAGGTTGCTCGAGCTGTCGAACTCTCGAGCAACCGGCGAGCTACCAGGTGTGGGGGTCGGTGTGCTGCACGACCGGGTGGTGACGCCCGCCCGGCACTGTCACGCAAGGCGCTCGAAGAGCTGATGGCGGCTGGCTCTCTCACCATCGAGACTCGACGGCGTGGCAGAACCGAGTTGGACGGCCATGTTGACGGCTGTGGTCCAGGATCGAGCAGCCAGCCGAGTTCCGGATCCGGCGATGCCGACCGCCATCCTGCGTCTGCTCCACGACGAGCTGGGTGCCGCGGATGGTCAGCGCGTCCGTTGGGATGCGGCGGCCTGGCGAAGCGGGTTGGCCGGAACCGCGTTGGCGTCGTCCGTTGACGCGGTCGCTGGCGGATTGCCACACGGCAACGGATGCGTGTGGATTTCGCGGGCAGATGTGTTCGCATTTGCGCAGCAGCCCTACGAGTCGTTCGTCGCAGCGATGGCCTGGGGTTTCGGGCCGAGTGGCTACGGTTGGTACCGCACCCGATCGATACTCGAAGCCGCCGAACCGGATCGGATCCCGCAACTCATCACCGCGCTGCGGGCGGTGGCCGATTCTCCAGTGCAGACCTGGGCCACGCTCGAAGGCACCGCAGGGTTGCGAGGCTTGGGGCCGGCGTTCGGCACGAAGGTCGCCTATTTCACCGGCTACGACCGCGTCCACCGATGTGGGCCATTGATCACCGACCGGTGGACCGCGTGGGCGCATTGGGCGCTCACCGGGGAGTGGGCCAAGCGCCGGTCGGCGGCGTCTTACGCGCGGTACCTCGAGCAGGCAGCCGTCTGGGCGGGCCAGCTCAGCACCAGCACTGATACTGCGGTCCGGTCCGACGACATCGAACGGCTGCTCTTCACGGCCGGGCCGCACGCGCGACGCGCATGGCACGCCGGTCGGTGATGCCAGCTGGTGACGCGATGTGCAACTGCGGTGGTTGGCTCTCGTTGGGTTCCGTACGACCCAGACGTCGGCACCTGTATAGTGCGGCTCCCGGTTTGGCGTACGGCGGAATTGCGAGAAGGCAGTTTGGGACGGCGAAGCGAGTTGTGCGGAAACTCGTCGATGAGTTTGACCGGTCACGGGCTGCGGAAGCGGTAAGGCTGCAGCTGTTCTGGAGATCGACCCCACGTACTGCTCGAGCTAGCGCCGCAGGGTGTCGAGGTCTGCGCGGAAGACGTATGGCGTTGCGACGGCCAGGGCTTCTTCCCGGCTGTACTCGGTGATCTTGGGTGTGGCACTGAGCGCGTGGGTGACCACCAGCAATACCCAGTCGTGCTCGTCCGTGGCCGCGCGCAGCTCGTTAGCGGTGAGCAGCACCGTGGGGCGGCTTGCGCTGACGCCCTTGACTTCGATCTTGGCGGTCCTGCCGTCGGGATGCGTACAGGTGAGGTCCCAGCCGAGCTTGTCCGTGCTGACGTCCGCCACGTTCCAGTCGTCGTCTTGATACGCCTGGACAGCCGCGTCCATCGCGGCGTCCTCGACCGCCTGGTTTTGTAGAGGATCGCCGAAGCCGGCACCCTGATCGGTCACGGTGATCTCGGCCAACGCATCCGGCGGCTCGGGCCAGGCCCCAAGCAGCACGTCGAGCTTCGCGAGCTGGTCGAGGGAAACCCACGACGGGTTGCTACCGCTCGGCATCCGCTGGACCTCCAGATCGTCGATGCCCGCCGCGCGCAGCGCGGCGTCGGTCACCGGTGCGTCCAGCCGCAGCGGGATGTACACCGGCACGCAGTACCTGACCGCCAGCCGGGCGTCCTCGTCGAGCCAGTAGCTGAACTCGTCCGCATCGTCGGCGAAACCAGCCACACCGCCGGCCTCGCCCACGACATAGCCTGCACCCCAGATCCCTCTCGGAAACTTCGGCTGCGTCCCCGACAGCCAGAACAAAATCCGGTCGCCGAACTGCATCATGTCGCTCCGATAGTTCTGATGCAGAGACCACGTGTCCTGGATGAGATCGTTGCCGTCCTCGATGAAGCCCGGGAAGTCCCACACCAGCGGGTCGCACTTGATCAGCCACGCACCGAAGTTGTCAGCATCGATTGCTCTTGCCATCGCCGCCCATCCTCCCCAGCGACAGTCTCACCTTCGGACCAACGACGTGATGCCGGTGAGCCAGCGCAACCAAGACATCGTCGATCAATACCGGGCCGCCCATCCTCGCCGACGGCACCATCACACCGCAAGGTGCGCGCTCCGACGCGTCGACACCCGGTCTCCGTCGCGTCTTAAGCCCGCTCGCTAGCAAGGCGCTGGCTGACGAATCAGCCCGGTGATCACCCCCCGACGCCACATCTAGAACGCGTGTTCGAATATGCTGGTTGGGTGGACGGACGGGTACTCCATCACTGGTGGAACGGCAGCTGGGGCCGGTTGAATCGCCGTGACGTCTACATCCGCTCCGACGGCGACCAGTTCGAACTCGAGCTGCGGCTCGGCGGGTCCGAGGGCCGGCGATGGCTACGGACCTACGACACGTATCAGAACGCCGTGACTGAGGCCGAGCAACACATGACAACCGACCAGCGATGGACCGACGTCTCCCGGGCGCACCACACCCGTAATCAGTAGGGCTTGCCGTTAGTCCGGGACAGCGCCCGGGCGCGCTGGTGAGCCCTTTTCTGCACGATGGCCGTTGCCGTGGGTGCCGCCGGTGCGCGCGGTATCGCCCTCCGGGTTCTCTGGGCAGGTGCGGGGTTGGCGCAATATTGCGCAACATGCTTGACCTTGTAGCGGTGAGGTTCCAACGATGGACGGCGATAGCGCAACAATCCGCAACATCAACGATTGGAGTGACCTGTGCGCCTCACGTTTGTCGGGAAGGACCCAGACTCGAATCCTTCCGGCTCCCCGACGGTCTATCGAACTGACCGGGGAAGCTGGGTCGTGCAAGGCTGGGTCGTGACGGACCGAGATGCGCTTTCACAGATGGATATCCCAGCCGGGGAGGCATGTGTGGAGATTCCGGACAGGATGATCCAGTTTTTCGAGGAGCATGGTGCTGTCGATCAGTGAAGCCCGCTTCGGTGAGCTGCTGCAGACGTTCGAGCGGGAGGCACTGCATCTGGAGACCCGCGACGCATACGGGACCGAGACCGAGCTGCCGTACATGGCCAAGTGGTCACGGGGTGAGCCGGACGACCTCGATTGGCTCCAAGACTGGTGCGAGAACGTTCGCGCGCACGTGGACGCTGGAGCGTCTGTGCGGCGGGCCCGAATCGTGTCGGAGCCCCTCAGCGACTATCAGCGGTGGTCCTACAGCATCGCGCAGCCGATGGTCGATGCAGGTGAAGACATCCGCTGGATCTCACGACGGCTTGTCTCCACGATCGGCATCCCCGGCAACGACTTCTATGTCCTGGACGGCCGGCTCGTGGTGTTCTTGATCTATGCAGGTAACGGGCTGAACGCCGACTATCAGACTTCGACTGACCCGGCCCACATCCAGCTGTGCGAGGAGGCGTTCGAGTCGGTGTGGACACTGGCTGTTCCCCATCGTGAGTACCAGCCCGTCTAGCGCAGCCCGTCAGGCGCAGGAGGACCTGGGAGCGCGTCTGCGGGAGCTCCGCAAAGGCGCCGGGCTGACGGGACGGGCGTTGGCTGCCGCGACAGGTCAGCCGTATTGGCGCGTCAGCAGGATCGAACATGGCGTACAGCCCCCGACCCCAACCGACATCGCCGCATGGTGCAAGGCATGCAGCGCAGACAGTCAGGTCCCCGATCTGCTCGCCACGCTAGGGGCGTTGAAGTCTGCCTACATCGAATTCCGTCGGCAAGGCCGCGCCGGCATGAAGCATGTCCTTGGAGCGCACACACTCGCCCGCTACGAGCAGACGACCGTCTTCCGCATCTACGAGCACAATGTCATCCCAGGCCTGTTCCAGACCGCCGAGTACTGCGCCGCCATGCTCGCGTTCTGGATCGGCTTCCTGCAGACGCCGAACGACGTCGAGGAGGCCGTCACCGTCCGGATGGAACGCCAGCGGGTAATCCACCAGCGCGGCACGCGCTTCCTCGTCGTCCTCGAAGAGCAGGCGCTCCGCACCTGGTTCGGCGGCGCGACCGTCCAAGCCGGCCAACTCGAACGGCTGCTGACCGTCATGTCGATGCCCACCGTCTCGGTAGGCATCATCCCGCTCATGACGGAACGCGGCGGCGTTGCATCCGCTGGCTTCTGGATCTTCGATGACCATCTCGTCGCGCTCGAGACACCCACCGCCAACATCGAGGTCAGCCGCCCGCAGGAGATCGAACTCTACAGCAAAATGTTCGAACACCTGCAGTCGGTCGCGGTCTACGGCGAGCCAGCACGCGCCATCGTCCGTGCCGCGCTCGGCGAGCTCAGCTGACCTTCCGCAACGATGCGCAACATCGTGGACTGGTTCCCGCCGGGGATCGTAGCGTCGTCGATGAGATCGAAAAGCAGCGAATCCAACGATCTTCGCTGACATCGACTCGGCACAGGCCTCCGCCGGCACGCCATTAGGCCTGAAAGGGCGGTCGTCGGCGGTTCCACCGATGACACAGAGAGGATTGGGATCGTGGTGCATCCGTCGTGGTGCGTGGGCGAGGCCGGGGGCTGCGATGGCCGTTCGCACTCGTCCCGCCAAGTAGTCGTATCCGGTGACGATCGTTCTGGCATCGGGATCACAGCGTCGCTGTGGCAGAGCCAGGGACGCCAGACCTTCCTGGGGCTGATGGTGACCCCGGTGCCTGATGACGCTCTGGGTCTCGCGGCTACGGGCTTCCTCGCCGAAACCGACGCGCATCCGGAATTCGTCACTGACGCGCACGGACACGACTTGACCATCAGCCAGTTCGAGGCGTTGTACGCAGCGCTGGGCTACCTGCTGGCCGAGACACGGCGTACCGCACCCGCCGGACAGGGCACTACACGAGGGCCTGCGACAATAGGTCGTACGCGGCCGACCTGAGCACGCATGGCACCGAACTGCATTGCGTCGGCTACAAGCTTTTACGGGTCACGCTCGACCTGACCACCGCGCTCACTGATGCCGAGCACGGCCAGGAGATTAACGAGATCATCAACACCATCGAATGGATCGGCTGGAACCTCGTCTCGCTATCCACGGTTGGCGCCCAAGGCGACAGCGCGGTTACTGGCGTCTACGTGTTCCGCCGCGCGTCCGCGTGACGGCAGAGCTAACCTTCCACCGCGCTCGCGGTGCGACGCCGACCGGGACGGCGAGCGTCGGGCCGGCCACATCGACAGCCTGGCTGATCAACCGTCATGATTCGGACTGGCTCGTATCACGCATTGGCACACCAGGTTCGGAAAGGGCGCAGCAGCCACTCAGCCGAAATTCGGTCCGCCTGCGGCGCTCATAACAGCCGTTCCGGTGCGGCAGCCGTTGGCCAACCGGCGTGCACCGAAGTCGCCATCCACATACTCAGGCCCGTTCCGCTCGCAATGCCAACGCCATGGTCGCAGACGACGAGTCCAGACACAGGTGTGGCCACATCTAAGACGGCCGCCTTCTGTAGTGATGGTGTGAGGTGCCACAGGTGGACGGTGCTGTCAATGCCACCAGTGGCAAGGATGTCGCGGTCTCCCAGCCGACCGAACGCAACTGCGTGTACCGGCGCGCTATGACCCGTGAGCGGATCTCCGACCGGTCGGCGTGCAGCCGGGTCCCACAGCCACACTTCGCCGTCATTGCGACCGATAGCAAGGATGTCGCGACCTCCCAGCCGACCGAGAGCCACAGCGCAGACCGGAATAGCCAAACGCACAATTGGCTCGCCGTCTGGCTGACCCGTAGCAGGATCCCAGATCTGGACTGTGCCATCGAAACTGCCCGTGATGAGAATGTCGCGGTCATCGCACAGCCGGCCGAGCACCATTCCTCGCACCAAGTTTGTGTGGGAGTTAGGCGAGTCAGCAATCTGCACGCCGGTGCCCAGGTCCCACATCCGGACCACGCCGTCTAGGCCCGCGGTGGCGAGGAGGTCCCGGCCGTCGCGCAGTCGGCCGAGGGCCAGTGCCGTCGTCCAACCGCGATGGCCGGTCAGCAGAAGCCCAACAGGCTGGCCAGTGGCAATTTCCCACAGCTGCACGGTGCCATCGTTGTCAGTGTTGACGGCGAGAATCTCGCGATCGCCCAATCCTCCCAGCGCGATTGCATGTATCGGATCGGTGTGGCCAGTCAGTGCGTTGCCGACCGGTCGACCGGTCGCCGGGTCCCACAGTCGTATGGTCCCATCGTTGCCGCTGGTAGCGAGGACATTCCGGCCGTCGCGTAGCTGGCCGAAGACCGTCGCACCCACTGAGGCGATGTGACCGGGGAGACGGTCTGTGCCGAGTTGCTCAGTGCCCAAGTCCCACAACCGAACGATGCCGTCAACTCCGGCAGCGGCGAGGATATCGCGGCCGCCGGTCAGTCGGCCGAGGGCCGCTGCGCTTACCCGGACGGGATGCGTGGTGAGCGGATCTTCAATTGATTGGCCGGTGCCCGCGTCCCACAACCGAACGATGCCATTTTCACCGTGAGTGACAAGAACGTCCCGGCTTTCGCCAAGCCGGCCGCAAACCAACGTACGCAGGGCGTCTGAATGATCGGTGAGCAGAACAGCGCTGAGTTGCCTGCTGTGCGTATCCCATATCTGGATAACCCCACTGTTGCGGCCCGCGCTGGCCAGGATGATACGACCGTTGCATAAATGGCTGAAGGTAAGCACTTCGACCGCCCCGGCATGACCGATAAGCGCCTCACCGATCGCCTGGCCAGTTATCGGATCCCACAGCTGGATATCACCGTTCATCCCTGCGGTAGCAAGGACGTCACGGCCATCCCCGAGCCGCCCAATCGCTAATGCCCAGACCGACGCGGCGTCATCGGTGAGCAAGTCGTTCATGTGTTGGCCGGTAGCCGGATCCCACAACTGGACCGTACCGCCCTCGGTGATCGCGGCAAGAATATCGCTCCCATTGCCCAGCTGGCCGAGCGTCACTTCGTGGGTATGCCGAAGACGCCCCTTAAACCGATCGTCGATCCGGCGGCCGGTGCCCAGATCCCACAAATGAACGTTCCCGCTGTCATCGCTGGTGTTAAGAATGTCACGGCCATCCGCGAGCCGACCGAGCGTCATCGTGCTCACCGGCCGACTATGTCCTTTGAGCGGATGGCCCACCGGTTGACCAGTAGCGGGGTTCCACAACCGGACAGTACCGTCAAGCTGTCCCGCGACAAGAACGTCACGGGCATGGGTAAGCCGACCGATCGCCACCGAAGCTATTGGCCCGGTATCGATCACCTGATGTGCAGCACCGAGGCTGTGTGCCCATGCAACAGAAAAGTACTGGCCACCTGCCAGATTGAACCTTTGGCATAGGTCAGACATGCCCAGCCTTGCGGCAGTCAAGGAAAGCAACGCGGCA
Organism: Dactylosporangium sp. NPDC000244; assembly: GCF_040300725.1. Lineage (NCBI taxonomy): Bacteria > Bacillati > Actinomycetota > Actinomycetes > Micromonosporales > Micromonosporaceae > Dactylosporangium > Dactylosporangium sp. NPDC000244. The sequence continues at coordinate 46,590 of NZ_JBEPEH010000013.1, forward strand.
CGCCGATTAGGTGGAAGCGCACGAATCCAGTGGCTAGCAGTACGTAGAACAGAAATGATTTCGGCGTCAGGCGGTTCTGGCCGCCCCGGCAGCAACGGCAGAAGCCGGTCCAAGTCAGCCACGCTCAAGTAATGCTCGTCATGCAGCAACCGCGGCAGGCTGCCGGCAGCGACGGCGTGTTCGGCGATATGGCTACGCGTGTATGGATCGACGTCAGGCCAGGCGACACCCGCGGGCGGTAGCAAGGCCTCGAAGAGGGCGCGCTCGTCGCTGGGCCGATTGCCGCGTCGACGGAGCAGATCATCAACCAGGGCCTGGTGGAACAGTCGCGTTACCCGTCCTCGATCGGCAGCGCCGGTATGAAGCAGGTAATCGGCGGCGGGCGAATCGCGGAGTGCATCCAAATCGACCTGTCCCACCGGATAGCCCAGCCGGGCCGAGAATATCATCCACTGGTGATCATCAAGGCCTCCACCACGGGCGTAGGCCAATGCAGTCAGCAACCCCCGAATGCGAGCTCGTCGCTCGATTGCCTCATGGTCAAGGTACTTACTAACCGCCTCCTCCACGGTGGTCGGAATAGCGTCCTCACGGAATCCGGGAGCAGCGGGATCAACGATTGCATCCTGACTAGATAAATGTGTAGCGGTTAATGCTGCAACCAGATAGTTGCGGTCGGCTGCGTGTGCCACGGCAGCAGCGACACGGTCCGCGAGCGCAGGATGCGCTCGGTAAGCCGTCCACGCCGCATCGCCTGGAGCCGGACGACGCATACCCTCCTGCGTGAGCACCGCTCTGGCAAATGCCTGGAGCCCGTCCGGGTCGAAGAATGCGTCGCTGTCGAGATCAACCAGGTTCGGGCTGTCCAAGCTTGTGACACCAAGAGCAGCGGGTAGGCGACCAACCCCAAAGCGGTCATCGACGGCCATTCGCCGCGTCGCAACTGCCACACGCACATTTGGCAGCCGAGCCAAATCATTCAGAAGCTCGATGATCAAGTTTTGGTCAGTGAGGGTATTAGCCTCGTCAAGCGCATCAACGGCCAACATGAACGGCGGGACATCGTCGTCATGGTCCAAGGCATCAATTAAGAGGTCGACGTCCGCTGTGTCGGCGATGCCTATGGCCGCGGCGATCGCGGACACGACGTCGGCGGCAGCAGCCGCGTGGGCATGCACAGCGACGCCACACCAACGGTCTTCCGCCTCGAGCGCCAGCACAGCGCGACCAAGCACGGCGGACTTTCCGACGCCGGGAAGGCCGGTGACAACCATAGGGCGCCCGGGCGGCTGGGCAGCGGTCAACCAACCGGTGACAGCCGCCACCGCCGCGGCGCGACCGCGGAAAAGGTCCGCGCTCAAAACGCGACTACGCTGACCGCGAGCACGAAACGCAAAGTGCTGACGCGTGTCAGCACCAGCAGCGCCACGCATCAGCCATCCCGATCGCTGGATAGCATGACTTTTCAGCTGTGCCGGCGAGGTGCCTGCAGATAGCGGCGCTGGCTGCCTATCGAAATGTTCAGGCAGCGTAACCAAGGCAGTAGGATCGGCGCCAATTAGCTCGGCGAAGCTGGGGATATTGAGCAGAGCCGCGACCGGGACAGCTTCGAGACGCGACGACTGGAACCCGGTCGGGTCGTCGGTGAGCACGCCAAGGATCTGGCTACCGTCGTCGGTGAGCACAGCGGCACCGGACATGCCCGCCCAAGGCGAGTCGGCTCGGGTTCGCTCGTGAGGTAATGCGCTGGTCACGTTGACCGCATACCGACCGATCCGGCGCCCGGTGGCGGGCATGATGAACCCTTCAATGTGCTCCTCGACGCGCATGCCGTCGCTGGTCTTCTGCACCCTGGGATAGCCGATGGCGGTGCATCCCACTCTGCGCGCGCCGGAGAGTGTGGCCCAGCATGTGCCGATGCCGTTCCAGGGCTGGGCGGGCACCCGCACCAGCGCCGCGTCGAGGATCTTGTCGCGCCAGACGACGGTGGCCGACAGCTCCTCGTTGCCGGCGACGACACACACGTCGGTGTCGTCGGCGACGACGTGTGCTGCGGTCAGAACGAGGTCAACGGTCACGGCGTAGCCGGAGCCGCGCCCCGTGCTGGTGCCAGTGCGCAGGACCTCGACCACACGGGAGTGGACGTCGTGGACCATACGCCGTTCAGTCGTCGCTCAACTTGAGCTTGTTACCACTATCGCTGAGCTCTGGCTTTAGAACGAGCTTGACGACATGCGTCGCGCTAGTCGCGTGATCCATGCCGCCGCCAACGGTGATGACGCTCCACAGGCCGGCCTTAGCCTCGCCCTTGCGGGTGTTGGTGACGACCACCTGCAGCTGTAGCTCGACACTCTCGCAGGTGAAGGACAGGTCGTCACCCTGCGCACGGTCGATCGCCTCCTTGAGCTGCTCCCGCAAGCTCTCCAACGCGTCAGCCAGCAGCAGGTCACCGCGCATCAGGCCACTTTGGGCCAACTCCTCGGCAGAATCCACATCGACCTTCATACCTTGTCCACGCTCGGACGGCAGCAGCCGTTCGTACGACCCAATCACAGGCTGGCGGCGTGTATGCCGCACGGGATCCGACTGGAAGCGCAGGCTACGAACAGACAAGACCGCACAGGTCATCGTCGCCGAGCCTGCCGCCACGCAGAACCTACGCCGCGGCCCCTTCGAGCTCGCCATCGACGCGCCGCCCGCGCTGCGGATCGGCCCAGCATCCATCGCGATCTCAGCGACACCGATCTCGGCGTGTGTTCCCGCACCGAGCTCACGCTACAGCTGGTTCGAGAGCGCCCCACGCGTGCCGAAGACTGAATTCATACCGGGCGCACGCCATTGAGCGCTTTCCGTGCGCCCGGAAGGTCTCGCTGCTGTCAGGCGCCACAGCCAATCCAGCCCGCGAGACTCACCGGCGCATCGGTCGGTACGGAAGGCTCCTGAAATACCGATGATGCACGCGATGGGAGCGACGAATAGCCACTCGAACAGCCGAGCAACCTAGGAGCAATTCGAGTCCACAGTGGATAGTCAAGCCACCGGTTTGTGCAGGTAATCGCAGTAGGATTCGGCGCGAAGCCGTGATTCCCGACGATTAAAAGTCCGCAGCTCTGCCATTGAGCTAGCAGCCCGCGCCCAACAGGGTACCCTGCCCGCCCCCTCGACTTCGCGCGCGTTTCCCGAGCGGCGCGCCCGGGCGCGAAAACGCCCGGCGGCGGCCTCCCACACCCCATGGGAGGGCCGCCGCCGGGTTCGGAGGGAGAAAGATCAGCAGGACAGCGAGCCGGCCCCGGTTCCCACGCCCAGGATCGACACGAAGCGCTGGTACGCCGCCACGCGGCTCTGGACCTGCGCCGGGTTGCGGCCGCCGCACTCCAGGCTGCCGTTGATGCTCCGGATCGTCTCGCCGAAGCCGGCTCCGTTGACCATCGCGTTGTGCGGGGTCATGGTGCCGGGGCCGCTCTGGGTGTTCCAGTACCAGAGGGCGGTCTTCCAGGCGACGGCGGAATCGGTCTGCACGAGGTTCGGGTTGTGCAGCAGGTCGATGCCGAGCGCGTCGCCCGCGGCCTTGTAGTTGAAGTTCCACGACAGCTGGATCGGGCCGCGGCCGTAGTACGCCGACTGGCCGGCCGGGCAGCCGTAGGACTGGCTCGTGTCGCAGTAGTGCGAGTAGTTCGCGGTGTTCTGCTCCACGACGTACACCAGGCCGCCGGTCTCGTGGTTCACGTTGGCCAGGAACGCGGCCGCCTCCTGCTTGCGCACGGCGTCCGAGCCGGTCTTCGCGAAGCCGGGGTACGCCGACAGCGCCGCCACCAGGCCCGAGTAGGTGTAGAAGGAGTTCCGGCCCGGGAACATCTGGTTGAACTGGGCCTCGCTGACCACGAAGGAGCCGTTGGAGGGAGGCGGAGTCGTGCCGCCGCCACCGCCGCCGGTGCCCGAGCAGGTGTACGGGTCCCAGAACCAGGTGCTGATCACGGGGCTGTAGCCGGGGTTGTCGTGCTCGGCGATGTAGAACTTGCCGTCCGTGAACTTCACGATGTCGCCGGTCACGTAGTTGCGGCCCTGCACCCAGGCCGGGAAGCTGCAGCCGCCGGCCGAGCCGGTCTGGGGCGGCTTGGTCGTCGGCGTGCCGCCGCCGGCGCCGCACGAGCCCTGGTCCTGCCACACCCCGGTGGTCCCGGGCGGCGCCTCGTTCTGCGTCCACCACTTGGCGAGGTAGTTGTGGCCGTTGCGGGAGACCGTCGCGCCTCCGGTGTAGACCGCCGAGGACTGCCACGCGGGGCTGCACGACGCGGCCGAGGCGGGCAGCATGTTGAACACCGCGACCACCCCGCCCGCGATGGTCACCGCGGCGAGCATCGCCAGCAGGCGCACTCTCGACACCGTTGATCACTCCTTCTGAACCAGCCGATTGACCAGCCCATATGACCAGGCACTTCGGCTCGGAGGAGCGAACGTCATCTTTTTATGAAGAATATTTACGGTTGCCTTGAGGCCCGGCCACCGCGAGTGATCTGCGTCACTTATCGCTGGTCATAAAGATCTCCGCACAAACGGTGCGGTGCGCAAAAGAAGCGCCCTGGGTACAGTGACCCACGGTCACGTCCAGCAGGCGCCGCCCCCGGCGCCGGGCGGGGCTGCCGCCCAATCGCCGCACGTGGCGAGCCGGGGACCCACCGTTACGTTGGGGTGAGTCCGCCCTTCCTCCGATCGGAGGGGCGGTAGGGATCGTTCCGTCCCGAACCCGTCAGCTAACTCGGTCGGCGGCCGACGGAAGGAACAACGAACCAGATGTCATCGCGACATCCCTACCGGCGCATGATCGTCGCGCTGCTGGCGGCTCTGGTAGTCGGGGGGCTCGCCGCCACGCCCGCCGCGGCCGAGCCCGGCGGCGACACCGGCGACGAGGGGGCCAGCGCGAACCCGACCCTCGGGTCCGTGCTCGAGGACAGCACCCGCGCGTGGTCCGAGGCGAAGGAGAAGTTCGACGCCTCCGTCAAGCGGCAGGGCGAGCTCACCGCGCAGCTGCAGGCGACCGAGGCCCAGCTGGCCACGGTCCAGGAGCAGGTGGCCGCCATCGCCGTCGCGGCCTACCGCACCGGCCCGCTGACGACGTTCGCCGCGCTGATGGACGCCGGCACCCCTGACAGCTTCGCCGAGCGGGCCGACACCATCAACCAGATCGCCCACCACAACGACAACCTGCTGCACGAGCTCAAGGGGCTCAAGGAGAGCCAGGCCGCGCAGAAGAAGGCGCTCGAGGACGAGGTCGCCGCGCAGCAGCAGCAGGTGCAGACGATGGAGCAGAAGAAGAAGGACGCGGAGACCGCCCTGAAGCTGGCCGGCGGGCCGAGCAAGGGCTTCGTCACCGCCAACCTGCCGAGCGCCGACCCGGTGCCGCGCACGTCCAGCGGCGGCCTGCCGAAGGAGTCGTGCAGCGTCAAGGACCCCACGACCACCGGCTGCATCACCCCGCGCATGCTCCACGCGATGCAGGAGGCGCAGAAGGACGGCTTCAAGCGGTTCGTCGCGTGCTTCCGCCCGAGCGGGCCGTACGAGCACCCCAAGGGCCGGGCCTGCGACTTCTCGGTCCAGACGAAGAGCGGATTCGGTGGCGTGGCCTCCGGTGACGACTTCGTCTACGGCAGCACGCTGGCCGCGTACTTTGTGAAGAACGCGAACCAGCTCGGCGTCATGTACGTCATCTGGTTCAAGGAGATCTGGACCCCGGCCGTGGGCTGGCACCATTACAGCGGCGTCGCCGGCGATCCCTCCAGTGACCACACGAATCACGTGCACCTGTCGATCCTGTAATCCTCAGACGCGCGACCGGCCGGCCGATGGGGCAACCGTCGACCGGCCGTTTCCGTCGCAGGGGGAATAGCAGTGAAGTACCGTCTCGTGACCCGCAGCGACTTCGACGGACTGGTCTGCGCGGTCCTGCTGCGGCACCTCGACCTCATCGGCGACATCACGTTCGTGCACCCGAAGGACGTGCAGGACGGCGCGGTGGAGGTCGGGCCGACGGACATCCTCACCAACCTGCCGTACGCCCCCGGCGCCCACCTGGTCTTCGACCACCATCACTCCGAGACCTTGCGCGCCGCCAAACTCCAGCATGGGCAGGCGACCAACCACGTCATCGACGCGGATGCCCCGTCGGCGGCCCGGGTGATCTACGACCACTACGGCGGCGCCGAGCGCTTCCCGCACGTCTCCGACGAGCTCATGGTCGCTGTGGACCGGGCGGACTCCGCGCAGTACGACATCACCGAGATCCTGCAGCCGACCGGCTGGACGCTGCTGAACTTCCTGATGGACAGCCGCACCGGGCTGGGCCGCTTCCGCCAGTTCCGGATCTCCAACTACCAGCTCATGATGCAGCTCATCGACGCGTGCATCGACCACCAGGACGTCGAGGAGATCCTGGCCCTGCCGGACGTGGCCGAGCGGGCCGAGCTGTTCCGGGAGCAGCAGGACCTCTTCGTGGACCAGCTGCGCCGGGTGTCGCACATGCACGGCGACGTGGTCGTGGTCGACCTGCGCGACGAGGAGACGATCTACGCCGGGAACCGCTTCATGGTGTACGCGCTCTTCCCCGAGGCCCGCGTCTCGATCCACGTCATCTGGGGCAAGCAGAAGCTCAACACGGTCTTCGCGGTCGGCAAGTCGATCCTGGACCGCACGTCCCCGACGGACATCGGGTCGGTCATGCTGCGGTACGGCGGCGGCGGCCACCTCGCCGCGGGCACCTGCCAGGTCCCGCACGACCAGTCCGAGCAGGTGCTGCACGACCTGATCGAGAAGGTCGGCGCGCCGATGAGCTCAACGGCGGCGAGAAAGCACTAGAGGATCTCGGTGTCCCGCAGCAGGCGCCACAGGCCGGCACCGTCCGGGGCGCTCAGCCAGCGCCGGTCGTTGGGCGGGAAGCGCCGCGGGCTGCCGGCCACGCCCGGGAACGCGCCGGCCAGCACCGCCTGCGTGGGCGAGAGGTGCCGGATCGCGACCGCGGCGATGCTGTCCGGGTGCTCCGCGGCGAACTCGGCGTAGATCTCCGGGTCATGCTGGCCGTCGTCGCCGACGAGCAGCCACTGGATGTCGGGGAACTCCTGGGCGAGCCGCGACAGCGTGGCCTGCTTGTGCGCCTGGCCGCTGCGGAAGAACCGGTCCGGCTGGGGTCCCCAGTCGGTGAGCAGCAGCGGCCCGGCCGGGTAGAGGTGCCGGGACAGGAACCGCGTGAGGGTCGCCGCCACGTTCCAGGCACCGGTGGACAGGTAGAAGACCGGCGCGCCCGGGTTGGCATTGACCAGCCGCTCGTACAGCACCGCCATCCCCGGTACCGATGCCCGGGCGTGCTCATCGAGCACGAAGGTGTTCCACGCGGCCAGCAGCGGCCGCGGCAGCGTGGTGATCATGACCGTGTCGTCCACGTCGGAGACGATCCCGAAGCGGGTGGCGACGGGGTCGATGATCCGGATCGGCGCCTCGACGGGGGCGCTGTCCTCACACTGCAGCGTCACCGTGCCCCACCCGGGGGCCAGGTCGGCCTCGACCACGAAGTCGACGAACCCGCCCCGGTCGCAGCGCACCTCGCTGGTGCGCCCGCCGACCTCGATGCGCACGAGCGCGTTGCTGACCGACACGGCGGTGAACGAGCGCCAGCCGCGCAGCTTCTTCAGCCGCTTGCCGGGCTTCGGGTCGATGCGGGCCAGCAGCACCCGGCCGAGGACCCGCACCCAGCCCGGCCGGGTGTCGGTCGCGGCCGAGCCGTAGCCGGTGTATGCGGTGACGGCGACCTTCCAGCCCCGCCGGCGCAGCCGCCGCTCCAGGACGCCGTGAAACGCGTCCTCGATGCGCGCCGCCCGGTGCAGCGGCAGCGGCGCGCTGGTCGGAGAGCTGGGGGTCAGGGACACTGTCCCACCCTGCCATACGCCTGCCACCCCTGCACCCGGCTAGCCGATCAACCCAACGTGACCAATAGGCGACGGTGGCATGAAACCGTGAGCCCGAACCGCCGCGGCACTTCTAGCGTGAATGTCATCAGGAACACACTGACAGCGCACAGGAGGTGCGAGATGGCTACCACATTCGAGGCCGTTCGGGCCGAGGCGCTGTTCGCCTCGGATCTGCAGGGCTCGCAGACCCCGGCGCGCGGCGAGATCCGCACGGCGATCGCGGCGACGCTGCGCCGCATGGGCGTGCAGGGTTGCGCGGCCCGGGTCGCGAGCGAGTTCGGCGACCACCCGGAGACCGCCGTCGCCCGCATGGCGTGGGCGCTGGCGCAGGTCCGGGCGACCTATCCGGCCGAGGGCTCCAAGACACTGCGCGCGATCCACGCCCTGCGCCGGCCCGGCGCGGTCATCCGTACGGTGGCCGCCTGACCTGTGCCTGCATGAAATGTGCGGCAAAAGGGCAGTACCACGGCCATGCAGGAACTGCACGTCACCATCGACCCGGCCCACGCCGACCCCGCCGTCCAGCGGCTGCAGGAGCCGCTGGAGGCGCAGCTGTCGTCGGCGCTGCAACGCGCCGCCGAAGTCATCGAGCACGACTACCACGGCGAGTCCGTGGAGCAGGTGAGCCACCGGCTCCTCGAGATCGCGCGCGCGAGCCTGCACCCCGACATCGCCGACGCCTGGCTGCCCGACGAGCGCGAGCTGCGCCAGGCGGCCCAGGCGATCGTGAGGGATTTTCACTGATTGCCCCGATCGTGCAACCTGTCCGCCCCACACTGTCTCCAGAGCCGCACCGACCCAGGAGGACAGCGTGGAGCAGCACAAACTCACGATCGACATGAACGAGGCCACGATCGACCAGCTGCGCGACCACCACTTCGCGCTCTTCGGGCTCCACGCGATCGCCACCTCGGCGAGCGGCGCTCCGACGATCTGGCTCTCCGCCCACTACCTCGAGCGGCACCTCGAGATCACGTGGAACGAGACGTACTCGATGTACACCACCCGCCAGACCCCGCACGCGCCCAGCACCAAGATCGTCGCCACCCACAACTACCCGGCCCCGCTGGGCAGCGTGCTGACCGTCTCGGGCAACGACGGCGCCGGCATCGTGACCCCGGGCGGCCCGGCCGGGCACATGGAGATCGACAACACGGGCCGGATCGAGCTCGGCGCCGGGCTCTGCATCCACGACTCGCACGGGATGTACCAGCCGATGGGCGTCTTCGACCTGATCGACGTGGACCTGTTCCAGCCGATCCCGAAGGTCGCGTTCTTCTTCTCGCCGATCCCGCACATGGCCGGCGAGATCGCGACCCGCTCGCTCGGCCCCGGCGTGCTGCTGGACTACCAGATGTCGAGCAACGGGTCGCTGTCGATCGAGTACGACATCCACGACGGCTGGGCCACGAACAACCGCCCCTACGCGCGCACGATCGCCGCCAACGAGCCGCTCAACCCGCTCCTGCTGATCCGCTCGTCGGCCCTGCAGGCCCTCGCGATGCAGCGCCAGCGGTCCGCCACCCGCGGCTAGACATTGCTGATCAAGCGGACCGAGTGGGCCTCGGTCGGGTCGGGCGGCTCCCAGCGCCCGGCCATCCGGTCGATCACGGCCGGCGGCACGACCCGGTCCCGCGCCCGGTTGCGCCGGTGCACGACGGCCGGCGGGGCCTCGACGCCGACCACCTCGACCCGCGCGCCGTAGTCCGCGGCCACCCCGATGGCCCGCGACCGCAGCGCGCGGGTCACATTCGTGGCGTTCCAGACGTACGGGGAGCCGGCGCGCAGGTGCTCCTTCGCGCGCGCGTACGCCGCGGCCACCACCGGCCCCTGGTCCTGCGTGGGGCGCACGCCCAGCTCGTCGCGCAGGTCGTCGAGGCTCACCACGGGCACGCCGGGCCGGTTGGCCGCGACCCAGTGGTCCTTGCCGGAGCCGGGCAGCCCGGACATCACGGTCACGGTGAACTTGGTGTCGTCGAAGGCGGCGTAGTCCGGGTCCCGCCCCGGGGTCCGGAAATACTCGAACCGCGCATGATCGGAAGCAAACCCGCGTTCCGTTGCAAAACACCCCAAGCCGCAGGTGTACTCGCTGAAGAGCGCGACTGCCGCGAGCCGCGTCGGATCCCCCTCCGCCGCGGCCCTCGCCAGCAGCGCCAGTTCGTCGTTGCGGGCCAGCAGGCTCACCCGGTAGGCCGCGCGGTCGAGGTCGGGGTGCTCCAGCGCGTCGAACGGCAGGCGGTGGAAGCGCACGAGCGCGGCGACGTGCTCCCGCCAGGCGATCGGCGCCCCGAGCTCCCACAGCAGCTTCCGGGTCGCGTGCTCGCCGCGGTGCAGGAGCGCTGCCGCACAGTACAACCGCTGCCGTTGCTCCTCGGGTCCGCTCCGGAACTCCTCGAGGCGCTCGAGCGCCGCGGTGATCGGGGTCGGTTCCAGGCGCTCGAGGAGCTTCATTCTCGGACCCGGTTGGCCACGATCGGGCGGTCCTGCCAGTGGCTGCCCGAGTCGAGGATCGCCGTGTGGAAGCTCGGCCGCACCCACTTGTAGCGGCCCAGCACCGTGTCCGCGTCCTCGAGCTTGAGGTACAGCCCCTCCATCTCCTCGGACATGTCGGTCTCGCGCACGACCTGGTCCGGGTCGGCGCCCCCGGCCACGGCCGCCTCGCGCAGCGCGTCCCGCCAGCCGCCGGTGCGGCAGGTCGACGGGCCGACGAGCTTGGTCAGCGCCGCGAGGTCGGGGAACGTGCCCTCGCCCAGGACCGGCACCGAGGCAATGCCGAGCCCGTCGAGCAGTTCCCGCCGGCGGGGCGTGGACAGAAACGTTTCGGATTGACGGTCGTAGACGTCGAACTCACAGAAGTGATGCGGCAGCGCGTCATAGAAGACGGTGTGCTTCGCATAGAGCCACTCTCCGTACAGGATGAATCGCTCCCGCAACACGGGCCACAGTCCGTATTGCGCGCCCGCCGCCCACGCCTTGAACGGGGCGAACTGCTTCTCGCGCGGTCCGCCCGACAGATAGTGGCCGCGCGACTGCAGCCGCAGCGTGCCGTCGGCATCGAAGCTGATCGCGGCGTTGGCCCCGTCGAGCTTCTCCTCCACCACCAGCGCCCGCCCGGCCAGCTCGGCGAACGGCACCTGGGCGAGGTCGTGGTCCCCGGGCTGCAGCCGCGAGCCCTGCAGGTGGGGCGTCCGAGGGTACTTGCGCAGCATCACACCGTTGTACCGGAGCCCGCCGGTTGCCCGACATCGGTTTTCGTCGGGTGTTGGAAAGGGTGTTGCCGCTTCCGCGCGGCGGGCCGGGCCGAAAGCATCGGCGTGACATTGTTTGACCCGAATCAGCTGGCCACTGCACAGATTTGGGCAGATTGGGAGGGTTGTCTTGACGAAAAGAACCGTGAAGGGGCTGGTCCTCTTCACCGCCGCGGGCCTGCTCGCGGCCGTCGCCCCGGCCTCGGGCGCCTTGGCGGCACCGGGCTCGCCGAGCGCCGAGGGTTACTCGGCCTCGATCCCGTGGGGCCAGTGCGCGAGCGCCGGCATGCAGCGCCGCGGGGCCGAGTGCGGCCTGCTCGACGTGCCTCTCGACTACAGCAAGCCCAACGGCAAGAAGATCCAGATCGCCGTCTCGCGCATCAAGCACAAGGTCGCGGACAAGGACTACCAGGGCGTCATGCTGGTCAACCCGGGCGGCCCCGGCGGGTCCGGGCTGACGCTGTCGGTGCTGGGCGAGTACGTCCCCAACGGCGCCGGCGAGGCCTACGACTGGATCGGCTTCGACCCGCGCGGCGTCGGCTCGAGCGTTCCCGCGCTGCACTGCGACGACGACTACTTCGCCGGTCCGCGCCCCGAGTACATCCCGTGGAACAAGAACCTCGAGAACCTCTGGCTGGACAAGTCCAAGGGCTACGCCAAGGCGTGCGGCAAGGCCGGCGGTGAGCTGCTCAACCACATGAGCACCGTCGACTCGGTCAACGACATGGAGTCGATCCGCAAGGCGCTCGGCGCGCAGCAGATCAACTACTACGGCTTCTCGTACGGCACCTACCTCGGCCAGGTCTACGGCACGCTGCACCCGGACAAGGTCCGCCGCATGGTGCTCGACGGCAACGTCGACGTGCGCAAGGTGTGGTACCAGGCCAACCTGGACCAGGACTCCGCCTTCCAGCGCAACGTCGAGATCTGGTTCGGCTGGCTGGCCAAGTACGACAGCGTGTACCACCTCGGCAAGACCGAAAAGCAGGTCGAGCTGCGCTGGTACGCCGAGCAGCAGAAGCTGCGCTCGGCCCCGGCCGGCGGCGTCGTGGGCGCGAGCGAGTGGACGGACATCTTCCTCTACGCCGGCTACTACCAGTCGACGTGGCTGGAGCTGGCCGACGCCTTCGCGGGCTGGGCCAACGACCACAACACCGAGGTCATCGTCGACGCGTACGACAACTACATCGCGCCCGGCGACGACAACGGCTTCGCGGTCTACAACGCGGTGCAGTGCACCGACGTGCAGTGGCCGCAGAGCTGGAACCAGTGGCAGCGCGACAACTGGCTGACGTTCCTCAAGGCGCCGTTCATGACCTGGTCGAACACCTGGTTCAACGCGCCGTGCCTCTCCTGGCCGGCCAAGGCCCAGAAGCCGGTCAAGGTCGACGGCTCCAAGGTCAAGAGCGTCCTGTTCGTCGGCACCACCCTCGACGCGGCCACCCCGTTCGAGGGCAGCCTGCAGGCGCGGCGGCTCTTCCCGCACAGCGCCCTGCTGGCCGAGGTCGGTCAGACCACGCACGCCAACTCGCTCAACGGCAACGCGTGCATCGACGACACGATCGCGGACTACCTCTCCACCGGCAAGCTGCCGCAGCGCAAGTCGGGCGACCGCGCCGACAAGAACTGCGACGCCCTGCCGCAGCCGGACCCGACCGCGGCCGCCGCGGCGTCGGTCCAGACGCTGCGGGCGGACAACAGCGCCGTCGCTCGCGAACCGCTGTACCCCGTGCACCACTGAGCACCTCGGTAACGGAATGAGGGGCGCGGCCATTGCGGCCGCGCCCCTCATCTTTTTTCGGCGCCGAGTGACCGAAGGCTGACTCTCCCGTGAACCGCACGCCTGCGGTGGCTACCTTGTGCGCCGCCGCACAGCGGTCCACCACCTACGGGAGAGGGCTCAGTGTCTGAGAAAACGGGCAACGCCGTCGAGGGACGTACGCACTTCGTGCACAGGGGAAGCCGGGCCGGCCGGGTCGTGGCCGCACTCGCGAGTGGGGCCGCCGCCGTCGCGCTCCTGCCCGCGCCCGCGGCCCAGGCCATGACGCCGGGCGGGATCATCAACGGCGGGCGCCTTTGCGCGGCGGGCCGGCAGGTGACCGGCGGCGGCGCATCCGTGGTCGGCGAGGGCAGCGCCGACTTCGGCACGCGCATCGAGGGATCCGAGGTCCGGGCCAAATTCGACCACACCGCGAACGCGGTGGCCCGCCTGTGGGCGACCACCATCCGCAACACCGACGGCGCCTCGCACCAGATCGCGTTGTTCAGCGTCTGCGTCGACGGCCTCACCGGCTACCAGGTCGCCTCGAAGGACGTCACCGTGGCCGCGGGCGCGTTCGTGCGCGAAGTCGCCGCGTGCCCGGCGGGAACGGTGGCGCTCGGAGGCGGCGCCAGCGACACCCCCTACAGCTCCAACCAGCCGGCCTCGACCGACCGCATCGTCCAGGAGTCCGCGCCCGGCACGGCCGGCAGCCAGTCGCTGTGGCTGACCGCCCTGCGCAACAACGACACGGTCTCCCACACGATCAGACTGTTCGCCGTCTGCGCCGACGCTCCGGCCGGCTACCAGGTCGTGCACAAGGACGTCACCCTGGCCGCCGGCGGGTTCGTCCGCGACACCGCACCGTGCCCGGCGGGCTCGGTGGTGCTCGGCGGGGGTGCGGCGGTCGTCGGCTCGGGCAGCGCCGACTTCCGGACCCGCGTCCAGGAGTCGGCGCCCGGCGCGGCCGACGGCCGGTCGGTGTGGCTGACCGCCCTGCGCAACGGCGGCACCGCCACGCGCACCGTCAGCCTGTACGCCGTCTGCGCCGGCCCGCTCGCCGGATACGAGATCGCGCGCTCGGACGTGTAGTCAGCACGATAGGTGAGGTTACCGGCACTCTAAGTAATATCGGCCCCTATACTCGCGAACGGCGACTTCGCCGGATTTGTCGTTCGTGTGGGCGCGGGGGAGCCCGCCCACCATGGTGAAGGTGGTGGTGGGATGGTTCTCGCGCAGCGTTTGCGAGCGCGGTTGCGGCGGTCGGCCGCGGTGCTCGCCAGCGGGGTGCTGGCCGGGGGCGGGGCGTGCCTGATGTCGGCGGCCCCGGCCTGGGCGACGTCGTCGCCGTGTTCGGACGGGTCGACACCCGCCTCGCGCAGCACCGTGACATGCACCTCGGCCGGCACGTTCACCCTGGGCGTGCCGGCCGGCACCACGTCGGTCGACGTGGACGTCATCGGTGCCGGCGGGGGCGCCGGCTACCCGGCCCGCTCCCACATCGGGGGCAATGGCGCCGAGGTCGCCGGCACCACGGCGCTGCCACTGGGAACGACCTACCTGTACGTGATCGTCGGGACGGCCGGGACCGGCGACAACCACGGCACGAGCAGCGGGGGCGGCGGCTCCGGCCTGTTCGCCCTCGACGCCGGGCACAACCTGCTGACCAAGCTGGCCATCGCGGGCGGCGGGGGCGGCGGCGCCTACAACGGCGACGGCGGCAATGCCGGCTCCGCGGGCACCAGCGACAACGCCCAGGCCACCTCCGGACCCGGGGCGGCCGGCAACGGCGGCACCGGTGGCAGCGGCGGCACCGGCAACTACGCCGCCGGGACGGTCGGCGGCAACGACAACGCCGCGGCGCTGACCATCGCGACGGGCGGTTCGGGCGGCCTGCTGCCCAGCAGCGCTCGCGGCGGAGGCGGCGGCGGGGGCTACGGCGGAGGCGGAGGCGGGGGCGCGAGCACCGCCGGCATCCTCAACAACAACGTCGCCGGCGGGGGTGGCGGCTCCTCGCTGGCGTGGCCTGGCAACCTCGGCCCGTCGACGATCAGCGTCAAGAGCGGAACCGGCGGCGTCCAGCTGCCCGGCCTGGTCGCGGGCGACGGCGCGACCGGCTCGGTCACGCTGACGTTCAACGGCCCCGCGGTGCCGACCGCGCCCACGGCCGTCTCGGCGCAGCCGGGCAACACCCAGGCGGTCGTGTCGTTCACCGCTCCGGCCAGCGACAACGGCTCGCCGATCACCGGCTACACCGCGATGTCCAACCCCGGTGGGATCACCGCCACGTGCCCGGCCAGCCCCTGCACCGTCACCGGCCTGAACAACGGCACCGCCTACACGTTCACCGTCCACGCCACCAACGCCAACGGCGACTCGGTGGAGTCCGCGGCCTCCGCACCGGTGACCCCGGCGCTGCCGCCCGGCGCCCCGACCGGGGCCTCGGCGACCGCCGGAGCCGGGCAGGCCATCGTGTCCTTCACCGCGCCGGCCGGCAACGGCGGCTCGCCGATCACCGGCTACACCGTGACGTCCAGCCCGGGCGGGATCACCGCCACGTGCCCGGCCAGCCCCTGCACCGTCACCGGCCTGAACAACGGCACCGCCTACACGTTCACCGTCCACGCCACCAACGCCGCCGGCGACTCGCCCGAATCCACGGCCTCGGCCGCCCTGACCCCGGTCGACGTGCCGCAGGCGCCCACCGTGACGGCCACGCCCGGCGACGGCCAGGTTTCCGTCTCGTTCGCCGCCCCGCCGGACGAGGGGTCACCGATCACCGCCTACCAGATCTCCACCGACGGCGGCACGACGTGGGCGCCGCTGTCCACCACCGCGTCGAACGGCGTGCTCACCGGCACAGTCACCGGGCTGGCCAACGGCACCGCCTACTCCGTCACCGTCCGGGCGGTCAACGGCCAGGGTCCCGGCGCCGGGTCCACCGCGCAGTCCGTGACGCCGGCCAGGGTGCCGGGGGCGCCCGGCACCGTCGCGGCCACCCGCGGCAACGCCTCCGCCTCGGTCACGTTCACCGCTCCCGCCGACAACGGCGGGGCATCCGTCAGCTCCTACACCGTGACCGCCACGCCCGGCGGGGCCACCGCGACCTGCCCGTCGTCGCCGTGCTCGATCACCGGCCTGACCAACGGCACCGCGTACACGTTCACCGTCCACGCCACCAACACCTCCGGCGACTCCGCCGAGTCCACCGCCTCGTCGCCGGTCACGCCGGCCACGGTCGCCGGTGCGCCGACGGCGGTCAGTGCCGCCCGCGGCAACGCCTCGGCCGCCCTCACCTTCACCGCCCCCGCCGACACCGGCGGCGATCCGATCACGGGGTACGAGTACAGCACCGACGGCGACACCACCTGGAACGCGCTGACCACGACCGGCACGGCGCCCCTGCACGCGAGCATCACCGGCCTCACCAACGGCACCGCGTACTCCGTGCAGATCCACGCGCTCAACGGCATCGGCGCCGGCACGGCCTCCGCGGCCGTCAGCGTGACCCCCTCCACCGTCCCGGCCGCTCCCACCGGCCCATCGGCCACGGGCGGCACTGGCCAGGCGACGGTGTCCTTCACCGCCTCGGCGTCAACGGGCGGCGCGGCGATCACCTCGTACACCGTCACCTCGGCCCCGGGCGGGGTGACCGCCACCTGCGCCTCGTCCCCGTGCACGATCACCGGGCTCACCAACGGCACGGCCTACACCTTCACGGTCCACGCCACCAACGCCGCCGGCGACTCTCCCGAGTCCGCCGCCACCGCCGCCGTGACCCCGGCGGGGCCGCCGGGCGCGCCGAGCGCCGTCACCGCGGTGCCCGCGGTGACCTCGGTGGCCGTGAGCTTCACCGTGCCGGACAACGGTGGCTCCACGGTCACCGGCTACGAGATCTCCATCGACGGCGGCACGACGTGGACGGCCTTCACGCCGACCGGGTCCCCGCTCACCGGAACCGTCACCGGCCTCGCCCCGGGCACCGCCTACCAGGTCACGGTGCGCGCCACGAACGCCCTGGGCACCGGAGCGGCCGCAGCCGCCACGACCACGACGACGCTTCCGGCACCGGTGAGCGCGCCCACCGCGACCGCGGGCACCGCCTCGGCCACCGTCAGCTGGTCCCCGTCCGCGACGACCACCGTGACCGGGTACACGGTCTACGCGAATCCCGGCCCCGCCACCTGCACCACGACCGCCCGCACCGCGACGTCCTGCGTCATCGGCGCCACCGCGGGCGTGTCCTACACCTACACCGTGGTCGCGCACACCGCCGGCGGCGACTCGGCCGCCTCCCCGGCGTCGGGCGCCGTCACCGCGGCCCAGCCCGACGTCCCGGCGAGCGTGCCGCTCAGCGCACCGACGACCCTCACCACCACCGAGGGCGTCCTGTCCAAGGTCGAGCCCACGCAGCGGATCACCGTCGTCGGCACGGGCTTCGCCCCGTACTCCACCGCGTCGATCATCCTCTACAGCACGCCCGTCGTGCTCGGTACCGTCACGACCGACGCCGCCGGCGCCTTCAGCCAGCCCATCACGATCCCCGCGACCGTCGGCCTCGGCGCGCACAACGTCGTCGCCACCGGCGTCGACACGACCGGCACGATCCACCAGATCCGCATGGCCGTCACGGTCCAGGCCGCGAGCACGACCGGCGGCGGCACGCTTCCCGTCACCGGTCCGCAGGCGCTCATCCTGGCCGTCTGGGCCGGAGTCATCACCGCGCTCGGCGCGGCCCTGCTGGCGTACGGCCGCTCCCGGCCCATCGCCTGACCGTCCACAAAGGGGGCGCGGCCGTTACCGGCCGCGCCCCCTTTGTCATGGCTGCACGATGAACTCGACCCGCCGGTTCACGGCGTTGGCCGCCGCGTCGCTGCCCTGCACCTTCGGCCGGCTCTCGCCGAAGCCCTTGGAGCTCAGGCGGTCCGTGGAGATGCCCAGCGAGACGAGGGTGTCCAGCACGGTGCGGGCCCGGTTCTCGCTCAGCACCTGGTTGTTCGCCGCGGTGCCGGTGAGGTCCGTGTGGCCCTCGATGCTGACCTTCACGTCCGGGTTCGCCTTGAGGATCGAGGCCGCGTTCTCCACCACGGCCCGGCCCTGCGCGGTCAGCGTGGCGCTGTTGTTCTCGAACTCGACCGTCGGCAGCGCGATGAGCTGCTTCTGCACCTGCTCGGGCGCGGCCGCCTGGCCGACCACGAGCTCGTTGCGGACCGTCCCGGACCTGGCCGCCGCCTTGGCCGCTGCCTCGGCCTTGTCCTTGGCGTCCGGCGACGCGACGGTACCGGTCAGCGTCACGACATGCTCGGTGAGGTCGACGACCCCGGCCTTCGCGTCCTTGCCCAGCGCCGCCGCGACCGCGCTCAGCCCGGCCAGGTCGGTGTCGTCGGCGGCCCGCGCCGCGTCGACGGTCAGCTCGTCCTGCACGTTCTCGGCACCGAACGCCTGCTTGGCCGCGTCCACGATCTTCGCGCGGTCGGCCTCGGCCGGCACGGTGCCGGTGAGCGTGATCTTGCCGTTGTCGACCAACAGCTTCACCGACACGGACTGCTGCTGCTGGACGGCGGGGGTTTCCACCTTCGGCGGCGCCTGTACGTCCACCACGCGCACGCCCTCGATGCCGAGCGTGACCTGGCGCGCCTTGTCCTTCTCGTCCGCCGAGCCGACCTTCACGGTGCCGTCGCGACCGACGAACTGCACGTCGGCGTCGATGCCCGCGTTGGTGAGCGCGACCTTGGTGCGATCGGTGAGGTTGTCCTCGACCGAGTGCCGATGCGGTACCTCGAACGCGATCACCAGCGCCGCCAGCCCCACGACGGCGACGCCGAGCGGGATCAGGGGGTTCCGCTTGCGGATCTCCCAGCTGGACGTCGACGCCGACCGGGTCGTGCCCGCCATCAGGCGCGCCCGGTGTCGCGGCCGGCGACCAGGCGCCGGGTCAGGTCGGCGAAGCCCTCCTCGTCCCCGTCGGCGAGGTGCCGCGCCTGCCGGGACCAGGTGACGATGCTCGGGGCGAAGCGCAGGCCGGCCGCCTCGATCGCCGCGCGGAGCGTGTCGACGTCGGCGTCGGCCAGCTGCTGGTACGTCTTGATGCCCGACGCGATCAACGCCGCCGACATCTTCGGCCCGATACCCTCGATACGCTTGAGATTGTCGGGCTTGACGTCCTCGGCCGCGACGGCCTGCGCGGGGACGACAACGGGCTCCGCGACGACCGGCTCGGGTTCGACCGCGACCGGCTCTTCCACGACCGGCTCCGGCTCCGGCTCGGGTTCGACCGCGACCGGCTCGGGTTCAGGCTCCGCTTCGGGCTCGACTGCGACGGGCTCGGGCTCGACCACGACCGGCTCAGGCTCGGGCTCCGGCTCGACCGCGACCACGACCGGCTCGGGCTCCAGCTCCGGCTCGACGTCAGCGAGCGGCGCAGACTCGGCAGCCGCCTTGGCCGCCACCTCACGGCCCGCGATGAGCCGGTCGGTCAGCTCCTTGAAGCCGGCCTCGTCCCCGTCGGCAAGCAGCCGCGCCTGCCGCGACCACGTCCCGAGGCTGGGCGCGAACCGCAGATTCGCCCGCTCGAGCGCAAGCTCCACAGTGGACCGCTCGGCGTCGGCCAGCTGCGCGTAGGTGGTGATACCCGCCGCACGAAGCGCCGCCGCGATCTTCGGCCCGATGCCCTCGATCCGCTCGAGCTCGTCCTGCGCCGGCTCTTCAACCGGCTCGACCGGCTCGGCCGCGAACGCCGACTCGACCTCGGCCACGAGAGCAGCGTCGACGGGCTCGTCTTCAACAACGGCAACCGGCTCGGCGACGGGCTCGTCCTCGACCGCCGGCTCTTCTTCGACAACGGCAACCGGCTCGGCGACGGGCTCGTCCTCGACCGCCGGCTCTTCTTCAACAACGGCAACAGGTTCGGGCGCGGGAGCCGGCTCCGCGATAGGTTCGGGATCGGCGACCGCCGCCGCGATGGGTGCCGCCGAAGCAGGAGCCGCGACCGGCGCGACCGTCGGAACTGTGGTGGACTCGGTGGCGGATTCGGACGACCGGACCCGGCGCAGGCGCAGGCCCCACCAGAGGTAGCCGACCAGCAGACCGAGCAGGAACGCGAGCAGGATCAACAGGAGTGACTGGTTGGTGTACCAGACCACGACAGGCCTCCGGGAGAAATGGACCTACGCGATGCATGCGCGTGAAGAGGGAGTTCGCGGGCAGCCTTGCACACCTGGATGTCCGGCAACAGGGCCCTGCCCTAGGCGTACACCTGCTCGTTATCCCGGCCCAAACCCCTGCTGATCGACGTTTCCGCAGATCGGAGCCCTTCGAAGGGGCTCTGCCGGTGTTCGGCCGACCGGAGGGCCGAGAGAAAATCGAAACGGACGGGTGCTGAACCTCACCACAACTGGAGGCGACGGAGCAATGGGCAAGACGACTCGGGTGCTCGCGTGGGCCGCGGTGGCGGCCGCCGCCGGTGGCGTCGCATGGGCGCTGCGTGACCTTCCGGCGCAGCTGGGGGCGGTCCCGGCGGGGGCGCGGGCGGAGCGCATGCGGCGCTCGCCGCAGTTCGGCGACGGCAAGTTCGAGAACTCGGTGCCGGCCGAGATCCTGCCACCGCACGCGATGCGGGAGGCGTTCGTCGAGTTGCTGGTGGGCAAGCAGCGCCGCAAGCCGCTCGGCGTGATTCCGGTGACGCGCCCGCAGCTCGGCGGCCGGCTCGACCCGGACGGGCTGCACGTGACCTGGCTGGGCCACTCGACCGCGCTGGTGGAGATCGAGGGCGTGCGGGTGCTGTTCGACCCGGTGTGGAGCGACCGCTGCTCGCCGACGTCGTTCGCGGGCCCGAAGCGCCTGCACCCGATGCCGCTGCCGCTGGAGGAGCTGCCCCGCATCGACGCCGTGGTCATCTCCCATGATCACTACGACCACCTCGACCTCGCCTCGATCCGGGCGCTGCAGCGCACCCAGCAGGCGCCGTTCCTGGTGCCGCTCGGCGTCGGTGCCCACCTCGAGCGCTGGGGCGTGCCCTCGGACCGGGTGATCGAGCTGGACTGGGACGAGCAGCACGAGGTCCGCGGGGTCACGCTCACCGCCACGGCGGCCCGGCACTTCTCCGGCCGCCGGTTCACGCGCGACGGCACCCTGTGGGCGTCGTGGGTGGTGAAGGGTGCGCGCCGGAGTGTGTTCTACACGGGCGACTCGGGCTACTTCGAGGGGTACAAGCAGATCGGGGAGCAGCACGGCCCGTTCGACGCGTCGCTGATCCAGGTGGGTGCGTACAACGACGCCTGGCCGGACATCCACATGAAGCCCGAGGACGGTGCGAGCGCGCACCTCGACGTGCAGGCGCGAGTGCTCATCCCGCTGCACTGGTGCACGTTCAACCTGGCGCTGCACGCGTGGTCGGAACCGGTCGAGCGGCTGATCGAGGAGGCCCGGGCCCGGGACATCGAGCTCGTGGTGCCGCAGCCGGGTGACCGGGTGAACATCGACGCGTTACCGGCTCTTGAACCCTGGTGGCGCGCCATTGCGTAAGGGTTAAAAGAGCAGCTCAGGACACGTGTTGCGGCCCACATGCCAGGACCCGACAAAACCCTGGCAGGGCCGTGCACACCGACGTACTGTATCGATATAGAAGGACTGGATCGATACAGAAAGGGGGAAGCATGCCGGCCACGCTGCAGACCATCGCCGACGAACTGGGCGTGTCGCGGAGCACCGTCTCCAACGCGTACAGCCGCCCGGATCAGCTCTCCCCCGAACTGCGGTCCCGAATCCTCGCGGCGGCGGAGCGGCTGGGCTACTCGGGCCCCAACCCGACGGCCCGCTCGCTGCGCCGCGGCAAGGTCAACGCGATCGGCGTCCTGCTCACCGACAACCTGTCGATGGCGTTCACCGACCCCTACGCGGTGGCCTACCTGCGCGGGCTGGCCGAGGCGGCCTCGGCCCGGGAGACCTCGCTACTGCTGCTCAACCTGCCCAAGGACGAGGAGGCCGGCCGGCGGGTGGTCGGCAACGCCGCGGTCGACGCCTTCTGCCTCTACTGCGTGCCCGACTGGCACGGCGCGCTGGACCTGATCCGCGCCCGGGGCGTGCCGATCGTGATCGGCGAGGACCCGGACGCGTTCGGCCCCGACGCCGGCTACGTCGGCATCGACGAGCGGGCGGCCGCGCGCCGGCTGGGCGAGCACATCGCCCGGCTCGGCCACCGCCAGATCGCCATCGTCGCGCACTGGATCGTCGACGGGGGCGTGACCGGGCCGGTCGACGCCGACCCGGACGCGCTGCGCTACTACGTCACCGGGCAGCGGGTGCGGGGCTTCCGCGACGCGCTCGTGGCGGCCGGCGTGCCGTGGGACCGGGTGCTGCTCATCAACGCGGCGGACAACGCCCGCGACGAGGGCGGGGCGGCCGCGGCGCACGCGCTGGACCGGCTCGACCGGGCCACGGCGATCCTGACCACCTCCGACGTCCTCGCGCTCGGCGTGCTCGACGCGCTGGGCGCCCGGGGCCTGCGCCCCGGCCGGGACGTGTCGGTCACCGGCTTCGACGACATCGACGAGGCCGAGCCGGCCGGACTCACCACCATCCGCCAGCCCAGCGTCGAGCGCGGGCGGCTCGCGGGCGAGATCCTGCTCGACCCGCCCGAGGACCCGGCGCGGCGTCGCCTGACGCTGCCCGTATCGCTGGTGGTCAGGGCGACCACCGGCCCGAACACCAAGGAGCTCGCATGACCCCGATCGCCATGATCGTCTCGCTCGAGGCCGTCCGCCTGGAGGCACACTCGGCGCTGCCGAACGCCCCGGTCGTCGACGACCGCCGGCCCGAGTCGGCCACGCTCAAGAAGGTGCGCGGCTTCGCCGCCCGCCGGCTGCGCGCGGCCGCCGACCGAGTCGAGCCCACGCCGGCGCTCACCTACGGGTAACACCCCGCGGTAGGCGTTACAGAAGCAGCGAGGGGAGGCAGGCCACCGCCTGCCTCCCCTTACTGTGGTCTCTTCCCTCGGTACGAATGCCGGAACTAGCGGACGTTGACCGACTCGGCGGTCTCGACGCGGGCGGTGTTGGCCCGGGCGCCGAGGCCGATCGCGTCGTAGTCCTGCCGGTTGAGCCCGCGCAGGATGAGCGCCCAGACGATGCCGATGACCGCGGCGACGCCGTAGGCCGTCGGGAACGCCCACACGGCCGGGTTGGGGTCGTCCGGGGCGATGCCGAGCAGCAGGCCGAAGTTGTCGAACACCTGCCACATGACGTAGGCGAGGGCGATCGTCGACAGGATCGGCGCGATGAGCCGCGACCAGGCGCTCTCGCCGCGGCCGTCCCGCACGAAGTAGAAGATCACCGAGATGGACGTGGCCGCGACGAGCAGCAGCACGCCGACGCCGCCCGAGGTGCCCAGCCAGAAGAACAGGTTCACCAGCGGGTCCCAGCCGGCCACCGCGAACACGACGATGGTGGCGGCCGCGATGATCGTCTGGAACAGCGAGCCGGCCATGGGGGCGCCCGAGCGGGCCCGGGTGCGGCCGAAGAACGCCGGGAGCACCCGCTCACGGCCCAGCGCGAAGGCGTACCGCGCCGTCGTGTTGTGGTAGCTCAGCGCCGCCGCCGCGATGCTCGTGATGAGCAGGACCGTGCCGACGTCGCCGGCCCAGTTGCCGCCCTTCTCGATCAGGGCCGGGAAGAAGGGGCCGCCGGTCGCGAGCGTGTCCTGCGCCTTGGCCACGGTCTGGTCCACGCCCATGCTGGCCGACGCGGCCCAGCTCGTGAGCGAGTACGACAGGAACATGACCCCGAGGCCCAGGAAGGTCGCCAGGGCCACCGTCCGGTTCTTGCTGCGGGCCTCCTCGGCGAAGACCGGGGCGGCCTCGAAGCCGACGAACGCCGTGGTCGCGACCGCGAACGCCGGGCCGGCACCGTCCTTCAGCGCGCTCCAGGTCCACGGCTCGACGCTCAGCGAACCGCCGGCCGGGTGGCTGAAGAAGATCACGTCGAAGATCGTCACCACGATCAGCTCGGCGCCGAGCAGGATCATGAGGACCTTGCTGTTGACGTCGACGCGCAGCAGGCCGAGGACCGCGATGAACAGCCACAGCACCAGCGCGAGGATCCACCAGTCGACGCTCAGGTTCGCCTTCTCGGCGAGGAACTGCGACAGGAAGGCGCCGAACGCGCCGTACAGCCCCACCTGCAGCAGGTTGTAGGCGAGCAGGGCCACCATGGCCCCGCCGACGCCCAGCGGCCGGCCCAGCCCCTGCGCGATGTAGGAGTAGAAGGCGCCCGCGTTCGTGATGTGCCGCGACATCGCGACGTAGCCGAAGCTGAACACGGCCAGGATCGCGGCGATGATCAGGAACGCCAGCGGGAAGCCGGTCGTGCCGACCACGCCCCAGCCGGTCGAGACGAGCGCGCCGACGACCATCAGCGGCGCTGCCGCGGTCAGGGCGAACATGATGACGGAAGGCACACCCAGCCGGTCGCGGGCCAGTGCCTGGGATACCACGCTCGGTCGCGTTGGCGACGTTGCGGACATCGGTCCTCCAGGGATTTTTTGAGGGGGGAAGGGGAGAGGGAAGTCCGAGGCCGCGCCGTCACCCGCGTTGCGACATCACCGCGTCGCCGATCGCCGACTCGACCTGCAGGATCAGGTCGCGCAGCGGCGGCGGCAGGGAGCTGATCGCGTGTTGAAGCCTTCTGCCGCCCGAGGGGTCGCGGTCCCAGAGGATGTGACCGGTCAGCCCGGTCGCCTCCGCCAGTCCCGCCAGGGTCGTGTCCGCGACCCGCATGGGCTCGAATCCGGTGAGCAGGCGGCGCAGGCGCACCACCCGCCCGGCCGGCAGGTTGATGTCCGTGGGCAGCCACCGGGTCTCCGACCGCAGGAGGCGCCGCACGAGGGTCTTCTCGACCAGGCCGACGCGGGCCAGCCGCGTGCCGACCTCTTCGACCGCCGAGAACCCGAAGAACTGCAGCCAGGTGCGCACCTCGCGGTGCTGCACCTCGGCGACCATCGTGGCCAGGTTGGTGTGCGCGAGCGGATCGGCGGGCGGCTCACTGCTGAGCACGCGCAGCCGCGGTCCCTCGACCGAGATCCGCTGTTCCAGCACGAGCTCGCCGAGCATGGCTCCGGCCAGCCCGAGCTCGACCGCGCGCGCGGACAGCCGAGGCTTGCCGTCGCGGTCGTCGTGCGCAATCAGAAAGAAGTCATCGGCCAGCAGCATCGGACCGCGTACCCGTCACCCAATCGTCGGCCCCGGGCTCCCCCAAAACCCGAGATCAGGACACTTAGGGCCCGAAAGACCGTGCGACCCGAAGCGAAAGCATGCCCTGCGCATTGACCGACCGCAACTGTCCAGGCGCAAAATCGGATTAACGCTGACCACCAATGTCGAATTGACGGATGTTGCCCACGTAATATTTCACTCTCGGTGATGTCCGGAATTCCCGAGTTCATCGCTGCCGATTACACAGCGAATTGCCTCGCCATTGCGGAAGCACGGGTGATCGGCGGACGTTCAACTCACCGTCCGCCGAATTGCTGCGCTGCGTGACCAGGGGCGGGCTACAGTGTGTGACCGCCCCGATGCGGCGCCGAAGTGGTCGCCTCGGCCGCCCGGTCGACCGCCTCGAGCAGGTCGTCCAGGGAGTATCCGCCGTCGTGCCGGACGCCGTTGACGAAGAACGTGGGAGTGCCGCCGACCCCGCTGCGCACGCCGCCAACCAGGTCGCGGCGGACCCGGTCCAGGTAGAGGTGGGCGCCGACCTCGTCGCCCACCTCGGCCGAGGGCAGGCCGAGGTGCTCGACGCCGACCATGAGCCGGCGCGGGTTGATGCCGGACTGGTTGGCGAAGAGCCAGTCGCGCATCGGCCAGAAGGCGCCGCGCACCGCCGCGGCCTCGGCCACCTCGGCGGCGAGGTCCGCATAGGGGTGCACGTTGGTCAGCGGGAAGTGCCGGAAGGTGTACCGCACGGTCTCCCGCCGGAGCCGCAGAAGGTCCTGCAGGATCGTGTGGGCCATGGCGCAGTACGGGCACTGGAAGTCCCCGTACTCGACCATGGACACGGGGGCGCCCGCCGGACCGGAGGTGTGGTCATCGGGGCCCACGGGGATCGTCAGCCGGGGGGTCGTGACCTGGAAGGGCGTGGTGGTCATTCCTCAACGGTTCGCCAGCCTCGGCCCCGGCACGTCACCCCGCGGGCGCGACGCTGGAGACGAGCAGCGGGCTGCCGGTGCACCCGGTCTCGCGGTTCGGGTCGGGCACGCCGGTCGCCGTGACCTGCTGGCCGTCGCGCAGCTGGACGGCCGCGGGCCCGATGAGCACCCAGTTCAGCTGGTCCGTGATCAGCTCGACGCACGTACCGCTGACACGTATTTTGCCCTTGGCCACGACCTGCTGGAAGGCATCGGTCATCGGCTCGGACTTCGTGTTCTTGGGCAGCTTCGCCGGAAGGCTGATCGAGGGCTCCGCACGCGAAGGCGTTGAGGCGCTCGGAGGCGGTGCGGCGGTCTGTCCGGATTCGTCGGTCTTGGCCGCGCAGCCGGAGAGGACCAGAACGGCCAGAAGGAGGCCCAAACGAGCTTTCATGCTCACTTGGACCTCCTCCCGGTTCAAACGGTTCCCGCTCAGCTGGTGACGAGCACCGCCATCGACGTGCCGTTCTCGAGCAGCGCGAAGATCTTCACGCCGTTCTTCGGAACCTTCACGCCGTAGTACATGCTGGTCGCCGGGTTCTCACGGTAGTAGCTCTTGCTGTCGTCGAACAGCGGGTTGCCCCACTGCCCGCCCAGCTGGCTCGGCGCGTTGTTCGCGCCCGAGTGCAGGGTGAACGAGTCCGTCCGCGCGAACGAGAACGGCGCGTCGAAGCCCTGGACCCGCGGCCGCCACGGCGTGCCGTCGGCCTTGAGCATCAGGTCGGGGTGCGAGTCGATCGGCAGGATCAGGCCCTCACCGTGGTGCTGGCTGGTGTTGTTGTCGCGGTACGAGGTGTCCCAGTACGTGACCAGCAGACCGGTCTCGTACGGGAAGTGCTCGACCATCTGCGGCTTGTCCGCGAACCCGAAGTTGTACGGGCCGGTCTTCATGTACTTGTCGAACGCCTCGTAGGTGCGGTGCGAGGCGATGTAGAAGTTGTCGTACTCCGTCGTCAGCGACGCGCCCACCGCCGTGAAGCCCACCGCGGTCCAGCCGTTGAGCCCGTTCTCCGCGCCGTCGGCGAACACCGTGGTGGCGCCGTTGGTGATGCGGATGTCGTCGGCGAAGAAGCCCAGGCCGCCCGCCGCCGGGTCGGTCAGGTACCGGAAGCGCAAGCCGACCGTCTTGCCCGCGAACGCGGACAGGTCGAACGTCGCCGGCACCCAGCCGTTGCTGGTGTCGTCGATGCCGTTGCCCTCGTCGGCGACCGTGATGTTGCCCGGGATCGCCTTGAAGCCGGAGCCGTCGTTGACCTCGACGTACGCGTAGTCACACGCGTCGGAGCCGCACTGCTCGATGTCCCAGCTGGCCTGGAACGTCAGCGTCGTGGTGCCGGCCGGGATCGAGACGTTGCGGGTCAGCGTGTTGTCGAGCATGTTGCCCGCGCCGCTCCACCACGACTTGGTGCCCTCCGGCGGGGTCGCCAGCGGCGTGGTGACCTTCTTCTTCGGCAGGTTGACGACGACCGCCTGCGGCTTCTTGCTGTTGTACTCGTGCGGGCCGAGGTCAACCAGCTTCGTCTTGCCGGCGTTCACCGTGGTGTAGTCCAGCCAGCCGAGCTGGAGCTTGTCCCAGGCGCCGAGGTCGGCGGCGCGGGCCGCGATCCCGTTGTCGCTGGGCAGGCTGACCCGGCTCTGCGCCATGATGGTCCACCAGCTCACCGGGTTCTCGGCGTTGCCGCCCGCGCCCGAGGTGTCGTAGTGGTCCGGCAGGCCGAGGTCGTGGCCGTACTCGTGCGCGAACACGCTCAGGCCGCCGTTCTCCGGCTGCATCGTGTAGTCGCTGACCCACAGACCGGTGTTGCCGACCTGGTAGCCGCCCCGCATGTTGCCCGCCGGGCCCTGGTCGGAGCGCAGGTTCGCCTGGGAGCGGTGGCTCCAGATCGCGTCCTCGCCCTGGATCAGGTCACCGTCGGCCTGGTCGCCGCCGGCGTGCACGATCTGGAAGTGGTCGATGTACCCGTCCGGCTCGTTGAAGTCGCCGTCGTGGTCGTAGTCGTTGCGGTCCCACTGGTCGTAGGAGGCCAGCGTCGCCTTGATGTCCGCGTCGGACTTGCCCTGGGCGTGCTGCGAGTCGACCCACGCCGCGATCGCGTCCTGGATCAGGGCGTAGCTGTTGCTGCAGACGTTCGCCGTGCAGGGGTAGCCGTTGCTGCGGCCGTAGCGGGCCTCGTTGTACGGCACCTTCACCCAGTCGGTGACCATGCCGTCGACGCTGTACCGGCCGGAGGACTGCTTCTCGTAGTACGTCTTGAGCGACTCCACCCCGTTGCCGGTGGCGAAGTACATGTTCTCGAAGTACTGCTTGTTGAAGTCCTGCTTCCAGATCGTCGAGTTGTCCTTGGCGCGGTCCGGCTGCGGGATCTGGTTGTGCAGCGGGCCGTCGAACTTCGCCGGGCCGGGGATGGACGGGTTGGTGTCCTGGTCCGGGTAGTTCGGGTGGCGCTGGTCGCCGAACTCGGCGAGGACAACGAAGATCTTGTCGGTCCGCTCGCGGCTCAGCTCGACGTACTTGTCGACGTGACCCTTGCTGCGGTCGGCCTTGCCGATCTTCACGACCGTGCTCGCGCCGCGCTTCTCCGGCTGGGCCTCGCCCTTCAGCACCTGCGAGAGGGCGACCTCACGAGCAGCGCGCTGCTTCTGCTCGTCCGCCGAAATCAGCTCGTCGGAGGGCGACGATGCGTCGACGGACGGCGACTGCTGCGCCGGCACGGCATGGGCCGCACCCCCGCCGACAAACACCCCCATCCCCGACGCGAGCGTGAGACTGAGCAGTCCCACGGTCAACTTACGCACAGGTACCTCCCTGGTGGGGCTTCAGCACCGAGGCCCTGCGTCGATGCCTCGATGCACCTGACGCGGAAGACTAGGGTCTGTTCAGCCCCCCTGAAGATCAACAGTGCGGTATGCGCATAGTTGCAAGGGTCAAATCGAGGGTGACGGGATCATTGAGCCCGGTCTCTGAGCGCATCGAGATCATGGACGATCACGTGGAGTCTTCCCGTCTGGATCAAGCCCTCTTCACGCAGCGTGCGCAGGGCCTTCGTGACCGCCTCGCGCGAGGAGCCGGTCCAGCCCGCGAGCTCGTCCTGCGACAGCGGCAGGCTGATGCGCAGCCCCTCCGGCGTCCGCTCGCCGAACCGCTCGGCCAGCTCGACCAGCCGCGCCGCGACCCGGCCGGTGGTGTCGTAGGCGCCGAACTCGATGCGCTTGCGGTCGGCGTCGCGCAGCCGGCGGGTCAGCTCGCGCATGAGCAGGAACGAGACGCGGGCGTGGCCGAGCAGGTACCGCTCGAAGTCCGGCGAGGGCACCGACAGCGCGCTCACCGGCTCCAGCGCGGTCACGGTCGCCGACAGCGGCCCGCCGTCGATCGCCGACAGCTCCCCGAGCAGCGCCCCCGGCCCCCGCACCGCAAGCACCACCTCGGTGCCCGACGCCGTGTCGGAGGAGACCTTGACGCGGCCCGAGCGCAGGATGACCACCGCCTCGGAGCGGCTGGCCTCGCGGAAGACGACCGCCCCGCGCCGCCACTGCCGGCGGTGCCCGGCGGCCTCCAGCGCCGCCTGCTCGTCGGCGTGCAGCAGATCGAAGAACTCGGTCACGTCAAAGCCTCCACCACGTAGGCCCGGACTGTCTGCCGCCGACCCTTCACTTCCAGCTCCCCGAGCGGCGTGGCGGTGATCCGGCCGGCGATCGCGTCGTACGTCGCCCCGCCGATCACCACCTGCCCCGGCTCGGCGATCGTCTGCAGCCGCGCGGCCACGTTCACCGCGTCGCCCATCGCGTTGAAGCCGCGCAGCAGCTCGCTGCCGATGTTGCCGACCAGCGCCGGCCCGGTGTTGGCCCCGACGCGGAACCGCGGCCAGTCGGGGTGCCCCTCGGCGATCCCCCGCACCGCCTCCTGCATCTGCAGCGCCGCACGCACCGCCCGCGCCTCGTGGTCCTCCTGGCGCGCGGGCGCGTTGAACAGGGCGAGCAGCGCGTCGCCGACGAACTGCACGATCGTCCCGCCGTTGTCGAGGATGCAGGGGACGGCGACGCCGTGGTACCGGTTGAGCATCTCCACGATGTCGCCCGGCTCCACCGCCTCGGAGAACGTGGTGAACCCGCGCAGGTCCGCGAACAGCGCCGTCACGTCGACCAGCCGCCCGCCGAGCGCCGCCTGGTCCGGGTCCGCGAGCAGCGCCGCGGCCACGTCCGGCGACATGTACTGCCGGAACAGGGTCGACAGCTCGCCGTAGAGCCGCGCGTTCTCCAGCCCGATGGAGAGCTGATTGGCGAGCGTCTGGCGCAGCTCGGGCCGCGTCTCGGCCGGAATCGTGACCGCGCCGGCCTTGATGTTCTTGACCGTCAGCGGCAACGAGTCCGGGCGCTCCTCGATCTCGCCGTCAGAGACAAGGGCGATTTCGACGGTACCGAATGAGCCCCGCACGGCCTCGAGCGCGCTGCGCAGGAACTCGTCCTCGCCGGCCCCGACCCGCGCCCGCTCGCCCACCGCGACCAGCGCGCCGAGCCGCTCCGACAGATCCCGCTCCGCCACGAGGGCCGCGGCCGCCCGGTCCAGCACCGCCGCCTGCTTCTCGGTCAGCCCGAACCGCTCGGCCATCCGGGCCGCCAACCGCTCAGGCGCCGCCCCCTGCTCGGACTGCTGCAGCGCGGCCACCAGCTCCTCGAGCGCGGCCTCGTACTGCGCCTTGATCCGCCGGTTCGTCGCGGCCATCGCGATCCCGTCGAAGAGCCCGGAGGCGCTGCCCTCGCGGCGGTACTGCACGTAGGCGCTGTACGCCACGAACAGGAACGCGGCCGTCAGGATCAGGTGCCACTCCCACCAGGAGAGCCGCCACTTGTCCGCCAGCGTGACGTTCACCATCGCCTCGGCCAGCAACGCGAACGCGGTCACGACCGAGATCAGGACGGCACCGGGACTGCGCCGGTACAGCACGAAGAAGCGAACCGCCGCCACCACGTACAACGCGACGGCCACCCAAGACAACCAGACCAGCGGCCCCTCGACATCGCGAATCTGATCCTGCCGCGACAACGGCGGCAGGTCCGACAACGACCACACGATCCACACGAACAGCAGCAGCCCGAGCCCGACCCGCAGCCCGCCTTGCCACCCGGTGATACGAGCCGGAAGCCGCAGCGACGAGGCCACCGCGAGCCCCGACCCGACGATCAGCCCGACCGCCATCGACTGGTCGAAGCCGGCGTTGGGGTGCCCGATGAGCACGCCCGGCGTGGCGAGCGCGTGCGCGAAGAGGAACCCCGCCGCGGCGAGAAACACCAGCGACACCAGAAACAGACGCCCGTCGGCCCGCCGCTTGGCCGCGACGCTCATCGCGACACCGACGATCACGTTGACAGCCGCGACAACCAAAACAAGCCAGAAGTGCGTCTGATGATGCTGCCAGACGAGATCGGCTCCCGGCCGGCTGAGCAGGAGCCAGAGCCCCACGAGCGGCAACGCGAGATGCGCCGCCCAAACAATGACGCGTGGCATCGTGCCCCTCCCTTGCGCCGCCGTTCTTTGATCTCGGCCGTGCACTTGCCCTTGGCCGCCGGCTCTGCTCGATCGACCGCGATAAGGGTCGCACCTCCATCCCGGATCCGGACCGTCTCGTTACGGACATTCAAGGCACCGCTTCTGCGTCTTAAGACGCAGACACTCCCCCGCAACCTCGGTCTCATGGAGACGAAGTCAACCTGTGGGAGTTACCGATGAACATCAAGGCACCGCTCATCACCCTGGGCGCCGGCCTGGCCGTGGCCGGCGTGCTGTACGGCATGAACGTCAGCGTCACCAACAACGCCGCACCTGCCGCTTTGCCCCCTCCCTCGGCTGGTCCCTCTTCCGGTCCCCCGGCCGGTCCCTCGGCTGGTCCCTCGTCCAGTCCCTCGGCTCCGCCGGGCGACGGCACCGGCAACGCGGCGAAGCAGGGCACCATCACCTACGCCGGCGCGGTGGACGGCGGCGCCGCCTCCTTGGGCGTGGTCGTGAACAACGGCAAGGCCATCGCGTACGTCTGCGACGGCCGATCCGCCGAGTCCTGGCTGGACGGCGAGATGTCCAACGGCGAGGCGCAATTCAACAGGGCCAAGGCGACGGGCACCCTGACCGCGACCTACACGGCGGCCCAGATGAAGGGCACGGTGACGGCCGGCACGAAGACGTGGACCTTCACCATCAAGGCCGTAGCGCCCCCGTCGGGCCTCTACCGCTCCCAGTCGAGCCTCCGCAAGAAGCTGGACGCGAGCTGGATCGTCCTGCCGGACGGCAAACAGGTAGGCGTGGAAAACAACAACGGCGTCCTACAGCCGGCACCTCCATTCGACGTGACGACCAGATCGGCATCGGTGGACGGCACCACCGTGACCATCGAACCAACCAGCCCCGCGACCGGATACTGACCCCAGGAGCCCGAGCGATGACCGCCCCGACCAACGAAGGCGCCCCGGAGCCCAGGCCCAGTTCCCGCCCGGACGCAACGCCGATCAAGCGCCTGGAGTTCCCTCCAATCCCCGCCCCGTCTCCACTTCCTCCCTCCGGCACGACCCCCTTCGCGCTACAGCCGCAGGCGTACACGGTCGACCCGCTGTACCCGGACGCACCAACTCCGTCGCTCCCTCTTCCAACACCTCAGCCCACGGCGCCTCCCACTCCTCCTGCTCCTCCCACGACGCCCGCATTCGCCGCCCCGACCTCGCTGCCGATCACCGCCCTGACGTCGGCGCCGACCGTCGGCACTACACCGATCGCTGCCACGGCCCACGCTGCTCCGGCCATCGCCTCAGCCCCGGTCCCCGCGACCCCGTCGGTCGCCCCGACAACCCCGAAGACCGCAGCGACCCTGATCGTCCCGTTCCTGGTCGCCTGCCTAGTCGCCGCCGGCCTCGGCGTCTACGGCAAGCTCCACGAACCGACGGGCGTCGCCGTGAACCTCGCCGGCTTCTCCAGCCCCGCAACGGTCAAGGTCTGGCTGGCCACCCTCGCCTTCGTCCTGGCCCTCTCCCAGCTGTTCACCGCCCTCGTCATGTACGGCAAGCTCTCGGTCTTCAAGGACGCCCCCTGGCTCGGCCCCGCGCACCGCTGGTCCGGCCGCCTGGCCTTCATCGCCTCCATTCCCGTGGCACTGCACTGCCTCTACGCACTCGGCTTCGACGACTACGACACCCGCGTCCTGCTGCACTCCCTCCTCGGCTGCTTCTTCTACGGCACCTTCGCGGCCAAGATGCTGATCCTCGCCAAGAAGGGCGTCCCCGACTGGGCGCTGCCGCTGTTCGGCGGCCTCGTCTTCACCGCGTTGTCCGGCCTGTTCGTCACCTCCGCCCTGTGGTTCTTCACCACGTTCGGCGTGAAGCTCTGAGAGGGGCTCGAAGAACCATGTGCACTCCCACCCGACGTACCCTGCTGGCCGGGGCCACCGCGGCCGGCCTGGCGACGGCCCTCTCCGGCTGCGCCGCGTACGGCCTCGACAGCGCCAACCCGGCCGGCCCCGCGGACAACGCCGCCGGCACCGGCGATGGCACCGGCGATGGCGGCACCGGTGACCAGGGCGGTGCCGGCCCGAACGGCGCCACCGCCAACGCCGCGAGCTTCGCCAAGACGAGCGACATCCCGGTCGGCGGGGGCAAGATCTTCGCCGACCAGAAGATCGTCGTCACCCAGCCCACGGCCGGCACCTTCCGCTGCTTCACCGCGGTCTGCACCCACGCCGGCTGCGTCGTGGGCGACGTATCCGAGGGCACCATCAACTGCCCCTGCCACGGCAGCCGCTTCAAGGTCGCCGACGGCTCGGTGGCCGCCGGCCCCGCCAAGAAGGCGCTCGGCGCGATCGCCATCAAGGTGACCGGCGACGCCATCTCCAAAGCCTGACTCCCACAGGGTCGAGTGCCCGTCGTCCGTCCTCTTCGGACAGTCGACGGGCACTCGGCTGCCCTACCGGCAACGCTTCCCGACCCACCGTCGTTCGCCCTCCCCTGGACGCGGCTGACCTGGCACGAACGCGCATCACCGCTCGCGATCGTCCGGCTCATGACGGCATCCGGATCGCGCGCTCCCGCAGCATCCGCCGAGTGGGCAGCACCCCGGCCAGCAGCGCGAGCAGAAGACAGAGCCCGACCACCCCGCCGATGACCGACCACGGCACCACGAGCTCCACGGCCGCCCCGACCTGTTGACTGAGCCCGGCCCGGATGCTCACCAGCGCCCCGAACGCGACCACCCCGCCGAGCACCGCCCCGATGAGCACGACCAGCGCCGACTCCGCCGCGACGTACCCGGCCACCTGCCTCCGCGTCGCCCCCGCCAGGCGCATCACCCGCAGGTCAGCCGCCCGCCCCTGAGCCGCCATCAGCAGCGTGTTCGCGACCGCGAGCGCCCCGTAGCCGGCCGAGACCCCGATCAGCATCAGCGTGAACAGCCACACCAGCCGGTCCTCGGAACTGTCCGCCTCGGCGGCCCACGTCGCCACGTCGATCACCCGCGCCCCGGCGCCCGGCGGCGCGCTCACCGCTGCGTCCCCGCCGCCTGGCAGATAGATGGTCGACGTCAGCGCCGACGGATCGTGCCGCCGAACGGTCTCCCGTGCCAGCAACAGATCCGCTCGTACCGATCGATCGGCCACCACCGCCACCACCCGCAACGTCACCCGCTCACCGTCGGCGAAGACGACCGGATAGGAGTCCCCCACCTCGCGGCGCACCGACTCGGCGACCACCGCCGTGTCCGTCTCGTTGAGCTCCTCGAGCGAGCCCGCGACCACCCGCGCCCCGCGATCGGTACGGATGAACGCGGTCGTGTCCACCCCGAGCGCGCTCCAGGCCCGCGGGGTCGTCCCGCTCCCGTTCTCCGGCGCGAACACCGTCGTCGGCAGCATCGCGGCGCCCGGCACGGCGGCCACGGCGGCGTCGGACAGCCCCGGCGTCCGGTCCGGCACCAGCACCTGCCCCGCGTCGACGTCCGCGGCCCGCCCCGCCGCGTACGCCTCTGTCGTCGTACGCACCATCCCCGCCACCAGCACCGCGAACGCGACGGTCAGCAGCACCGGCGCGGCCGTGGACGCCGTCCGCCGCGCCGCGGTCGACGCCCCCTCGCGCACGAGCAGCCCGATCGCGCCACCGCCCTGCCGAAGCGGCAGGCGCCACAGTCCGACGATCGGCCGTACCGCCGCCGGCGCCAGCGCCACCATCCCGGTGATCAGGGCCATGGCGGCGTACAAGGCAAACGTCGCCCCGTCCTGCGCATCCTCCGCGGTCGCCGTGCCGACTGCCAGCGCGATGCCCAACGTCGTCAGCAGCCCGCCGGCAACCCACCGCAGCCGCCCCATGCGCCGCCGTTCGACGACCGCCTCACGCAGTGCCTCCAGCGGCCGTACCCGAGCCGCCCGCCGAGCCGCCGACCACGCCCCCAGCACCGCGACCACCGGCCCCAGCACAAGCACGGCCACGAACGGCAGCAGCTCATACCGCACCTCATACGTCGTCGGCTCCAGCCCCGCCTCGACCAGCGCTCGTCCTACGATCGGTGCCCCAGCCGCCCCGACGATGCTGCCGAGGACCGCTCCGACACCGCCGACGAGGAGCGCCTCGCCGTAGACCATCCGCCGCACCTGCCGCGGCGTGGCTCCGATCGCCCGCAGGAGCCCGAGTTCCCGCCTGCGCTGGGCGACGGAGAACGCGAACGTCGACGCGACCACGAACACCGTGACGAACCCGGCGAGCGTCGCCACCCCCGTGAGCGCCTGCATGCCGACCCATCGCGCTCGTGCGTCGTCCCGCGGCTCCAGCGCACCCCGCTCGTCGCCGGACAGCACCCGCCCGTCGTCACCCACGACGTCCCGTGCGGCCGCCGCCACCGCGCCCGGGTCCGCGCCCGGCCCCAGCACCAGCCCGATCGCCCGCACTCCCGGCGCCAGCTCCGCCGCCACCGCGTCCGCCACCAGATAGCCGGGCGCGTCAACGAGTCCCGTCACGGTGTACGGCACCGGCCCGGTCGCCGTCAGCAGCGTCACCGAGCTCCCGGGCCGGAACCCGAGCGCCCGATCGACCACGACTTCGCCGGGCCGCCGCGGCTGCGCACCCGAGACGAGCGACAGTCCGCCGAGCCGGACCGAGGACCAGCCGTGCCCCTCGTAGGAGTCCTGCCGCTGCCCCTCCACCGCGGCCGGCCGACCGTCCACGAGGGCTTGAACGTAGAAGCTCCGATCCGGCACAACGGCCTCGACACCGAGCACCGCACCAAGCCTTCGGCTGAGATCGTCGGTCTTCGCCGCCGACCACGGCACCGTCGGCGGGAAGGCCTCGGCCGGACTTCGGCTCCCGGGCGCCTGGACGACGACGGCCGCGGCGGCGAGCCGGTCCGGAACGATCGGACGCCCCGCGAGGAGCAACATCAGGGCAAGGAGGACGAGCGCGATCCCGACCACGACGGCCACGAGCGCACCGGCCATCCGGCGGATCCTCAGCACGAGTCCTCCAGGTGTGTGGTGCGGGCCGCGATCTCCTCCGCCGTGAGCGGACGGCGGACGTCGTCGGCGATCCGGCCGTCCGCGAGGAACACAATTCGGTCGGCGCGGGCGGCGGCCACCGGATCGTGGGTCACCATCACCACCGTCTGCCTGCGCTCATCAACCAGCGCCCGGAGCAGGCCGAGGATGTGGCGCGAGGTCACGCTGTCCAGCGCGCCCGTCGGCTCGTCGGCGAACACGACCGCCGGTCGGCTGATCAGTGCCCGGGCGACCGCCACCCGCTGCTGCTCGCCGCCGGAGAGCTCGCTCGGGCGATGCCCGAGCCGGTCGGCCAGTCCGACCACGGTGAGCGCGGCCACGATGTCGGCAGCCGGCGGGCGGCGACCCGCGAGCCGCATCGGCAGTGCGACGTTCTGCTCGGCGGTGAGCGCGGAAACCAGATTGAACGCCTGAAACACGAAGCCGATCCGGTCGCGCCGCAGCCGAGTCAGGTCGTCTTCGCTCAGCCCGTCGAGCACGACTCCGTCGACGGTGACGGAGCCGCCGGCCGGACGGTCGAGGCCGGCCGCGCAGTGCAGCAGTGTCGACTTGCCGGAGCCGGACGGTCCCATCACCGCCGTGAAGGTGCCGCGCTCGAAGGCCACCGATACTCCGTCGAGCGCGACAAGCTGCCGTGCGCCGTCGCCATAAGTGGCCCGGACGCTATCCAGAACAACGGTCTGCGTCGTCATGGTCCGCAACTTTGCCCGG
This sequence comes from Dactylosporangium sp. NPDC000244, assembly GCF_040300725.1. Classification (NCBI taxonomy): domain Bacteria; kingdom Bacillati; phylum Actinomycetota; class Actinomycetes; order Micromonosporales; family Micromonosporaceae; genus Dactylosporangium; species Dactylosporangium sp. NPDC000244. The sequence continues at coordinate 83,944 of NZ_JBEPEH010000013.1, forward strand.
CGGGGCGGGATCGCACATCGGACCGGGATGGACACTTTTCGTTCCGACCGCTGTGGTACGCCGAGGCGGAAAATGCCCGCTTCTCATACCTGGGTATGACGGCTCGCGGGCCGACGCGCAAGTCCGCCCCGACCGCTACCGTCGAGCCCATGGAACTCCCACCGGTGCTGACCCGGAGGCTGACTCCGAAGGGTCTCTACGCACTCGACGCAGTCGCGGCGATCGTCGTCGCGGTGATCTGCTGGGCCGCCGCGCTCGAGGTGCCCAAGCAGGGACTGCGGGAGCCGACCTGGGTATCAGCACTCGTCGCGGTGGTGTTCGGTCTGAGCGTTGCCCTCCGGCGGCGCTGGACCTATGCGATGGCCTTCACCGCCACGGCCGCGGCGGTGATCAGCCTGGCCACTCAGATCATCCCTGTCTTCGCGTCCTTCGGACCCGCCTGCGCGCTGTCTCTGGTCTTCTACACCTTCGGCGCCTACGCGCGAAACTGGAAGGGCATGTTCGTCATCATCACGTGCGGCGCACTGGTGAGCGCGAGCATGGTCGGCTCGATACTCCTCTCCGACGAGCCGCCCTCCGGCGATTCCCCGTCGACGTTCTTCGCCGCGCTCTTCGGCTTCCTCGTCATCGCGCCGGCCCAGACACTCGGCTTCGCGATCGGTGAACGACGCGCCCAGACCATCGAGCGCAACCAGCACATGGTGCGGCAGGCCACGGTCGAGGAACGGCTCCGAGTGGCCCGCGAGCTGCACGACGTCATCGCCCACACGATGACGTTGATCGTGGTGAAGGCGTCGATCGGCAACCACGTCGCGGAGGCCAACCCGGCCGAGGCCCGCGACGCGCTCCAGGTCATCGAGTCGACCGGCCGGGCGGCGATGCTCGAGGTGCGCCGGGTGCTCGACATCCTGCGGGAGGACACCCCGTATGCGCCCACCCGCGGCCTGGGGGACCTGCCGGCCCTCGTCGAGCTGGCATCCGTGGGCGGGGTCCAGGTCCGGCTCGACGTCGAGCGACCGGAGGGGCCGGCGGTCGGAGAGATGCCGGAGGCGGTGGAGCTGGCGGTGTACCGGATCGTGCAGGAGGCGATCACCAACGTGGTCAAGCACGCGGCGCCGGCCCAGTGCCACGTGAGCGTGGTGGTGAACGCGGAGGAGGTGCGCATCGAGGTGAACGATGACGGGAAGCGCCCGCCTCGCCCCGATGCAGTCGGGCACGGATTGACGGGGATGCGCGAGCGGGTGACGTTGCACGGGGGGACGTTCGCCGCCGGACCGCGGGCCGAGGGCGGCTACTCGGTGCGGGCGCTACTGCCGGCCGGAGGCGCCGCGTGAGCCGACGGCCGAGCGTGAGTCAACGAACGAACGCAAACCAGCGGACGGAAGCGAACGACCAAACGAACGCCAGCCACCGGACGGACGCGGACGGGGGTGGCTCGTGATTCGGGTGTTGATTGCGGATGATCAGGCGTTGTTGCGGGGGAGCTTTCGGGCGCTCATCGACCTCAGTGGGGACTGCGGCACGGTTGGGGAGGCCGGCACCGGGGACGAGGCGGTTCGGCTCGCGGGTGAGCAGCGGCCGGATGTGGTGCTCATGGATGTGCGGATGCCGGGGATGAACGGGATCGACGCGACCCGGACGATCTGCGGGGATCCCGAGCTCGGCTCCGTGCGGGTGCTGATGTTGACGACCTTTGATCTCGATGAGTATGTGTACGGGGCGCTGCGGGCGGGGGCCAGTGGGTTTCTCGTCAAGGACACGCCGCCCGCGGAGTTGCTCAATGGGATTCGGGTTGTGGCCGGTGGGGAGGCGTTGTTGTCGCCGTCGGTTACTCGGCGGCTCATTTCGGAGTTTGCTCGGCGGCCGCAGCCGGAGCGCCCGATTCCTCGGCGGCTCGAGGGGATTACGGACCGGGAGCGGGAGGTGCTCATGCTCGTCGGGCGTGGATTGTCCAACACCGAAATCGCCACGCATCTCGGGTTGAGCCTCGCCACGGTCAAGACGCATGTCGGGAGGGTTCTTGCCAAGCTCGAGGTGCGGGATCGGGCGCAGTTGGTGATCGTCGCGTATGAGACGGGGTTGGTTTCGGTGGGTATCTGAGTACGGGGGCCACCGGAAGGGATTGAGGCAAGGCCAGCCCGTGCGGGGAAGAGTTAGCGGGCTGGGTTCAGCAAGGGGATTCGCACTCGGAAGGTGGCGCCCTCCTGGGGGGCTGTCCTCAGGGTTACCTCGCCGTTGTGGGCTGCTACCAGGGCGGCCACGATTGACAGGCCCAGGCCTGAACCGCCCAGGGCTCGGGTCCGGCTCGGGTCCGTGCGGTAGAAGCGTTCGAAGACTCTTGCCGCGTCCTCCGACGTCATGCCGGGGCCGTTGTCCGAGACCTCCAGGATGGCCTGGTCCGCCTCGGTACCCACGTAGACGGTGACCTCGGTGCCGGCGGGGGTGTGGTTCAGCGCGTTCGACAGGAGGTTCTGCAGGACCTGGCGGAGGCGGGCCTCGTCGCCGAGGACGATTGGGGCCTCGGTGTCGGCGTCGTCGTCGTCGCTGTTCGGGGTGCGCAGGCGTAGGCGGTGGTGGTCGCCGGCCGTTACTCGGGCGTCGATCATCGCGTCGGTTGCCAGGGACAGGAGGTCCACCGGCTTCTTCTCCAAGGGGCGCTGCTGGTCCATGCGGGCCAGGAGCAGGAGGTCGTCCACGAGGAGGCCCATGCGCGTCGCGTGGTGCTCGATTCGGCCGATGTTGTCGTCGTGGTGGCCGGACTGGCGGTACAGCTCGGCGAAGCCGCGGATCGAGGTCAGCGGGGTGCGGAGTTCGTGGGAGGCGTCGGCCACGAAGCGGCGCATCCGGCCCTCCGAGGCCAGCGCGGACTGCTCGGAGGCCAGGGCCGCCTGCTCCGAGGCCAAGGCCGCTTCCTCCGAGGCTCGGCGCTCCTCGAAGGCGGTCTCGATCTGGCCCAGCATGGTGTTGAGGGCCCGGGCCAGGCCGCCGACCTCGGTGCGCGGGTCGGCCTCGGGGACTCGGCGGCTCAGGTCGCCGGCGGCGATGGCCTCGGCGGTCTCCTCGACCTCGACCAGGGGGCGGAGGCTGGAGCGGACCAGGAGGTAGGCGACCACGGCCAGGATCAGCAGGACGAAGCCGCCGATGGTGGCGCTCATGACGACCAGGCGGCTGACCGTGTTGTCGATCTCGTCGAAGCTGATGGCGATCAGCACCGGCGGGCCGTCATTCGTACGGCTTCCCGGCATGGCGTGTGCCGCCACGAGCACGCGCCAGGAGTGGCCCGTGCCGTCGCGTGACTCGGCGGTGGAGTAGGTGCCGATGACGCCGGGCCCGAGCGCCGAGAGTCCGCCGATGCCGTCCCACGTTTCCGGGGTCACGGGCTTGGCCTGGTCGGCGGAGCTGCGGGTGAAGACCTGGTCCTCGAACGTGCCGTTACCCCGGCCGCACGCGACGAAGTAGCCGCTGCGCAGGACCGGTGCGCCATAGCCGCGGCCCGGGTTGGGGCCGTTCGAGCCGTCGTCGCAGTTGTGGAAGGCGTCGTTGAAGCTCTGCAGCAGCTGGTCGTCGACCCGGTTGATCAGGTAGTCGCGGGTGCTGATGACGCCGGCGATGCCGGTTGTGGCCAGGGCCGCCGCGAGCAGGACGAGCATGAGAACGACGAGCTTGACGCGCAGCGGCCAGGATTTCATGTGCGTGGCAACCGCAGCGAGTAGCCGACGCCGCGCAGGGTCTGCAGGAGGCGGGGCTCGGTGGTGTCGATCTTCTTGCGCAGGTAGGAGACGTAGGACTCCACGACGCCCGCGTCGCCGCCGAAGTCGTACTGCCACACGTGGTCGAGGATCTGGGCCTTGGACAGGACGCGGCCGGGGTTCGTCATGAAGTACCGCAGCAGCTTGAACTCGGTCGGCGAGAGCTGGACCTCCTGGCCCGCCTTGAACACCTCGTGGGTGTCCTCGTCGAGCTCGATGTCGGCGAAGTTCAGCCGCGACGTCTGCGCGGACGCGCCGCCCGCGGGGTCGGCGACCCGGCGCAGGACGGCCTGGATGCGGGCCAGGATCTCGGAGAGGCTGAACGGCTTGGTGACGTAGTCGTCGCCGCCCAGGGTGAGGCCCTTGATCTTGTCCTCGGTGGCGTCACGGGCCGTCAGGAACAGCACCGGCACGCGGGTGCCCTCGCCGCGGAGCTTGCGCAGCACCTCGAAGCCGTCGAGCTCGGGCATCATGACGTCGAGCAGGATCATGTCGGGCCGGAAGCGCCGCGCCTCCTCCATCGCCTGGCGGCCACTGGTGGCGCTGGCGACGTCGTAGCCGTGGTACTTGAGGCTCGCGGAGAGCAGTTCGACGATGTCCGGCTCGTCGTCGACCACAAGCAGCCGCGTCATGATTCGCTCCAGATTGCGTCAGAATTTTCCTGAAGTTCCCTTGTCACGTCTCAGACTGCCGCCGCTACCTGACGGCCCGATGCGGTTTTCCTGAAAACCGGCTGTGAACCGCCTGCGACGGCCGCGAGCAGCACCGGAAACTCAAGGTAGGCGTGGTAGGACGCGAAGGCGCCGTAGAGCGCGCGGCCGGTGGCGTAGTCGATCGCGAACGGGATCGCGAGCAGCGCGGCGAGGCCGAGGCCGAGCAGCCAGGCGCGGCGGCCCAGCAGGAAGCGCGGGGCCTCCGGGGCATACCGCGGCAGGAAGAAGACCCACACGAAGTAGTGCATGGTCTGCAGGAACGCGAACACGACCAGGAACCGGGTGCCGACCAGGGCCGACGACCCCGGCGGGGCGATCGAGGCCACGACCGGCGACGACACCAGCCCGCGCAGCGCGAAGTCGAACGCGCCGGCCAGCACGAGCGCGGGCAGCACCAGCACCCACGCGACCTGCGTCCAGCGGAACGGCCCCGGCCGCCGCAGCCGCCCGGCCCACTCCCACAGGAAGAACAGCGGGACGACGTTGTGGAGATGAGCCAGGACGACGAAGTGGTACTGGCTGAAGGCCAGCGACACCAGGGCCGCGACGAGCAGCACCAGGAGCCCGAGGACGAGCCGGGCACCGCGCAGCGCGTGCACACAGGCGGCCGCGAGCACGGCGTAGCCGACGAGGATCTCCGCGTACCGGGCCGGATCGCCGACGACGAGCGCGGCCAGGCGGCACAGCACGATCGCGGTGATCAGCCCGAGCAGCACCGCCAGGAAGCGCCCGGTCAGCAGGAACGAGAACCGCCCGGCGACGTACCGCAGCTCGAGCACGTTGTGCAGCGCCCCGAACGCGATCAGCCCGCCGACCGTGACCGCCAGCGGCGCGCCCAGGGCCAGCCCGAGCGCGGCGGCCGCGGCCGCGACGAAGAGCAGGCTTATCTTCATCGGGTGCTCCGGGCGCTGCTGCTGACGCTGGCCGTCGAGGTGCCGCTGTACACGGCGGCCCTGACCGCCCTGAGGCTCACGACCGGGAGGAAGGCCCTCGTGCTCGGCGTGGTGGTCAACCTGGTGACCCATCCGGCCCTGTGGCTGTTCCTCACCCGCCATCCGGGCGCGCTCTGGCCGGCCGAGGCCCTGGCGACGGCGGTGGAGGCACTGATCCTCGCGATCGCCGTCAACAGGGACAGGCCGCTGATCGTCGCCATCGCGCTCGGGGCCAACGCCGCCTCGCTGCTCATCGGCCTGACCGTCGCCTGAGGAACCACACGAGCAGCACGACCAGCGCGGCGACGAACACCACGCAGGCCAGGCCGATCACGACCAGCGCAGATGAACCCGGGACAGACGGCTGCGGCGCCACATCAGCCAGCAGAATTTCCATGCCGAGCAGTCTGCGGCGCCGCAGCGCGAAAGGATATCTACTCCCCGACCTTGTTCGCCGCAGGAGTGTCCGCCGGAGGAATGTCCGAGCTCTCCGGCGGCTCGGCCGGCCGCAGCCACTGCCACAGCAGGAACAGCAGCCCCAGCGCGAGCATCCCGAGCCCGATCCACAGGTTGATGCGCACGCCCGCGGCCTTGTCGATCTCGGCCTGCGAGTCGAAGATGCCGAGGACCGTCACGATCACGCCGTACACCGTGAACAGGCCCCCGATGACCCGCCGCACGTCGAACAGCCGAGCCGCCCGGGCGGTGTCGACCTTCTGCTCGTCGTCACTCATCACAACCCCTTTGGCCTACAGGAACGGCAGGTAGAAAGCGAAGGCCAGCACGAGGGCGCCCGTGCCGAGCAGCACCGGCGAGCGGTACCACGCGGTGTCCCCGGCGATCGCGTCGGCCCGCAGGTCGTGGGCGCCCACGCCGTACACGAGGCCGTCGAGCTCCGAGTCCTCCTTCGGGCGGGTCAGGGGCGTGACGATGATGGCCACGATCGCCACCGTCACGAACGCGATGCCCGCGCCCCAGAACGACTCGTCGAGGTCGGAGCCGAACGTGAACCAGCCGAACCACTTGTAGCCGGCGTAGGTGATGAACGCGGCGACCGTGCCCAGCAGCAGCCCCCAGAATCCGGCCCAGGCGGACATACGCTTCCAGAACATGCCGATGATGAACGCGGCGAACAGCGGGGCGTTGAACAGCGAGAACAGCGCCTGGATGTAGTCCATGATGTTGCTGTAGCCGGACGCGATGAACGCGGTGCCGATGCCGACCACGACACCGGCGACGGTGATGAGCCGTCCGATGCGCAGGTAGTAGCCGTCCGGCTTGTCCTTGGCGATGTACTCCTGCCAGATGTCGTAGGTGAACACCGTGTTGAACCCGGACACGTTGGCCGCCATGCCCGCCATGAACGACGCGAGGAGCCCGGTCACGGCGATGCCGAGCACGCCGTTGGGCAGGAAGTCGCGCATGAGCAGCGGGACGGCGTTGTTGTACTGCAGGTCACCGGTCTCCGCCCCGAGCCCCTTCACCGTCACCAGCGCGACGAGGCCGGGGATCACCGTGACGAACGGGATCAGCAGCTTGGGGTACGCGGCGATGATCGGCGTGCGCCGCGCCGCGCTCATGTTGCGGGCCGACAGACCGCGCTGGACCTCGGCGAAGTTCGTCGTCCAGTAGCCGAAGGAGAGCACGAAGCCCAGGCCGAAGACGATGCCCCACCACGGCGCGCCGAGCGGGTTGTCGGAGCCCGCGGTGTTGGACCAGGTGTGCAGGCCCGCGTCGCCGAGCTTGGTGCTGTTGCGTACGGCGTCGAAGAGCCCGCCGATGCCGCCGACCTTCACCAGGCCGACGATCGCGATGGGCAGCAGGCCCGCGATGATCACGAAGAACTGCAGCACCTCGTTGTAGATGGCGCTGGAGAGGCCGCCCAGCGTGATGTACACGAGGACGATCGCCGCCCCGACGACGATCGCGATCCACAGCGGCCAGCCGAGCAGCGCCTGCATGATCAGGGCGAGCGCGTAGAGGTTGACGCCCGCGATCAGCACCTGGGCGAGCGCGAAGGACAGCGCGTTGAGCAGGTGCGCGGGCCGGTTGAAGCGCCGGCGCATGTACTCGGGGACGCTGCGCACCTTCGAGCCGTAGTAGAACGGCATCATCACGATGCCCAGGAACACCATCGCGGGGACGGCGCCGATCCAGTAGTAGTGGACCGTCATCAGGCCGTACTTCGCCCCGTTGGCGGCCATGCCCAGGATCTCCAGGGCGCCCAGGTTGGCGGAGACGAACGCGAGGCCCGTCACCCAGGCCGGCAGCGAGCGGCCGGAGAGGAAGAAGTCGACGCTGTTGCGGATCGAGCGGCGGGCGGCGAGACCCACGCCCAGGACGGTGATGAAGTAGAGCGCGAGCAGGACGTAGTCGAATGCGTCCATCTGCAGGCGCAGCCCATCGGCGACTGTCTGCACCCGTTCCTCCCTTTGCCGGTACGAGTGGAGCGTCGAGGCTCCTACCCAACCGGGGGTGAGGATCAAACCATGGTCGTCAACGCAGATGGTTTGCGAGCAACGTCACGAGATCGGCGGCCGCATACGGTTTGTCCAGGAACGCGTCGCACCCGGCGTCCATCGCCGCGGCCCGCTCGTGCGGCAGGACGCTCGCGGTCAGCGCGATCACCGTCGGCCGCTCGGGCGCCGCCTGCATCTCGGCGGCGAGCTCCAGCCCGTTGCCGTCGGGCAGGTTGACGTCCAGCAGCACCACGTCGACGTCGTGTGCGGCGAGCGCGGCACGCGCGTCGGCGATCGAGCCGGCTTCCAGCAGATCCGCATCTCGTACGGCGGCGGCCCCGGCCCGCGCCAGAATGGCCCGCACGAGCACGCGGTTGAGCTCCTCGTCCTCCACAAGCAGCACCCGGCTCATTGCACGGCCCCTTCCTGGCGAGCATCGGTCAGGGAGTTGGCCACCGCGGCCAGGCCGACCCACTCGCGCACCCCGTCGGCGGCCGAGCCCCTCGGCACGGTGCCGATGACCTTCCCGGTCAGGCGGAGCCGGTCCGCGTCGGACAGGTCCGGCTCGGTGAGCGCGAGCACCGGGATGCCCTGCGTCGACGGCTCCTGGTCGAGGCCCGCGAGCAGCGCGAACCCGTCGACGCCCGGCATCTGCAGGTCGCAGATGATCAGGTCGAAGCGCCGGTCGCGGGACAGCCGCAGCCCCTCGGCGCCGTCGTCGCAGGTGACCACGGCGATGCCCGCCTCGGTCAGGCGCTGCTCGACGACCGCCCGGGTCGTGTCGTCGCGGTCCACGACCAGTACCGATGCCGGCTCCTGACCCGGCCCCGGGCGCAGCGCGGGCGCCACGTGCCGGGCGAGCTGGGCCAGCAGCGCGTCGTGGTCCACCGGCTTGACGAAGAAGTCGGCCGCGCCCAGGGCCAGCCCCGCGCGCCGGTCGTCGACGATCGTGGCGAAGAAGACCGGGATCGCGGCCAGGTGCTCGTCGCGCTTGAGCCGGCGGATCACGTCCCAGCCGTCGAGCCCGGGCATGATCACGTCGAGCAGGATCGCGTCCGGCCGCCAGACGCCGGCCTCGGCCAGCCCGGCCTCGCCGCTGGAGGCGGTGCGCACCGCGTAGCCCGCGCCGGCCAGGTAGGCCTCGAGCAACTCGGCCGCCCGCGCGTCGTCGTCGATGACGAGCACCCGGCCGCGGCCGGGCGCCGGGGCGGGGCTCGCGCCGGGCTCGTCGTGCGGGGCCTGGGCGGCGGGCAGCCGTACCGTGAACCGGCTCCCCTCCCCGGGCGCCGATTCGAGCGAGATGGCCCCGCCGTGCGCCTCGACCAGCCGGCGGGTGAGCGCGAGCCCGAGCCCGGTGCCGGCCTTACGCTGGGCGGCCGAGCCGAGCTGCTGGAACTCCTCGAAGACCCGCTCGTGGTCCTCGGTCGCGATGCCGATGCCGCTGTCGGCGACGGTGATCGCCACCGACTCGTTCGCCGGGGAGACCGTGACCGCGATGAGCCCTCCCTCGGGCGTGAACTTGATCGCGTTGGAGAGCAGGTTGTCGAGGATCTGCCGCAGCCGCAGCGGGTCCGCGCACACCGCGGTGGTCGGCGGCACGTCGAGGTACACCTGAAGCCCCTTGCGGTCCGTGAGCGGCCGCAGGGCGGTGATGACCTCGCCCACCGCGGCGTCGAGCGAGATCGGCTCGAGGCTGAGCTCCAGGCGGCCGGACTCGACCTTGGCCAGGTCCAGGATGTCGTTGATCAGGCCCAGCAGGTGCCGGCCGCTGCCGTGCACGTGGTCGACCCACTCGGCGGGGACGCTGCGCCGGTCGCCGTCGGGCTGCTCGGCCCGCATGAGGTCACTGAAGCCGATGATCGCGTTGAGCGGCGTGCGCAGCTCGTGGCTCATGCCGGCCAGGAAGTCGCTCTTGGCCTGGCTGGCGCGGGTGAGGGCGGCGACGGACTCGGCCAGGGCGGCGGCGAGCTCGCGCTGCTCGGCCAGCACGGCGCCGCGCTCGGCGAGCACCTTCGCCTGTGCCCCGAGCACCCCGCTGAGGCGCAGGTCGTCGGCGCTGAACAGGGACCAGTACCGGTCCAGCAGCAGCACCGTGCCCACCCCGGGCATCGCGAGCGCGGTGGCCAGGCGGGTGCCGGTGGCCCGGGCGAGCGGGTGGTCCTTCGGCAGGTGGACCGGCTGGCGGGCGGCGGCGAGCGCGTCCACGTCGAAGTCGACGCGCTCGTGCGGCAGGTGGGTGCCGGAGCGGCACACGGCGGCGATGCGCTCGAGATTCCTGTCCAGGAGCAGGACGGCATCGGTACCGGTGGTGTCGTGCACGACGTGCACGAAGCGCCGCCACACCTGGCCGGTGCCCACATCGGCCGGCAGTCGCTGCAGGTCCCCGGTGGCCTCGTACCACACCGACGCCGACATCATCCGGCGCAGGAACGCGGGCGGGAGGAAGGCGAGCAGGTACAGCACCGCGCCCACGAGCCCGACCACCCGCCCGGCCGGCTGCCACCAGACCTGCTGGCCCGGGTAGCGGGCGGACGCGGTGAACAGCATGAGCATCATCACCGGGTAGAGGTAGGTGGCCCCGGCGGCGAGGCGGAGCCGGGCCCGTCCGGCGCCGGAGCGGCGGGCGCTCACCCGCAGCAGGACCGTGCCCGCGATCGCCTCGGTGACCGTGAAGGTGATGGTGACCAGGGTGAGGTAGGGCAGGCTGAGCGGCCGGGGCGCGGCCGTCACCGCGGCGATGCTGCCCAGCAGGAGCACGAGCAGCGCGCCGTCCAGCCACCGCGGGACCCGGCCGAGACGTGACGCGAGGCGCACGGTGAGGTACGGCTGCAGCAGTAACAACGCGGTCGCGAGCGCGCTGGCGGCGACGGGCACGGGGCGGCCCGTCTGCTCGCGGATCGCGGCGTTGATGCCCACGGCCAGGGTCGGCAGGAACAGCAGGGCGGTGTCGCGCTGGAGTGGATCCCGATGCCGGATGTACGCCGCCAGCGCCCGCACAAACACGGCCGCCAGCAGGATGGTTGTGATCAGAGTTACCATATGACTACGCCCCGTTACGTTCGTGAACGGGACTCACTGTAGCCAGCCGACGGGACGCGGGGGACCGGATGAGCGATGATGCGCTGCGCGTCACCGTCGCCACGGCCACCCACGACCTGTCCAACGCCCTCGGCGCGGTCCTGAACTACACGACCTTCCTCGCCGAGGACCTCGCCGGCTCCGGGCGCGCGCCGGAGTACCTGCCGCACCTGCAGAGCGCGGCCGAGCGTGCCCTCGCCTTAGTAGCGGGACTCACTGCGGCTCTTGCACGCGACGCAGAGGGTGACTGACGGGAACGCCGCCAGCCGGGCGACCGGGATCTCCCCGGCGCAGGTCTCACACGTGCCGTAGTGCCCGGTGTCGAGGCGCTCCAGCGCCCGCTCGACCTGGTCCATCCGGTTGCGGATCGACACGGCCAGCGCGAACTCCTGCTCACGGTTGAACGCCTTGGTGCCGAGGTCGGCCACGTCGTCGCCGGCGTCCACGACGCCCGCGAGCGTCATCTCGGCCACCGTCGTGGTGTACTCCGACTCCAGTTCCTCCCGCCGGCCGAGCAGGGCCGTGCGGATGTCCTGGGTACGGGTCTCAGGAAATACGAGCGTCATCGGAGGCCCCCGGCTTCAGCGTCTGCGGCGGAATTAATGGCTTCCCGGGTGCCCCGCCGAGTGGTTGCCCAAACCTGACTGTTTTTTGCGACCGGCACAGGGCACCATGAATACCGTGGAGGGGGATTCGATCCAGGTGGACGTGCCCGCGGGTCAGGCCCGCACGGCGCGCCGCGTGATCACCCAGGCAGTCGAGGCCTGGGGACTGCCCCATCTGACCCGCGGCGCGGTCATGGTCGGCCACGAACTCGTCGCCAACGCCCTGCGCCACGGCCTCCCGCCGGCCGTCCTGCGGCTGCTGCGCCGGGGCGACTGCCTCGTCATCGAGGTCGGCGACAGCAGCGACCAGGTGCCCCGCATCGCCGACATCGACAACCTGACCAGCACCTCCGGCCGGGGCATGCAGATCGTCAACACCCTCGCGCGCACGTGGGGAGTCCGGCCGCACCAGGGCGGCAAGACCGTGTGGGCGGAAATCTCCTAGTTCGGCGATCCCCTAGTTCGGCACCGGCTCGCTGGTGATCGGCAGGATCTGGTCCAGCCCGGTGATCTCCAGCGTCACGCGCACGTCCTCGTTGGGGTGGGCCACCACCAGCTCCGCGCCCACGTTCTTGGCGCGCCGCCAGCACCCGACCAGCGTGCCGAGGCCGCTCGAGTCGATGAACGACAGATGTGTGAGGTCGACCACGACCTCCCGCGCGCCCGTATCCAGCTCGGCCACGACCGCCGTGAGCAGGCTCGGGGCCGTGTCCAGGTCCAGCTCCCCGGTCAGCACCAGGTGGGCATGGCCATTGCGCCGGTGGGTCGCCAGTTCCCAGATCGCCTCGTCGTCAACCACCTGGTAGTCCCTTTCTGCATCACTGGTCAACAGTGTGGGGTACCCAATCGGTGGAGTTCAAACGCTCAGACCTGGTTGCCCTCGATCGGCTCATCGCGCAAGACTCGGGCGTATGCGTGCTGCGTACCTGGTCGAGGCCGGACGGCAGGTGTCCGGCTCGCTGAACCTGGTCCACACGATCCGGCGATCGCTGGCCGCCTGCGTGCCCGAGTTCGCCGACTGGGCCCAGCTCATGATCGTCGGCCGGGCCGAGGCGACGTTCACCGCCCGCGGGCCCGTCGGTCGGCCGCCGCACGGGGATCGACGAGCACGCGGAGCTGGTGCTGCGCTTCGCGGAGTTCCGCGACTCGGCCCGGCGGCGGTGGGCCGCGGTCATCGGCGAGGACGCCTCCACGCCCCTGGCCGATGACGCGCTGGACCACGCGCCGCACTCGCTGTCGGCCGCGTCCCGCCTCCTTCGCGAGGCCGACGACTGGCTCACGGAGCTGTACTCGGCCCGCGGCGGTCCCTCGTCCGCGATCCCCGCGCTCTGGTCGGCCCTGCGCACCGTCGTGGGCGAGCCGCTGCCCGAGGCGGCGCGGCACTTGGAGCTTGTGCGATAAGTCGGGCGCTGCGCGCCACGACTTATCGGATTTATACCCCGACGCTGGTTATGTCGCTTTTTACGCTAACGCCATGCGAAATGCGGTCGTAAGGGCCTCGTCGAGATGGTCCAGCAGATCCTGCGGGTCCTCGTAGACGCCCGCCGCGCCGTGGTCGAGCAGCTCCGCCGCGCACAGCCCGCCGCTCGTCAGGCCGACGCACGGGATCGAGAGCTGCCCGGACGCGCGCACGTCCCAGACCGAGTCGCCCACGAACACCGTCTCGTCCGCCGACAGGCCCGAGCGCTCCAGCGCCACCTGCACGATGTCCGGCGCCGGCTTGCTCTGCTCGGCGTCGTCGGCGCTCGTCACCGCGGTCAGGGACCCGTCGGCGTCGAGGCAGTGCAGCAGCGCGTCCAGTTCGGGATGAGAGGCGGACGTCGCCAGTACCACCTTGAGACCCCGATCCGCGCAGGAGTCCAGCAGCCGCCGCGCCCCCGGCAACGGCCGCAGCGCGGGCCACAGCGGCGCGTAGAGCGCGGAGTGCGCGGCCCGGATCGCGTCGTCGTCCGACGAGTCGTGGCCGGCCCCGAGCAGCTCGTCGAGGATCTTGTCGGAGCCCATCCCGATCGCGCGGTGGATGCGCGCCATGGGCACGTCGTGATCATGCTGCCGCAGCGCCTGCCACCAGGCCACGACGTGCAGGTACACGCTGTCGACGAGAGTGCCGTCCACATCAAAGAGCACACCGGTCACAGGTTTGGTCATAGGCCGGGTGATACCCACCCGGACGGGGGTATCACTGAATCCATGACCGAGCCCGAACGAGCGGTCGCCGTCACCGAGCCCTTCCCGGGCTTCGACGAGGACGATCTCGGCGACTTCGCCACCGAGCACTGCAGCGTCACGCTCGCCGAACAGCTGGCCGGCGGCCCCGAGCACGCCCGCGAGCCGGAGAGCCCGCACGGTCTCGCGGGCATGGACGAGTAAGCGCCCCGACCCACACCTCCTCCCACATCGCGCCGCCGACTCCCCGCCCGGGAGTCGGCGGCCTTCGTCGTGTCCCGGCCGCCGACGCCGGACGAACGACGCCAATAAATGCAAATACTCCCGGGCAGGAGTAATTCGGACTTACCCTCGTCATTGCCCTATCCACCTTTCACGATCTGATGCCACCGCGTGATTGCCCCTTTTCCATGCGTGGGAAAGCTGGCATGTTGAGGCATCACCTCCACCCGTGAGAGGGGGCACGATGGGCCGACGGAGATGGGTGCACGCCGCAGTGGCGAGCGCACTCCTACCGCCTCTGCTCGTGCTTGTCTCGGCCAGTCCGAGCGAAGCGGCACCAATCCCCGCAGGCAGCTTGAAGGCCGTCGAAAGCCTCAAGCCGGTCAACCAGACCGAGATGGCCAAGGCACCCACGAGCCGCATGGCCAAAACCGACCCGTCCCTGCTCAACCGCGACGACACCACCAAGGTGTCCATCGCGGTGAAGCTCGACTACGACTCCACCGCGACCTATTCCGGCGACATTGCCGGATATGCCGCGACGAGTCCTTCCGTAACCGGCAAGGCGCTGTCCGGGAACGCCGACGAAAAGCGGTACGAAAACCGAATCGCCGGAATCGAGGACAAGTTCATCGCGGACCTCAAGAAGCAGGTCCCCGACGCCAAGATCGGACAGCGGCTCCGCACGGTCTACGGCGGCATCGCGCTCACGGTGCCGGCCAACAAGGTCAACACCATCCTGACCATCGACAACGTGGTCGCCGTCCAGGCCGACAAGGCCCAGCAGCCGCAGACCGACTCCTCGCCGAGCTTCATCGGCGCGGACCAGGTCTACCCGCAGCTCGGCGGCGCTCCGAACGCCGGCAAGGGCGTCATCTTCGGCTCGCTGGACAGCGGCATCTGGCCGGAGCACCCGTCCTTCGCCGACAACGGCAACCTCGGCGCACCACCGGCCAAGGCCGACGGCACCGCCCGCGCCTGCAACTTCGGCGACAACCCGCTGACCCCGGCGAACGACCCGTTCGTCTGCAACAAGAAGGTCATCGGGGGCCAGGGCTTCCTGGACACCTACAACGCGCTGCAGGAGCCGGAGGTGTACGGGTACACCGCCCGCGACTCCGACGGCCACGGCACGCACACCGCGTCGACGGCCGCCGGTGACCCGGTCGCCTCGGCGAAGATCTTCGACATCGAGCGCGGGCCGATCAACGGCATCGCGCCCGGCGCGTGGGTCTCGGTGTACAAGATCTGCGGCGCCACCGGCTGCTACCCGAGTGACTCGGCCGCCGCGGTCGCCGCGGCGATCAAGGACGGCGTGAAGGTCATCAACTACTCGATCTCGGGCGGCTCGACGCCGTACACCGATGTCGTGGAGCTGGCGTTCTTCGACGCCTACAAGGCCGGCGTCTTCGTCGCGGCCTCGGCCGGCAACAGCGGTCCCGGGCCGAGCACGTCCGACCACCTGTCGCCGTGGGTGACCACCGTGGCGGCCTCGACCCAGAAGCGCTCGTTCGATTCGACGCTGACCCTGACGTCCTCGGACGGCACGTCGGCGACGATGACGGGCGTGTCGATCACGCCGGGCATCACCGGCCCGCTGCCGGTCGTGATGGCCTCGGCACCCCCGTACAACAACGCGCTCTGCACCAACACGCCGCCCGCCGGGCTGTTCACCGGCAAGATCGTGGCGTGCCAGCGCGGGCCGAACCGCGTGCTGAAGGGCTTCACCGTCAAGCAGGGCGGCGCGGCCGGCATGATCCTGTTCAACAGCCCGAAGGCCGACGGGCTGAGCGACAACCACTGGCTGCCGACGGTGCACCTGTCGGACGGGGCGGCGTTCCTGGCGTACGTCAGCGCCCACCCGAACGTCAAGGCCAGCTTCACCCAGGGCGAGAAGGGCACCGGCACCGGTGACGTGATGGCGAGCTTCTCGTCGCGCGGCCCGGGCGGCAACTTCATCAAGCCCGACATCACCGCGCCCGGCACGCAGATCCTGGCCGGCAACACGCCGACCCCGGACGACGTCGCCGGCGGGCCGCCGGGCCAGTACTTCCAGGCCATCGCCGGCACCTCCATGTCCTCCCCGCACATCGCCGGCTCCGCGATCCTGGAGAAGGCGCTGCACCCGGACTTCTCCCCGGGTCAGATCAAGTCGTCGCTGATGACCACGGCGACGACGAAGGTGGTCAAGGAGGACGGGGTCACCCCCGCCGACCCGTTCGACCTCGGCTCGGGCCGCGTCCAGGTCAACCTGGCCGCGAACCCCGGTCTGACGTTCGACGAGACGGCCGACCGGATGTTCGCCCTCGGCAACGACCCGGTCAACGCGGTGCAGATCAACCTGCCGTCGGTGAACGCGCCGGTCATGCCCGGCAAGCTCACCGCCGTTCGCACGGCGAAGAACGTCACGAACAAGACGCTCGTGTACCGCGTCGAGACGACGTCGCCGAAGGGCTCCACGATCACGGCGACGCCGGCTCTGTTCTCGGTCGCGCCGGGCAAGAGCCAGCAGGTCAGCATCACCATCAAGTCCAGCGCGCCGACGGCTCAGTACTTCGGCGAGGTCCGGCTCGTGCCGGTCACCGGCGGGGTGCCGACGCTGCACCTGCCGGTCGCGTTCGTGCCCAAGCAGGGCGACGTGACGGTCACCCAGACGTGCACGCCCCCCGCGATCGGCCTGCTGCAGACCAGCAAGTGCACGGTCACGGCCACCAACAACACCTTCAACGACACCACGGCGGACTTCACCACCACGTCGTCGCTGAACGTCCCGATCGCGGGGGCCAACGGCGCCAAGGTGGTCAACCCGTTCAAGGTGGAGAAGAAGGGCGCGCCCCTCGCCGGGGCGGTTCCCGGAACGCCGTCGCTGACCCCGGGCACCATCGCCGGGTACCTCCCGCTCGACCTGTTCGGGATCACCCCGACACCGATCGGCGACGAGAACCTGACGACGTTCAACGTGCCCGACTACGTCTTCAACGGCGTCACGTACAACGCGGTGACCATCTCGAGCAACGGGTACCTGTACCCGGGCAGCGATGCCAGCAACGAGAACAGCGTCTTCGATCCGAGGCCGATCCCGGACCCGTCCAAGCCGAACAACGTGCTCGCCCCGTTCTGGACCGACATGAACGGCACCGGCGCTCCGGGCCTCTTCGTGGCGACCCTGACCGACGGCGTTGACTCGTGGCTCGTGGTCGAGTGGCGGGTGAACGACTACGGCACGGCGACGGCGCGGCGGTTCCAGGTCTGGATCGGCGTCAACGGCGTGCAGGACATCGTGTTCGCCTACGACCCGGCGACGGTCACCGCGCTGCCCAACGGCCAGAACCTGGCCGTCGGGGCGGAGAACGTCACCGGCACGGGCGGCCAGGGCCTCTACAACACCCTGCCGACCGAGGACCTGCGCATCGTGAGCACCGCACCGGTGCCGGGCGCGTCGACCTCGTACACCGTGACGGTATTCGGCCTCATCCCCGGCAACGGCGAGGTCACCACGTCCGTCAGCACCCCGGCCGTGCCGGGCACGACGGTCGTGAAGAGCACCATCGCGGTGAGTGCCAAGCTCAACCGCATCGGCACCTGATCGCCGATTGAGTAAGGCGGCCGGCTCCCTTCCCGGGGGCCGGCCGCTTCTTTCTCACAAGCCCTTGCACGACGGCTCACGCCGTTTCAGGATCGAGGGCATGCGGATCTTTGCGAGCGCGGGCGAACTCCTGGCCTCGGTGGGCGAGCACCTGGGGTACAGCGAATGGCAGGAGATCACGCAGGAGCGGGTCAACCTCTTCGCCGAGGCGACGGGCGACCACCAGTGGATTCACGTGGACGCGGAGCGCGCGGCGGCCGGCCCCTTCGGCACGACGATCGCGCACGGCTTCCTGACGCTGTCGCTGCTGCCGGCCCTGGTGGCGGAGATCTACCGCGTGGACAACGTTCGCATGGGCATCAACTACGGCCTGGACCTGGTGCGCTTCCCCGCTCCGCTGCCGACTGGTTCGCGGGTTCGGGCGGGCCTTGAACTGCTGGTGGCCGACGACAAGGGCGAGGGCTGGATCCAGCTGAAGAACCGGGTGACAATCGAGCGCGAGGGCCACGAGAAGCCGGTGTGCGTGGCCGAGTCCCTGACGCGTCTCCTGATCTGATCTCACGCCTTGTGTTCGGCCGCCCCACACATGGTGATTTAGGGGCGGTCGGATTTGGTCGGCTCGGGTAGCATCGAGGAATAAGGAAGCGCACGGCCGAGGCTTCATTGCTCCTGTAGTTGCTTTGTCGCCACGACTCCCAGCCGGCTCACTACTGGCCCCGGCCGCCCGATTCCGCATGCGCGCGCGGGGTTGCTCGACGGTCGTCAGGCTGGGTTGGGGCAGACCGGAACCCCGTGCCGTGCTTGGACTTTGGCTCGGGCGGGTGTCGTCGTTGCCTTGTCGTCGCCTGCCTCGGGCGCGGCGTCGTCGCCCTTGTTACGTCCGCCTCGGCCCGACGAACACCGACCGCGATCTTCTCGGCGACGCTGCGGTGCGGCGTCCGCGCGGCATCGCGCCGGCTGCGCAAAGCCGCGGCGTCCGGGCTAGACCCGGCCGCGACGCGGGGAGACGAGCACCGGCGCGAGCGCCTGCGGTGCGGCCCCGTCGCCGGTCCGCGCGCCGGGTCGGCGACGACGCCACCCTCGTCGAACTGGCCGGCGCGCGGTGCCCAGCCCTCCAGCGAAACCCGACCCGCACGCCGCGCTCACCGCAAAACCAGCCGGGCCCGATGCGTCGGCGCACCGGGCCCGGGAAAAAGCAGGGACCGATCAGGCGGGGAGATCGACCAGGTCCGCGAGCAGTGCCCGATGCCGCGCCGCCGAGCCGAGGGCGATCGCGTTGGCGCGGGCCCGCTTGAGGTACCAGTGCGCCGGGTGCTCCCAAGTGAACCCGATCCCGCCGTGCAGCTGCACGCACTCCTCCGCCGCCTTCACGGCCAGCGGCGAGCAGAAGGCCTGCGCCAGCGAGGCGGCGACCGGCAGGTCCGAGTCGTCGTTCGCAAGGCAGTCGGCCGCATAGCGCGCCACCGCGCGAGCCTGCGTCGCCGCCACCCACAGATCCGCGAGCCGGTGCTTGATCGCCTGGTACGAGCCGATCTGGCGCGCGAACTGCCGGCGGGTCTTGGCGTATTCAACCGTCGTGGCCAGGCACCACTCGGCGATGCCCAGCTGCTCCGAGGCCAGCAGCGCGGCCCCGGCGAGCAGGGCGCGCCCCACCAGCGGGGCCGCGTCCGGGGCCACGAGCCGCGCCGGGGTGCCGTCGAAGGCGAGATCCGCCACCGGGCGGGTCAGGTCCAACGACACCACCGGCGTCCGGCTCACGTGCGCGGCCTCGGCGGCGAACAGGCCCGCCGCCGTCGGGACCAGGAACACGTCCGCGGTCAGGGCGTCGGCCACCGTGGTCACCGAGCCCGAAAGTGCCGTACCCGCGGCAATGACCGTCCATGATGGACTGTCCGAGGTGGACAGAGGGACGGCCAGGGTCGCGGTCCTCGCGCCGGTGGCCAGGTCGCGCAGCAGGGGGTCGTCGGACGGCAGGGCCGCCACCGACAGCACCGCGCTGCCCAGGAACGGTACCGGTGCGACGAAACGCCCCAGCTCCTCCATCACCACCGCGGTCTCACGCCAGGACGCGCCGGCGCCGCCCGCGGACTCCGGCACGGGCAGGCCCGCGCAGCCCAGGTCGGCGGCGAGCGTTCGCCACAACTTCAGGTCCACGGGTTCCGGGCTCTCGAGCCGCGACAGGTCGACGCGGTCCGACAACAGGGAACGTACCGAAGCGCGGAGCTCCTCCTCCACCTCGGAGTACAGCAGATCGCTCACTTCGGCAGGTCCTTCCACGCGACGTCCTTGTCGGCCCGCTGCTCCTGCGGCAGGCCCAGCACCCGCTCGGCCACGATGTTGCGCAGGATCTCCGACGTCCCGCCCTCGATCGAGTTGCCCTTCGCGCGCAGGTACCGGTATCCGGCCGCACGCCCCGCGAAGTCCACCTGCGTCGGGCGCCGGAGGGTCCACTCGTCGTGGCGCAGGCCCTCCTCGCCGAGCAGGTCCAGCTCCAGCGAGGAGATCTCCTGGTTGAGCCGGGCGAACAGCAGCTTCGACGCCGAGCCCTCCGGCCCGGGCTGACCGGCCGCGAGCTGCTGGCGCAGGCGCATCCCGGTCAGCCGGGCCGCCTCGGCGTCGACCCACAGCCGCAGCAGCGCGTCGTGCAGTCCGGGCGAGCGGACCTCGGGGCGGGCGCGCCACAGGTCGGTCACGATGCCGATCGTGCCGCCCTCGCGCGGGACCGCCTGGCCGCCGATCGAGACGCGCTCGTTCATGAGCGTCGTCTGGGCCACGGCCCAGCCCTCGCCGACCGCCCCGAGGCGATCGGTGTCGGGGATCCGGACTCCGGTGATGAAGACCTCGTTGAACTCCGCCTCACCGGTGATCTGGCGTAGCGGCCGCACCTCCACTCCTGGCGCCGTCATGTCCAGCACGAAGTACGTCAGTCCCTGGTGCTTGGGCAGGGCCGGGTCGGTGCGGGCGATGAGGATCGCCCAGCGGGCCTCGTGCGCCATCGACGTCCAGACCTTCTGCCCGTCCACGACCCAGTCGTCGCCGTCGCGGACCGCCCGGGTGCCGAGGCCGGCGAGGTCGGAGCCGGCGCCGGGCTCGCTGAACAGCTGGCACCACACCTCCTCGCCGGTCCACAGCGGGCGCAGCCAGCGCCGGCGCTGCTCGTCGGTGCCGTGGCGCAGGATGGTCGGGGCGGCCATGCCGAGCCCGATGCCGATGCGCCGCGGGTTGTTGTCGGGCGCGCCGGCGTCGGCGAACACCTGGTCCACCTCGGGCTGCTCGGCCCGCGGGAGTCCGAGGCCGCCGAGCCCCACCGGGTACTGCACCCACGCCAGCCCCGCATCGAACCGGGCCCGCAGGAACTCCAGCGGGTCCGTACCGCCAACATCATGACCGGCCAGGAACTCCCGGGCGAGGTCCGCTGTGCTCACGTGATCCCCTCAGTTCAGTGGCCCGCCGGCCACGTAGATGACCTGGCCGGACACGAAGCCGGCACCGTCGCTGACCAGGAACGAGATCGTGTGTGCGACATCGTCGGGGCGCCCGACGCGGCGCACGGGGATCTGCTCCGCGGCCCCCTTCTGGAAGGTCTCGAAGTCGACCTTCATGCGCGCCGCGGTGGCGGCGGTCATGTCGGTGGCGATGAATCCGGGCGCCACCGCGTTCGCGGTCACCCCGAACGGGCCGAGCTCGATCGCGAGCGTCTTGGTGAAGCCCTGCAGGCCGGCCTTGGCCGCGGAGTAGTTCGCCTGGCCCCGGTTGCCCAGCGCCGAGGACGAGGACAGGTTCACGATCCGGCCGAACTTCGCGGCGGTCATGTGCGCCTGGGCGGCCCGGCTCATGAGGAACGCGCCGCGCAGGTGGACGCCGATGACGGTGTCCCAGTCGCCGTCGGTCATCTTGAACAGCAGGTTGTCGCGGATGACGCCGGCGTTGTTCACCAGCACCACCGGCGGGCCGAGCTCGGTGGCGATCCGCTCGACGGCCGCGGCGACCTGGTCGGCGTCGGCGACGTCGGCGCCCACGCCGAGCGCGCGGCCCCCGGCGGCGGTGATCTGCTCGACGGTGTCCTTGCAGGCGGTCTCGTCGAGGTCGAGCACGGCGACGGCGTGGCCGTCGGCGGCGAGGCGGATGGCGGTGGCGGCTCCGATGCCGCGGGCCGCGCCGGTAACGATGGCGACGCGGTTGAGGTCAGTAGTGGTCACAACACCGATCCTCGCGCGTGAGACAGGGTCTCGAAAAGTATGCACTACGAGTGCATATTTCTGCCAGCGCCAAAGTTCCGCCTCGGGAACCGTTCAGGTGCGGCCCGGTTGCGCCGATGGTCGTTACGTCACACGGATGAGACAGCACAACGGGGGGCAAGGATGAACGGCAGGACGATCACCAAGGCGCTGACGATCGCGGGCCTGACCGGCGTCGCGGCGCTGCTGAGCGGAACCGCCGCCCATGCCGCCTCCGCCACTGCCACCGCCGGCAAGACCGTCGCCTACGTCCGCGGCGGGGCCATCTACAGCAGCACGGGCGCCACCGAGGTCCGGCTCACCGAGGACGGGGTCAACGCCCGTCCGCGGTTCTCCCCGGACGGCACGAAGCTGGCGTACCTGCACGACGGCACGGTCTGGGTGATGGACGCGACCGGCGCGAACCAGCACCAGGTCAGCAGCCGCCCCGCCGGCGGCCCGGCCTGGTCCCCGGACGGCACCCGGATCGCCTTCGCCGCGCTGTCCTGCACCGGCGGCCCGGGCGTGTTCCTGGCCAAGGCGGGCGGCGACGAGCCGCTGTTCCCCGAGAGCTGCCGCGACCAGGAGGCCCCGCGGGTCACCGAGTCCACGCCGGCCCCGGCCGCCGGGAACCTGGTCGACCGCCTGCGCACCGACGACGCCGTGGCCTGGTCGCCCGACGGCACCCAGATCGCCTTCCGCGGCGGCGAGTGCGAGAGCATCGCCGACAACTGCCTGAGCATCGGCACCCTGTCGACCGGCCGCGAGCGCGCGATCGACGTGTACGGCGGCGGCGGCAACGGCACCAGCGGCTTCGGCGTGGTCCCGGCCTGGCGCGCCGACGGCAAGAAGGTCGCCTGGACGAGCTACGACGCCGACGGCACCGCGGTGGCCGTGACCGAGGCGGACGCCGACGGCTCGAACCGGCACGTGGTGGGCAAGGCCGACGACCGCGAGATGGTCTACGAGGGCGCCGGCACGGGCGTGCTGACCGGCGCGTACAACGGCCACTCCTGGATCACCGCCGTCGACCTCGCCACCGGCAAGCGCACCCTGCTGCACCAGGGCTCTCAGCCGACCGTCGCCCCGTAATCGGCCGCGAGACAGGTACAAAAGGCGCAAAATCGAACGATGAGCCACAGGTCGTTGCCCGCTGCCATCTGTTGCACCGCGGTAATACTGAGCGGCTGCGGCGGCGACAAGATCCCGGCTCCGCGGCCAAGCGCCGCCGCGGTACAGAAGGATTCCGTTCTGACGACCGGGGACCTCCCCGACGGCTATGCGGCCAGCCCGCCCGATGCCACCCCCGAGGTGAGCGCCGCGAGCAGCTCCAGCGTCCCCGGCTGTGACCCGCTGCTCGACCTGTTCCAGACGGGCCCGAGGGACGCGGCCCGGTTCGAGGCCGGCAACACCGGGCCGTTTCTGGCCGAGAGCCTCACCGACGCCACGCCGATCCCCGACATCGCGGCCAAGTGCGCCACCTTCACGGACACCGACGGCGACGGCGAGACGACGCACGTGAGCGTCAGCCCGGTCGCGGACTTTCCCGCCGTCGCGGAGAGCCAGAAGGCCTTCAAGATGGAGGCGACGGGTGGTACCGGTGACGACGCCTGGACCACGTCCGGCTATCTCGTCCAGGCCCGAGTCGACGGCCTGACCTGCACCCTCGTCCACTTCGGCCAGCCCGGCGTCGACCGCGCCGAGACCGAGTCGATCGCGAAGGCGGCGGTCGCGAAGATCAAGCGACGACAATGAGGATATGCGGCTCGGCACGTTCAACCTGATGCACGGACGCTCGCTGACCGACGGCCTGGTGGAGACCGGCCGGATCGGCTCGGCGATCGCGCAGCTCGACGCCGACGTCCTCGGCCTGCAGGAGGTCGATCGCGCGCAGCCCCGCAGCGGGCACGCGGACCTGGCCCGGATCGCGGCGGAGGCGCTCGGCGCGCGGCACGCGATGTTCGCCCCGGCGGTCGTCGGTACTCCCGGCGAGACGTTCCGCCCCGCCACCGACGCGGATGCCGAGGGGGTCGACCCGCACTACGGCGTGGCGCTGATCAGCCGCTACGAGGTGCTCGACTGGCAGGTCACCCGCCTGCCGGCGGCGCCGCTGCGCGCCCCGATCATGCTCCCCGGACCGGAGCGGATGCGGGTGATGCTGCTCGACGACGAGCCGAGGGTGCTGCTCGCCGCGGTCGCCGCGACCCCGATCGGGCGCGTGACGTTCGCGACCACCCACCTGTCGTTCGTGCCCGGCTGGAACGTGCGGCAGCTGCGGATCGTGCGCCGGGCGCTGCGCGCGCTGCCCGCCCCGCGGATCCTGCTCGCGGACCTGAACCTGCCGGGCGGGTTGCCGAGGCTGTTCTCGGGGTGGCATCGGCTGGCGGCCGTACCGACTTATCCCGCCCCGGCGCCGCGGGTCCAGTTCGACCATGTTCTGGCGGATTCGCGGGGCATCGAGCGCCTGGGTCCCGTTGTCGACGTCGCCAGCCCGCCCGTGCCGTTTTCGGACCATCGCCCGCTCGTCGTGACCCTGCGTGGTCGTCCGTAGGCCGCAGCCGACCGGTAACGATTGCGAAGAGTGCTCGTATAACTACGATTCTTCGGCGGCTTGTAGATTAGGCGTTCGTTTGTTGGGATGCGTACCGTCAGTGATTTTCAACCGAAGGTACAAGGCCAACAGAGGCCGCCGGTCCGGAGGATTAGAGCCGTGAAGGGTCGTCACCGCTCAGCGGGGTCGTCGGGCGGAGCGCTGAAGCTGGGCGCCGCCGCCGTCGCCGTGCTCATCGTCCTCGCCGGCAGTTGGTACGCGTTCAACAAGTACTCCAAGCCCGCCTGCGGCAGCACCGCCGCCAAGCTCACCATCGGCGCGGTCGCGGACATCGCCCCCGCGATCAAGGAGCAGGCCGCCGCGTGGGCCGACCAGGCCAAGCAGAACGGCAACTGCGTCGACATCGAGGTCTTCGACGAGGACCCGGCCGACGTCGCCGCCTCCCTGGCCGGCAAGAACGACAAGTCGCTGACCGGCGTCGGGCAGGCCAACGGCAAGACCCGCGTCCCGGACATCTGGGTCGCGGACTCCTCGCTGTGGCTGCAGCGCCTCCGCGCGGTCAACCCGCAGAGCGTCCAGGCCGGCGCGCACTCGATCGCGCTGAGCCCGGTCGTGCTCGCGATGCCCGAGCCGATCGCCGCTGCCAACTTCGGCTGGCCGAACAAGAACATCACGTACGCCGATCTGCTCACCAAGGTGGCGACCGACCAGAAGGTCAAGGTCGGCATCACCGAGCCGAGCCGCGACGCGACCGGCCTCGGCAGCCTGCTGACCCTGGCCACCGTCGCCCAGCAGGCCGGCGGCGGCAACCAGACCCAGGCCACCCAGATCGCGACCGCCGCGCTGCGGGCGCTGGCCGCCGGGCGCTCCTCGGTGCGCTCCGACCTGGTGCAGAAGTTCCCCCGCGGCAGCGACCCGGCGACGCTGAGCAACGGCCTGACCGTGGCGCCGCTGTCGGAGCAAGCGGTCATCCAGTACAACGGCCTGCAGCCGCCGGTGCGCCTGGCCGCGCTCTACGCCGAGCCATCGGCCCCGCCGCTGGACTACCCCTTCGTGGTGCTCAGCACCGACAAGGCGAGCATGGCCGACGAGCTGCTCAAGCAGCTCAGCACCCAGGACTTCCGCGACAAGCTCGGCGCGATCGGGCTGCGCGGTGCCGACGGCGCGCCCGGCAAGGGCTTCCAGACGCCGGCGAACGCGCCCGGCGCGCTGGCGGCCGCGGCTCCGCAGCTGCCCGACGCCGGCACGGTCGAGCAGCTGCTGAGCCGCTGGCAGGCGATCACCCTGCCGGCTCGGATGCTGGCCGTGCTCGACGTCTCCGGCTCGATGCTGGAGCCGGTGCCGACCGCCGGCGGCGCGACCCGCATGCAGGTGACGCTGGAGGCCGCGCGCAAGGGCATGAGCCTCTTCGACGACTCGTGGTCGCTGGGCGTGTGGATCTTCTCGACGCTGATGGACGGCAACAAGGACTACAAGCAGCTGGTGCCGATCGGGCCGCTGGTGAGCCAGCGCGCGACGCTGCTGCAGGCGCTGGGCACGGTCCAGCCGAAGAAGAACGGCGACACCGGGCTCTACGACACGATCCTCGCCGCGTACAAGACGGTGCAGGCCGGCTACGAGAGCGGCCGGGTCAACTCGATCATCGTCATGACCGACGGCGAGAACGACGACCCCGCCGGCGGCCTGAAGCTCGAGGAGCTCATCGCCCAGCTGAAGGCGGCCGCCGACCCGGCCAAGCCGATCCAGATCATCCTGATCGGCATCGGCGACAAGGTCGGCGAGGCCGCGATGCGCCAGATCACCGACGCGGTCGGCGGCGGCACGTTCGTCGCGCCCGACCCGGCGAAGATCGGCGACATCTTCCTGCAGGCGATCTCGCTGCGGGGCCAGATCGGCCAGCCGAAGTAGCGGCGGTCCGCAACCTGCGGACCGAGTCGCGGCCTACCAGCGCGATTTCCGCGCCTGCGCCTCGTAGAGCAGGATCGACGCGGAGACGGACACGTTGAGCGAGTCGCCGGACCCGAGCATGGGGACGGCGACTCGCTGGTATCCGCGGCCGTACCAGCCCTTGGCGATGCCGTACCGCTCGCTGCCCACGACGAGCGCGGTGCGCCCCGCGTAGTCGGCCTGGCGATAGTTGATCGCCTCGTCGGTGTCGGCCAGCAGCACCGTGAAGCGCCGCGACTCCAGCCAGGCGACGGCCTCGTCCACGGTGTCGAACTCCAGCGTCGGTACCGTCAGAATCGTCCCCTGGCTCGCCCGGATCACCTTCGGATGCGTGAGCCTGGTCTTGCGGTTGGTGAGCACGAGACAGTCCGCCCCGCACGCGTCGAGCGAGCGGATGAGCGTGCCGAGGTTGCCCGGGATCTCCAGCCCGTCGGCCACCAGCACCAGCCCCGTCTTGCCGAGGCGCAGGTCGCGCTCGTCCCAGCGGGGCAGGGCGGCCAGCGACAGCAGCCCGTCGGGCTTGTCCCGCTCGGAGATCTTCTCCAGCGTGCGCAGGGAGATGCGGAACGAGCGCTCGGCCCGCTCCGCGATCTCCTCCGCCCGCTTGTGGGCCTCGTCGGCGTAGATCGCCTCCGGGCACCAGAAGAAGGTGTCGATCGGCGCCCCGGCCTCCAGCAGCATGTTGTGCGCCCAGAGCCCCTCGGCGACGAAGAGCTTGTACCGGTTCGGCGCCGTGTTGTTCTGGATGTGCTGCACCTGCCGGACGGCCGGGTGTTGGAGCCCGATGGCCTGAAGTTCCATCACAGGCTGACGGTAGCCGACAGCTCCTCCGCCTCGGAGATGGCCCAGTCACGCACGTTGCCGGCCGCGGTGAGGTCGCCGCGCACCCGCTCCAGGGTCGCGACCGGCCCGGCCACCTCCAGCCGGGCCACCTCGGCCTTCATCGACTGCTGCGCGGCCGACTTGGCCCGCCGGATCGCCCCGAGCACCTGGGCCGCGACCGTGAACGGCGCGACGTCCGCGGCGTCCGGCGCCTCGGGCCAGGGTGCGCGGTGCACGGAACCGTCCTGCCACCACGACCAGACCTCTTCGGCGACGTAGGGCAGGAACGGCGCCAGCAGCCGCTGCACGGTCGAGAGGGCCACGGCGAGCGCGGCCCGGGCCGATTCCACCTCGGCCGGCGACGCCTCGCCGTAGGCGCGGGCCTTCACCAGCTCCACGTAGTCGTCGCAGAAGGTCCAGAAGAACTGCTCGGTGACCTCGAGCGCGCGGGCGTAGTCGAAGCCGTCGAGCGCGGCGGTCGCCTCGCGCACCACCGTGGCCAGCGCGCCGAGCAGCGCGAGGTCCACCGGCTCGGTCACCTTGGCCGCCTCGGGCGCGCCGCCGAAGCCGAGCACGAACCGGCTCGCGTTGAGCAGCTTCACCGCCAGGCGCCGGCCCACCTTGAACTGGTTCACGTCGATGGCGGTGTCGACGCCGCGCCGGGCGCTGCCTGACCAGTAGCGGATCGCGTCCGCGCCGAACCGCTCCAGCAGCTCCTCGGGCGAGTCCTTGGCGTTGTCCTTGGACTTCGAGAGCTTCTTGCGGTCCGGGTCGAGAATCCAGCCGGCGATCGCCGCGTGCTTCCACGGCAGCACGCCGTGCTCGAACTGGGAGCGCAGGACGGTCGTGAACAGCCAGGTCCGGATGATCTCGTGCGCCTGCGGCCGCATCGCCATCGGGAACACGAGGTCGAACAGCTCCGGGTCGTCGAGCCAGGCCCCGGCGATCTGCGGGGTCAGCGACGACGTCGCCCAGGTGTCCATGACGTCCGGGTCACCGACGAACCCGCCCGGCATGCCGCGGTCGATCTCCTCGAAGCCCGGCGGGGTGTCGCTGCTGGGGTCCATCGGCAGGGTCTTGGGCACGATCGGGTCGTCGTAGATCGGGTTGGCTTCGGCGTCGAGGCGATACCACAGCGGGATCGGCACCCCGAAGAACCGCTGGCGGCTGATCACCCAGTCGCCGGTGAGCCCCTCGACCCAGTGCTCGTAGCGGGCCCGCATGTGCGCCGGCTCCCACTCGAGCTCCCGCCCGCGCTCGAGCAGGACCTCGCGGAGCTCCGGAGTGCGGGCTCCGTTGCGGATGTACCACTGGCGCGTCGCCACGATCTCGACCGGCCGGTCGCCCTTCTCGTAGAACTTCACCGCGTGGGTGATCGGGCGCGGCTCCCCCTCGAGCTCCCCGGAGGAGCGCAGCAGCGCCACGACCTTCTCGCGCGCCTGGTTGACCGTCAGCCCGGCGACGGGCGCGTAGAGGTCCTCGTCCACCCCGTCGGGCGGCTGCAGCCCGAGCCGGCCGTTGCGCTGCATCACGGTGCGGGTCGGCAGGTCCAGCTCGCGCCACCAGATCACGTCGGTGAGGTCACCGAACGTGCACACCATCACCAGCCCGCTGCCCTTTTCCGGGTCGGCGAGGTGGTGCGCCAGGATCGGCACCTCCACGTTGAAGATGGGGGTCCTGACCGTGCCGCCGAACAGCGCCTTGTATCGCTCGTCGCCCGGATGCGCCACAAGCGCCACGCACGCCGGCAGCAGCTCGGGGCGGGTCGTCTCGATGCAGTGCTCGCCGAACCTGATCCGGTGGAAGGCGCCCGGCCGCTCCCGGTCCTCGAGCTCGGCCTGCGCCACCGCCGTGCCGAACGACACGTCCCACAGCGTCGGGCCGTCGAGGGGATACGCCTCCCCGCGCGCGAGGCTGTTGAGGAACCCGCGCTGGGCCGTGGCCCGGGCTCGGTCGCCGATCGTGGTGTAGAGGTGCGACCAGTCCACCGACAGGCCCACGTGCTTCCAGAGCCGCTCGTAGGACTGCTCGTCGATCTCGGTCTGGCGCTGACAGAGCTCGATGAAGTTGCGGCGGCTCACGAGCACCCGGTCCTTGCCGGGCCTCGCGGGCGGGGTGAAGCCGGGGTCGTAGGGCAGCGTCGGGTCGCACTGCACCCCGAACGTGAGCTGCACGCGGCGCTCGGTCGGCAGGCCGTTGTCGTCCCACCCCATCGGGTAGAACACCTCGCGGCCGCGCATGCGCTGGTAGCGCGCGATGATGTCGGTCTGCGTGTAGGAGAACACGTGGCCGATGTGCAGCGCGCCGCTCACCGTCGGCGGCGGTGTGTCGATGGAGAACACGTTGTCGCGGGCGGCGGTGCGGTCGAAGCGGTAGGTGCCCTCAACCTCCCATACGCGCGCCCATTTCTCCTCGAGGCCGTCGAGGGTGGGACGCTGCGGTATGCGGTCGATTTCAGGCATGCCCCGATGCTAGGGCCGGGGGCTTCTAAGCGCCTTTCAATTCCCTTACGGACCGTGGTCGCCGGCCCGTAAGCGCCTCGACATCGCCGGTGACCTCGGCAAGCTCGCCGTTCGCGATCGCCTGGTAGGACGTCACCCATCCAGCGACCTCGAAATCCGGCGCGCCGTAGTGGGCCCGCGACGCGTAGGCCTCCTCCACCGTCTCGGGGACATATGTCTTCCCGAGGACGGCCGCAGCCTCGTGGAGGGTGAACGCTTCCGGTCCGGTCAAGGTGTACGTCCTGTGCTCGTGCGACTCCGCATCCTCGAGCACGGCCACGACGGAGGCCGCGATGTCGTCATAGCTCACGGCGGCAAGGCGCCCGTCTCCGGCCGGCCCGCGAATGACCCCGTCAGCTCCCGCGAGCCGCGGGATCATCTCGAGGTACAGGTTGTCGCGCAGGAATGTGTAGCGGAGTCCGGTGGCGCGAATGTACTGCTCGGTGTGCCAATGGTCCCGCCCGAACGTGAACGTGCAGTCTTCCGCGGCTCCGGCGAAGCTGAGATAGACGATCCTTCCGATCCCGGCTTCCACGGCGGCGTCGACGGCCGTCTTGTGCGCCTGGAGCCGGTGCGGATCTTCGCGGCCCGATACCAGGAACAGCGTGTCGGCATCGCGCAGCGCCCGGACCATGCCCGGCTTGTCGGCATAATCCGCGCTTCTTTCAGCTTCGGGCATCTTCGCGCGGTCCCGCACCAGCCTTACGTGCGGCTTGGTCAGCAGCTTGGAGACCCGCCCGCCGACCTGCCCCGACGCTCCGCTCACCACGATCATGCCTCCAGTATCCGCCCTGCTGGACGCGCGTATGACGGCCGTCGTACATTGGGTTCATGCCCTACCGCTGGTGGCCGGCGACCTTGGCGGCCCTCAGCGGAATCGACCCGCTGGAGGCTCTGGAAGCCCTCAACGCGGACCGTCGACTCCCACGGGCAGGCGAGGCCCTGGGCCTACCGGTCCTGAGCGTGTGGGCCCGCACGAAGGCGGGACGGCCCTTGATCGTCGTCCTGCGACACGAAGGCAGCCTGGAGTGGCTCATCGTCGGCGCGCTCGACATGACGCCGGCCCAGCGGGCCGAGTTCGAGGAATGGGAGGCCAACCAGTGAGCGAGTCCCACGCCCGCGCGACGGACGACCAGCTGGACCAGCTGGCTTTGGCCGTGGCCGCGGGAAACATCACGTACACCGACGCTCCGGCCGCCCTCCCCCCGAAGCCCGACGGCGAGACCATGGCCGTGTACTCGGTACGCCTCCCCACGGACACCGCGGAGCAGCTGGCGACCCTGGCGAGAACCCGCGGTGTGAAGCCGTCGACCCTGATGCGCCAGATGATCGAACAGTGCCTGGCCACGGAGGCCGACGACCACCCGATCTCCCTGGCCGACGCCCTGCGGGCCCTGACCACCTTGCGCAAGGTCGCCTGAGCCTGTTTTACGGTCGACGCGTGCCGCCGACGCTCGACTTCTGCGCCGGACCGGTCCCGATGCCACTCGGCGGCTAGGTGCTGGATCTCAGCAGCGGCGCGATCCCCGTGCCCGCGGACGGCCCCGTCGACTGGTCCCAACTCGAGCGTGCCGGTTGGGGTTCGCCCCGTTCGTCGAGCAGCTCCAGGGCCAACCGATATCACTCTTGATAGTGATATCGTTGTGCCGTGGAGATGTCGAGCGAGCGTTGGGCCACGTTGGCGCTGCATCCGGTACGCATCCGGATCCTGCGGGCCGTCGCCGGGGCACGCTTGACCACGCACGATCTCGCGACGCGGCTTCCGGACATCCCGCACGCCACGCTGTACCGGCAGCTGGCCACGCTGGTCGAGGGCGGCCTGATCGATGTGGTCGAGGAGCACAAGGTTCGGGGCGCGGTCGAGCGGGTGTACGCACTGCCCGCCGATGGCGCGCCCCTGGACGCCGCGGCCCTGGCCTCGGCGACGCCCGACGACCATGCCCGCTACTTCACGGCGTTCGTGTCGAGTCTGCTGTCGGAGTTCTCCCGCTATCTGAGCCGGGAGCGGATCGACTTCACCGCCGACGGAGTCGGCTACCACCAGCTTGTGCTCCACCTGACCGACGCGGAGCTGGCCACCTTCGCCGCCGACCTCAACCAGGTCATCGGTCCGTTGCTGAGCAACCAGCCGGGCGACGGGCGGGTCCCGCGCCTGCTGGCCACCATCTTGATGCCCGCCGACCAGCCGCCGGCCACCGACACCACGCAACCGAACCCTGAACGAGAAGAGCGCCCCAGCACGAAGAAAGGGAGTGCCTGATGGCAACTGTCACGATCACCAGCAAGCTGGTCGACATCCGGTTCACCGGATGGGAGCGGTTCTGGACCGGGCGGGAGAGGCTGACGATGCCGGTCGCCGCGGTGCGGCACGGACTGCTCGTGGCCGACCCGCTTCGGCTGGCACGCGGCGCCAGGCGTGGAATCGCGGTGTCCGGCATCGTCAAGATCGGCATCTGGGGCTTGTTCGGCGGCCCTCGGCAGCTGGTGGCGGCACGTCGAGGCGAGCCCGGGCTGCATCTGGT
Organism: Dactylosporangium sp. NPDC000244; assembly: GCF_040300725.1. Classification (NCBI taxonomy): domain Bacteria; kingdom Bacillati; phylum Actinomycetota; class Actinomycetes; order Micromonosporales; family Micromonosporaceae; genus Dactylosporangium; species Dactylosporangium sp. NPDC000244. The sequence continues at coordinate 116,014 of NZ_JBEPEH010000013.1, forward strand.
CCTTGACCGTGCGCTCGCCGGCGGCGAATTCGACGAGGTCGTGCTCTCCAGCCCGGCGGCGTCCGGCATCGCGGACACGATCGGGCATGCGATGGCGGCCCGCCGATGAGCGGTGACCGCCTCGCGATCGAGGTCTCCAACCTGACCAAACGGTACGGCGAGGTCACCGCCGTCCACGAGTTGACCTTCACCGTAGAACCTGGTCTGGTCACCGGGTTCCTCGGTCCGAACGGTGCCGGCAAGACCACCACGATGCGCATGCTGACCGGCCTGGTCACGCCGACCGCCGGCACCGCCACGATCGGCGGCCGGCCGTACCATCGGCTGCCCCGCCCGTCGGAGGCCGTCGGCGCGGTGTTCGACGCGAGTGCGTTCTACCCCGGCCACACCGCCCGCGACCATCTGCGCGTCTATGCCGCAATGGGAGGCTATCCGGACCGGCGGGTCTGCGACCTGCTGGACCTGCTGGGCCTCGCCGAGGCCGCCGACCGCCGCACCCGCGGGTTCTCCACCGGCATGCGGCAGCGGCTCAATCTCGCCACCGCGCTGCTCGGCGACCCCCGCGTGCTGCTGCTGGACGAGCCGGGCAACGGCCTGGACCCGGAAGGCATGCTGTGGCTACGCGGTTTCCTGCGCCGGCTGGCCGACGAGGGGCGCACGATTCTGATCTCCAGCCACGTGCTCAGCGAGATCCAGCAGCTCGTCGACGACGTGGTGGTGATCCGCCGCGGCCAACTCGTCGCCGCCGGACCCTGGTCCCAACTCGCCGGACCACCAGCGGTGCTGGTCCGCTCGCCCGACGCCGACCGGCTGGCCGCCGCTCTCGCAGCCGATCCGGCGGCCGGCCCCGTCTCACGCGTCGAGGCCACCGGAGCCGACCGGCTGCGGGTGCGCGGGCTCGACGCGCCGGACATCGCGGACTTCGCCGCCGCGCACCGGCTGCGGATATACGAGCTGGTCGCCGAGACTCCCAGCCTCGAGCAACTTTTCCTCCACCTGACCACGGACAAGGCGGCCGCCCGATGAATCGCCTGATCAAAGCGGAATTCCGCCGGCTGTTCGCCACCCGCATGTGGAGCGGGCTGCTGTTCGCCGCCGTGCTGCTCGGTGGCGGCTTGATGGGCGCGATGGCGCTGGTCGGGCCGGAGAACTTCGACCCGCCCGTGCCAGGACTGGATACCGAAACCGGTATCCGCTCGATCCTGGGGATTCTCGGCTATACCGCGTTCGTGCCGGCTGCCGTCGGCACCGTCGCCGTCACGTCCGAGTACCGGCACCGCACCGCCGCGGTCACGTTCCTGTTCGCGCCCCGCCGTTGGCAGGTACTGGCCGCCAAGCTCGCCACGTACGGCGTCGCAGGACTGGCGTATGGGCTCATCCTCGCCGGCACAGGCGCCGCGGCCCTGTTCACGGTCGCCGCCGCCCGCGGGGTCCCGCTCGGCCTGCCGACCGGTACCATCGTCGCGCTGCTTGCCCGCATCGGACTCGCCATGGTCGTGTACCTGCTGATCGGGATCGGCGTGGGCGCGTTGGTGCGCAACCAGATCGCGGCACTGGCCGTGGTGATCGGCTATCTCTACATGGGTGAAACGCTGCTCATGATGATCCCGGGCGTCAATCGGCTCTACCCGGTCCTGCCCGGGGGCGCCACCGCCTCTCTCACCGACTTCACCTACCTCGCCGACGCCATGTCGCAGGAACTCGGCAGCAGCGCCGTCCAACTGCTGCCGCCTGCCGCTGGTGCTCTTCTGCTCCTGGCATACGCACTCGCCGCCGCCAGCGTCGCCGTCGTCATTCCCATGCGCCGCGACATCACCTGACCAAGGGGGACAACCGGCGCACCCAGCAACAACACATGTGCAGGCTCAAGTGGGCGCCTCGAAGGAGCGACCGCGGCGAGGCGCGGTCTAGGTCGTTTGGGTCATCGGGCGGCGGGAGAGGGGCGACCGCCTCTTCGGGGCTCGTCGCCTCCCCGAGCAGCACGGCATAGCCCGACGAGTAGACCTGACAGGTCGGAAACGGGTAGAGCGCGCAGCCGCGGCTGGGCAGCTGCCGCGGGAACGATCAGCTGATCGCCTTGCCGCGTTCCCGGCGTCCGGTCGAGCAGGTGCCGCCACGCGGTCTCGCGGAGAGCTTTGTGGGCAGGGCGGGGTCGAACCGCCGACCTTCCGCTTTCAGATCAACGCAGCCGGGTGGTCGTGGCGGTGCCGGGCAGGGGTTGGGTCCGGAATGGCTCGCCGATGCGTGAGGTCGGGCGCGGCCGTTGCTACATGCGTTGCTACATGAGGCAGGTCTGATGCAGGCGACGCTCCCGAGCGCCGAGTGATACGGGCGCTTATGGTCAGCTTGCGATGTGAGCCTTCTCGTCCACATGTGGGTCTACGACAGCAACGAGCCCGGTGGTTATCGGATCCCCGATGCGCCCGAGGGGGTTTCGGAACTTGCCGGTCCCGAGTTCGCCCGGACGAAGCTGTGGGGTTCTGAACCCGCTCGCCGCCTCGGCGCGACGTTCTTGCCACAGCTTGCGGAGGGCGACCTGCGGGTCCAGCCGGGCGGCGTCGAAGCGTTCGCCGAGGAGTGTGCGGTGCTGACGGCCAACCTTGCCGTGTTGGCGGCGGCCTCAGGCTACGACGAGGACCGTATCGAGGGGTACTTGAGGAACTTCGTCAGCGCGGTGGATCGCGCACGTCAGGCCGGCGGAGGTGTCCTGATCTGGTGACGCCGACCGTCCGCCGTCTGGAAGACGGCCGTTGCTACATAACGATCTTCATAGCAGATGGTGGACTACAAAGACCCCGACCGGCGTTGCCGCTGGTCGGGGTCGGGCGGGGTCGAACCGCCGACCTTCCGCTGGACCTCCGGCGACGCACCAGATCAGGTGTCGGCTCGCACGAGCTGAATGCTGATGACCTCGTTCCCGTCGTGTGGCGTGACCACGTACCAGATGGTCACGCCGTCGGCGGGCAAGTGAAGTTCATAGGCACCCGGCAACGGATCGCCCGGCGGGAATGGGTCTGCGAGGGTCGGAACCGGCTCATCGAGGAGGTGGAAGATCGCACGCTGGACCGTCCATCGCAGTCGCTGAGGAAGCGCCTCTACCTGTTGCCACGCTTGCTCGGGAAAACGTATCTGCCGTTCAGGCACGAATTCCCCACGCCTCGGCCAGCTGTTCCCGCGTGAACACACGGACCTCGTCACCGGCTCCGGGACCGCGGTCCGCCCGCATCGTTGTCAACGCGACCTCGCGTGCAGCCTCACGGCGCAGACGCCTGAGCTCTGCCTGCATGGCATCGAACTCGACCCGGGGAATCGTGATCATCTCGGTCGCGTCGCTGGTCACGCTCTGCCTCCGCTCCCGCCAGGTCCTTGACTCAGCACCACCCAACGATACGCCCGCCCGAGAAGACTCCGGCAGGTCCGCGACCCGCCGGAGTTCGACCGTCCGCTTCCGGGCAGGTCGCCGTTGCTGCACGAATGGGCGTGGTGGCGGGCTGCGGACAGACAAAGACCCCGACCGCGTTTCCGCTGGTCGGGGTCTGTAAAGCCCGGCGAAGAGCTTTGTGGGCAGGGGCGGGGTCGAACCGCCGACCTTCCGCTTTTCAGCTCTGCGCAGCCCGGTGCTGACAGGCGATCCGGGCTGCGGTCTGGTCCGGCATAAGTCGTCGGCGAGCGCGGTTGTGCGCTGCCGTTGCTACACGCATTGCTACACGGCGCCTCGGGTCAGGCGATGGCGGTAATGTCGCCGTCCTCGAAGTAGATGGCTTGGTGGAGGCGGCCGCCCAAGGCGACGGCGTAGCGGGCGAGAACCTCCTGCCCCGAGACCTTGCCCTGCTCGATCTGCGAAACGCGACCCTTGGTGACTCCCATGCGGTCGGCGACCTGCTGCTGGGTCAGCCCGCGACCTCGGCGCGCCTCGGCGAGTCGGTGACCGGTGACCTCAGCCAGGAGCTCCTGCTTGCCAGCCGCGACCGCTTCCTCGCCGCCTGCCTGCTCGACGAGTTCGCCGCGGATGTCGCTCCAGCGCACGTAGCTGCTCATCGCTGGTCCCCCTCTTCCTTTGCCCGTTCTTTCAGGTAGACCTCGTAGCGCTGTTCCGCGAGTGGTATCGCCTCCCGGTACCAAGCGTCCCACTGCCCAGCCTTGTCCCCGGCGACAAGCAAGATGCTTGATCGCCAAGGATCGAAGACGAACAGGATGCGCATCGTCCCAGGTCGTAGCTCTTTGAGGTTGGCAAGCGACGAATGCGTGATGGTGTCGACTAGGGGGCGCCCAAGGCCGGGCCCGTTCTCCGCCAAGGCGTCGATCGCAAGCACGACCCTTGCCTTCGCTGACGGTTCCAACGAGTAGATCCATGCGCGGACTTCGTCGACAACGTAGATGCCCCACTCCGGTGTGGTCACGGAGACGAGTGTAGCGAAAGCTATACCGTCCCGACCGTCCGCTGCCGCCCAGAGCGCCGTTGCTACAGGGATGATCGCGATAACGGAGTACGGACAGACAAAGACCCCGACCGCGTTTCCGCTGGTCGGGGTCTGTAAAGCCCGGCGAAGAGCTTTGTGGGCAGGGGCGGGGTCGAACCGCCGACCTTCCGCTTTTCAGGCGGACGCTCGTACCGACTGAGCTACCTGCCCATAAACCCCAAAAGGGGTCGAGCGGTCCTGACGGGACTTGAACCCGCGACCTCCGCCTTGACAGGGCGGCGAGCACTCCAACTGCTCCACAGGACCTAGCTATACAACATGTACCACGTGCCCCCAACGGGATTCGAACCCGTGCTACCGCCTTGAAAGGGCGGCGTCCTGGGCCGCTAGACGATGAGGGCGGCCCCGCAATCATCGCATATTGCGCGAGTCGTGCGGTGTTGCTCCCATCCGGCCCCGCCGGAGGCTTTCAGAGCATACGTGACCCCTCCAGCGTTCTCCAAATGAGTATCCGCCCGTGGCGTGGCGGCGCCAGGATGCGCAGGTCAGACCGGCATTGCCACGAGCGTGAACTTGCCCTTCAGCTCCGGCAGGAGGGTCTTGTAGGCGGCCATCGTGGCGCTGCGGTCGCCTCCACCGTCGTGTGAAAGGACGATCGAGCCCGGCTTCGTGTTGTTCCTCACGTTCGAGCAGATGTGGTTGGTCATCTGCTGGCCGGACCACTTCTTGATGTTCCAGTCGGACGGGTCGACGCTCCAGCCCAGGGACTTCATGCCCAGCTCGGAGGCGATCTCGACCGCGGTGGGGGTGAAGTTGCCGCCGGGGTGGCGGAAGTACTTGATCTGGGCGTCGGGGACGGCCTTGTGGATCTCGTCGTTGGTCTTCTGCAGGTCGGCGCGGATCACGTCGGCCGACTTCTTGCCCAGGCTCTCGTCGTGCTTCCAGGTGTGGTTGCACAGCGTGTGGCCGTCCTTGACGATCTCCTGGACGTACTGCGGGTACTCCTGCACGTTCACGCCGATGACGCAGAACGTGGCCTTGATCCCCTGCTCACGGAGCATCGCGAGGATCTTCGGGGTGTCCGGGCCGGGGCCGTCGTCGAAGGTCAGGGCCACCGTGGAGTCGCCGGTGGTGCGGATGATCGACGAGGCCGGGGCGGAGGACGACGTCGACTCGGACGGGGAGGCCGGGGCCGAGGCCGACGGGGACGCCGAGGCGGAGGCCGAGGGCTTGGCGCTGGCGGAGGAACCGGTCGAGCCGCCGGCAGGACGTGCGCCCGGGTCGCCGCCGGCCTGGCCGGAGGCGCCCGGGTAGGACCCGGAGCCCGACTGCGCGTGCCACGAGGCCGCACGCGGAGTGGCGCTGGAGTCGCAGCCCGCGAGGAAGAGCGTGAACGCGCTGATCACCACCGCGGCGAGTCGTGCACGAGACATGAGGGGCTCCGAGGGGTCTTTGAGGTTTCTCTGACGGAGCCACACGTTACTGATTCGAGACCGTCGACGTCCTCCCGCGTTCGGCCCATGGCACGAACCCGGGAGTGGTGGCACAAGGGACTTTTACGTGGATGAGCGGTCGAGTACCGACGTCAGCATCCCGAGGGCCTCGCCGAGGGTGTCCGGAAGGACGACTCCCTGTGGTACGGACGGTCGCGGCCAGCCGGGGCCGCCGGCGGCGAGCACCAGGGGGCGGGCGCGCTCGGCCAGGATCGCCTCGAGCTGCTTCGGCGAGCCGGTGGACTGCAGCTGCGACCAGACGAGCACGGCCGCGGGGCCGGTGCGGCGCACGGCGGCCAGCAGCGCCTCGGAGGGCACGCGGGCCCCGAGCGAGCGGGCCGGCACCCCCTCGGCCGCCAGGGCCGCCGCGACCGCCTCGATCGGCAGGCTGTGCTGCTCGTCGTCGGCACAGGCCAGAAGAATGTCGATCGGTACTCCCGAAGGCGGCCGCGGCACCGCCCCGAGCACGGCGGAGACGCACCCCGAGACCAGGTGCTCGACCTCGACCAGTTCGCCTGTCACGGCGTGGCGATCCCCGATCCCGCACAGCACGGGCCGCAGCACGCCGTCCCACGCCGCGACCACCCCGAGCTCGCGAACGGACTCGGCGACGCGCTGGCGCACGGCGGGCGCGTCGAGGCGCAGCGCCGCCCGGTTCAAGCCGCGCACCGCCGCGGCGAGACCCGGGATCGGGCCGCCGGCCGGCGACGGGCGCGCCGTCGGGCGCCGGGCCCAGCGCGCCGCCTCGGCCGGGGCGACGCCCTCGACGATCAGGCGCTGCATGAGCTCGAGGCGCTGGATGTCCTGCTCGGTGTACCGCCGATGATGCCCCGGCTCGTGCAGCGACGGGCCCATCCCGTACCGCTGGTGCCACGTGCGCAGGGTCGTCACCGCGACGCCGAGCCGCCGGGCCACGGCCCCGGCCGAGTAGGCGGCGGCGCCGTTCATCTCGCGGCCGACCGCCAGACGTCGAGGACTCCGGCGAGCCACGGCGAGTAGAAGTCCGGGAACCGGCTGATCCGCTCGGCGAGCTCGTCCGGCGCCACCCACTCGGTCTCGGCCACCTCGGCCGGGTCGGCGTGGACCGGGCCCTCGAACGGGCCGGTGAGCACGTGGTCGTACTCGAACTCGACGCGCCCGGAGTCGGGGTCGGCGGCCTGGTACACGTACACCCCGACCTCCCGCAGTGGCGCGGAGACGCCCAGCTCCTCGTCCAGCCGGCGCGCGGCCGCGGTGACGACGGACTCGCCGGGGCCCGGGTGCCCGCAGCACGAGTTGGCCCAGCGCAGCGCGAACCGGGTCTTCACCGCGGCGCGCTGCTGGAGCAGGACCCGGCCGTCGGGCGCGACGAGCAGCACGGAGAAGGCGCGGTGGAGCCGGCCGGGGGCCTGATGGGCGGCCTCGACGGTCGCGGTGCCCTCGGCGCGGCCGTCGGCGGCGACGAGTTCGACCAGTTGCTGTTCGCGTGACAAGACTTCAGGACTCCCCCGTGACACGGCTCGCTGCGAGGCGGCCGGAGATGAGCACCATGGGCACGCCGACGCCGGGCTGCGTGCCCGAGCCGACGAAGACCACATTGGACAGTGTGGGGTGGAGGTTGCCCGGCCGGAAGGGGCCGGTCTGGCGCAGGGTGTGGGCGGCGGCGAACGGGGTGCCGGCGGCCATGCCCTGCCCGGCCCAGTCGGCGGGCGTGATGAACCGGGAGACCTCGATGGCGTCGCCGAATCCGACGTACCCCCGCTGCTCCAGCGTCTCGATGAGCTCGCTGCGATAGATGCCCGAGAGCGCGCCCCGCCAGTCGAGCAGCGGGGCGGTCAGGTTCGGCGTCGGGGCGAGCACGTAGTAGGTCTGGCGCCCGTTCGGGGCGAGCGACGGGTCCGTGCGCGTCGGGTTGGTGACGAGCAGGGACGGGTCGCTCATCAGCCGGCCCTGGTCGATGACCTCGTCGAAGGTCTCGCGCCACGACCGTCCGAAGTGGATGTTGTGGTGCGCGATCGCGCCGTAGGCCTGGCGCGAGCCCACGTGGAGCACGACGCAGGACGGCGAGTACCGCAGCGGGCCCAGCAGCGGGCTGCGCCATCGCGCCGGGGGCAGCAGGTCGCGGTACGCCACCGGAAGGTCGGGATTGAGCACCACCACGTCGGCGGGGAAGCGGCGGCCGTCCGAAGTGGACACGCCGATCGCGCGTCCGTTCGCGGTCTCGACGCGGCTCACCTCCGCGCCGTAGACGATCTCGACGCCGTGCTTCTCCGCGACCCCGGCGAGCGCGCGGGACACGGCGTGGATGCCGCCCTGCGGGAAGTAGACCCCGGCGACGGAGTCGAGGTAGGCGATGACCGCGTAGAGCGCGAGGGCCTGGTGGGGCGCGACGCCCGCGTACATCGCCTGGAAGGAGAAGATGCGGCGGGTGCGCGGATCCTTGAAGTACGAGTCCACCTTGGACTGCAGCCGGCCGAACCCGCCGCGGCGGATCAGCCGCCACAGGTTGGCCGTGACCAGGTCCCGCGGGCGGTCGAGGTTGCGGTCGATGAAGTCGTGGCGCTCCAGCTCCCACAGCTCGCGGGCGTGGTCGACGAAGCGGAGGTAGCCGTCGGCCTCCCGCGATCCGCAGACCCGCGCGACCTCGCCGGCCATCCGGGCGGTGTCCGCGATGACGTCCAATGTGGACCCGTCGGGGAAGTGGGCGCGGTACGCCGGATCGAGCTTCGACATCGGCAGCCACGCCGCGAGGTCCTCGCCGACGGTGCCGAGCAGGTCGGCGAGCAGCTCCGGCATGGTGAGCACGGTCGGGCCGGTGTCGAACTCGTAGCCGTCCAGGACGAGCCGCCCGGCCCGGCCGCCGGGCTGGTCCTCGCGCTCCAGCAGGGTGACGGTGCGCCCGGCGGCCGCGAGACGGATCGCCGCGGCCAGGCCGCCGAGCCCGGCGCCGACGACCACGACCCGATCCGTTCGGCCGCCAACGGTTCGCATGTCGTCCCCCAAGTGCGTTTCGGGTGGCTGTGCCGTCCAGCGTAGCGTAGGCTCGGGATTGCGTCGATTGCTGCGTCGATTTGGCGCACACCTGGAGGAAGTATGGATGCGTCCCTGGCCGCCGCCTACGAGCGGTGCCGCGAGCTGCACCGCTTTCACGGTCGCACCTACTACCTCGCGACGCGACTGCTTCCGGGGTGGAAGCGGCGGCACGTCCACGCGCTCTACGGGTTCACCCGCTACGCGGACGAGATCGTCGACCGCTGCGAGGGCGGCACCCCGCAGGAGCGCGCCGCCGAGCTCGCCGCCTGGTCGGCCGAGTTCCTGCGCGGGCTGCGCGGCGGGCACACCGACGACCCGCTGCTGCCGGCGGTGCTGCACACGATCCAGGTGTTCGACATCGACCTCGAGGACTTCCGCAAGTTCCTCGACAGCATGGCGATGGACCTGACCGTCACCCAGTACGAGACGTATGACGACCTCCTCGGATACATGGAGGGCTCGGCGGCGGTGATCGGCACGATGATGCTGCCGATCCTCGAGTCGTCCGACCGCGCCGCCGCCCGCGAGCCGGCCCGGCAGCTCGGCCTGGCCTTCCAGCTCACGAACTTCATCCGGGACGTGGCCGAGGACCTCGAGCGCGGGCGCGTCTACCTGCCCCAGCGCGACCTCGCCGAGTTCGGCGTCACCCGCGCCGACCTCGAGGCCGCGCTCACCGCCAGGCGAAGTTCGGACAAGATCAAGAGCCTGATTCGGTACCAGCTGAGCCGCGCCCGTCACCATTACGCGCTCGCCGCCCCGGGGATCCCGATGCTGGCGCCCACGTCGCAGTCGTGCATGCGCGCGGCGTACCGGCTGTACGGCGGAATCCTGGACGAGGTCGAGGCGCAGGACGGCGACGTGTTCGCGCGCCGGGCCACGGTGCCGAAGTGGAAGCGGCTCGCGGTGGCGCTGTCGTGCGTCCTGGCGCGCCCGGGCGCCCCGATGCCGGCTCCGGCCCCCGCGGAGATTCCGCTGCAGCGGGACGGGGCGGCGTTGCTGGATCTGCGCGGTACGGCCGCATGAACACGTGCGTCGTGCTCTTCACGCGCGACCTGCGCGTGCACGACAACCCGGCGCTCGCCCAGTCCGTGCGCGCGTTCGAGGCGGTGGTGCCGCTGTTCGTGCACGATTCCTCCCTGGCCGCCGGCGCACCCCGCGCGCGGTTCCTGCGCGGGGCGCTCGACGACCTGCGGGGCGCGCTGCGGCAGCGCGGCGGCGACCTGGCCGAGCTGCGCGGCGACCCGGTGCGCGAGGCCGTCCGCGTGGCCAGATCGGCCGGCGCGTCGGCGATCGCGGTCGCGGGCGACGTGAGCGGGTATGCGCGCTCGCGCGAGCAGCGCCTGGCCGCGGCCTGCGAGTCGGAACGCCTCGCGTTCAGAACCTTCCCCGGCGTGACCATCCTGCCGCCGGGCGAGGTCCGGCCGGGCGGGGGCGGCTCGCATTACAAGGTGTTCACGCCCTACTACCGCGCGTGGACGGCGGCCTCGTGGCGGGCCCTGGAGACCACCCCGCTGCGCGTGGTGCTGCCCCCCGACCTGCCGAAGTCCTGGTTCAAGAGCACCACGGGCTCGGACGGCGAGACGGCGGCGCGCGAGCGGCTGACGTCGTGGCTCTCGCGGCTGGAGTCGTACGCGGAGATCCACGACGACCTCGCGGCGGACCGCACGTCGCGGCTGAGCCCGTACCTGCACTTCGGCTGCCTCTCCCCGCGCGAGGTCGCGGAGCGGACCCACGGCCGCGAGGGAGCCGAGCCGTTCGTGCGGCAACTGTGCTGGCGGGACTTCTACCACCAGGTGCTGCACTCCTTCCCGGACCTGCGGCACAAGGCGTACCGCGCCGGCGCCGACGACCGCTGGCGCGACGAGAAGGACGCGCTGCAGGCCTGGCGGGAGGGGCACACGGGGATCCCGGTCGTCGACGCGGGGATGCGGCAGCTGCTCGCCGAGGGCTGGATGCACAACCGCGCCCGGCTCATCACGGCGTCGTACCTCACCAAGCACCTGAACTGCGACTGGCGGGCCGGCGGCGACCACTTCTTCGACCTCCTCCTCGACGGCGACATCGCGAACAACTTCGGCAACTGGCAGTGGGTCGCCGGCACGGGCAACGACACGAAGCCGTACCGCCGCTTCAACCCGATCCGCCAGGCCGAGCGCTTCGACCCGGACGGCGACTACGTGCGGCGCTACGTGCCCGAGCTCGCCGGCATCCCCGGCAAGGCCGTGCACGAGCCCTGGAAGCTCCCGGCCTCGGCGCATCGCGGCTACCCTTCCCCGCTGACGCTGGACGCACACTGACGCGGGTTGACGAGCCACCCGCGTGAGTTGTGATCGGCGCGCGCCCATCGGCTCGCGCGCAGGTCGACGCCGGCCGCGCGCAACGTGGCGCCGGGAACGCGCGTGGGCAGCAGCCCGTAGGCGTTGAGCGTCCGGTCGGCCGCGCTGCGGAACACGCACGGGAACACGTCCCGGCACGCCGAGCAGCGCTCGCCCGTGAGGGTCGGAAGGTGATGCCTGACGACCTGCTGCGCCGCCCGGACACCGGCCGCGGAGTAGCCCATGGTGTTGAACCACCTCTCGTGCGCGCACGTAGGTTGCGGTAGGAGGGCGGGCGCCCGAGCGGCCAAGGGTCAGTTGGCCGATCCGGACGCCCGCCCGTTTTCACCCGGCCGCGCGGACCCCTTGTCAGCACGCGGCCGGGGAATCGAGCGCTGCGCCGCATCACCAGGAACACCGGCGATCTTCCAACATGCACATGCAGAATCGCAATGACGTGTGGCCATAATGTGAGGTGAGCTGGACTCGCATCACCCGTCCGGGTGACGCCGGGGCCCCAAGTGCGCGACGGTCGACGGCCGCCTGCGCACGCCGCGGGTCGACAATGCCTGGGCGGCTGGCGGAGGATGTGGTTCCGCTCCTCGACGTCGGTAGGTGCCGTGACGATCCCCGAACCGCTCGCTGCCCCTGTCCCGCGGCAGCGACCGTCGGAGGAGCAGGAGCGCACCCCCTCCGTCTACGGCGGCGGCGCCCCCAGCCCGTGGTACCCCCCGCTCCAGCTCCCGCCCCAACCGGCCCGCGGCTACCTCTGGCCCATTCTCTCCGCGTTCCTCGTCGCCGCCACGCTGATCGCGCTCGCCGGGGCCGGCGCCACGGCCTGGGCGCTGCGCGGGCACGGCAACGCGCCCACCGCGGCCACCTGGGTCGGCGTCGACCCGGGCGCGATCGACGCGCTGCTGCGGCGGCGGGCCGAGGCCGTGCGCAAGCAGGACCAGTCCGAGTGGATGGCCGACGTCGACCAGACCGACGCGGGATTCGCGCAGCGGCAGCGGCAGGAGTTCGAGAACCTCACCAAGCTGTCGTTCGCCGAGCTCGGGTTCGAGCGAGCCGGTCAGCCGGCCGTGAAGATGGCGGCCTTCCTGCCGCCGGCGCTGCTCGAGCGGTACCACGCCGCCGTGAAGGTCGTGCCCGTCACCGTCCGGCATCGGATCGAGGGGGTCGACAGCAAGCCCGTGGCCACGCCCTGGCTGGCCGTGTTCGGGTACGCCGGGGGCCGGTGGCTCGTCGTCGGCGACGGGGTCGGCAAGGATCTGCCCACGGGCGAGGCCGGGCAGCCCTGGGACGCGTCCGGGCCGATCACCGTCGTGCGCAGCCAGCGGGTCGTGGCCGTGCTCTCGGCGGACAACGGCGGCGCCGGGCAGGGGCTGCTCGACCTCGCCGAGAACGCGCTGCAGCGGGTGGCCGTGGTGCGGCCGGGCGGGTGGGACGGGAAGGTGCTCATCACCGCCGTCGGGGACCGGAAGATCTTCGACACGTACTTCGCCGAGTCCCAGGACCGCATCGGGCAGGTCGCCGCCATCGCGGTGCCGTACTACTCGACCGTCGCGGAGTGGACGAACCGGCCGGCCTACGCCACCACGCGCATCGTGTTCAACCCGAGCGAGCTCACCGCGGCCAAGGCCGAGCTCCAGCACGATCTGACCCACGAGTTCACGCACGCGGCCATGGGGCCGGTCACCGGGCCCTACACGCCGCGCTGGGTGGTGGAGGGCTTCGCGGAGTACGTCGCCTACAAGGACGGGCGGTTCAGCGCGTCGGGCATCCGGCAGGCGCTCGGCGGCCTCGCGATCACGACGTTCCCGGACGACAAGCAGTTCTACGACGAGCCGCGCAACTACGTCAGCGGGTGGCTCGCGTGCCGGATGATCGCCGACAAGTACGGCCAGGACAAGCTCATCGCCTTCTACGAGGGCTTCCAGGGCATGTCCGAGGTCGAGTCGGTGGCCCGCTCGGTGCTCGGCGTCGGCCGGGTGCAGCTCGAGCAGCAGTGGCGCGACTACGTGGAACAGCAGCGGCGCGGGTGAACCGGTCACCCGCGCCGCTCCGCACAGAAGAACTAGGCCGGGGGCAGGCCGCCGTCGCCGTCGACGACCTCGTCCGGCGTGCCGTCCTGGTCGAGGTCGCTCATCGTGATGTCGACCTTGCCGTCGCCGTTGGTGTCGAACTGGAACAGGTCCGCCTTGCCGTCCCCGTCGGTGTCGATTGCCCACAGGTCGGGCTTGCCGTCGTTGTTCGTGTCGCCGACGAGAAGCTCCACGCGCTCATCGCCACGGGTCTCGACGGTCTCGTTGTCGGTCATCTGGTGGGTCCTCTCACCTGACAAAGGGGCAATCCGGTTCACCGTAGGCCTTGCGGCACCGACGCGCGAGCCCAGAACGTGACACCGTCAGGCCTTGACGCCCGAGGTCACCAGCGACTTGATGGCCATCGCGGACTCGTCGAAGCCGACCACGAGGATGCCGGTGGCGCCGAAGCTCTTGATCTCCCCGGCGATCGGGTCGAAGAGCTTCGGACCTTCCGATTTGTCGTACTTGTCCTTCGCCTCGTACTTCTTGACGAGAATGTTCTCGGGCCGGATGCCGGCGGACTGCAGGTCGGCCTTCACGCCCTCGGCCAGGCCGCTGCCGTAGTTGTCGTCGCGCGCGATGATCGCGACCTTGGTGTGCCCGTCGCGCATGATGATGTCCGCGACGGCCTTGGCCTGCAGGGTGTCCGGCGGCGAGGTGCGGAAGAAGAAGCCCTTGTCGTCGACCTTGGTGAGCGCGTCCGACGTCGCCGACGGCGAGATCATCACCCGGCCCGCCAGCGCGACCTGCGGGATCACGGCCGCGCTGACGCCCGAGGCGCCCGCGCCGATGATCACCGCGACGCCCTGGGCGATGAACTGCGCGGCGGTCGCCTTGGCGATCTCCGGGTTGGTGCCGTCGTCGCCCTCCACGACCTGCACCTGCTGCCCGAGCACGCCGCCGGCCTCGTTGATCTCCTTGATGGCGAGCTTGGCCGCGGCGAACATCGGCGGGCCCTGGAACGCGAGCGCGCCCGTCTTCGGCAGCAGCAGGCCGTACTTCAGCGCCGGCTTCTGCCCCTTCCCGCCCGCCGTGGACGAGGGAGCCGGTGGCGCGGTCTTGTCCTCGCTGGCCTGATCGCCCGCGCCGACGAACTCGGTCTTGGCGTCGTCGATCTTGTTGCTGGTGCCGAAGTTGAGCACGCCGTACATCGCCGCCGACGGCTCCCCGACGCTCGTGAAGCCGCTGCTGCGCATGGAGACGCCGCGGTACTTGAAGTCCTTGCCCGACTTCGCGGCGGCCAGGCACGCGGCCACCCCGTCGCAGGTGTTCTCGCCCGTGGTGACGCCGATGATCTGCTTGGCGATGACGGCCGGGTCGGCCGACTTGCCGGTCTCGGCGGCCAGGGCGGCGATGACCACGGCGTCGTAGGACTCGCCCGCGTAGTTGAAGTCGGTCAGCGTCGAATCGATCGCCTTGACGCGGCGCTTGAAGTCCTCGCTGAGCGGCGTGAGCGGAGTTGTTCCTTTCATGCCGTTCAGGACCGCCGGGGAGTCCTTGAGCGCGTCTCCGAACGAGTTGGCCATGTTGCCGTCGGTGCCGTACAGCCGGATGTCGGCCGCGGCAACGGCGTCGTCGTCACTCTTCGTGCCGGAGGCGCAGCCGGATGCGGCGAGCAGCACTCCTATCGCCGTGATCGCTCCCACGATGGCGGTGGCCGACCGTGCGCGCATTGGCGTCTCCTCCCCAAAGGCCTCCCCAAAGATGCCGTGCGCACCTTAGCGCGGGCAACCCCCGGGTTTCAGCGGGGGCGCGGGTACGCTCCCGGGTATGGCTGATCAAGAATCCGTGACCACGAGCGAGACGCCGGGCGGCCTTTCGATGGAGGGTCATCTGCCCGAGCGGATGGGGATCGTGATTCTGGAGGCGTCGCCCGAGCGGGTCGTGGCGACCATGCCGGTCGACGGCAATACTCAGCCGTACGGCCTGCTCCACGGTGGCGCCTCGGTCGTCCTTGCCGAGACGCTCGGCTCGATCGGGGCCGCCATGCACGCGGGCCGCCTCTACAACGGGGTCGCGGTCGGCATCGAGGTGAACGCGACCCACCACAAGTCCGCCAAGCGCGGGCTGGTGACCGGCGTGGCCACGCCGCTGCGGCTCGGAGGCCTGATTGCCAGCTACGAGATCGTCGTGACGGACGAGGACGGCGAGCGCATCTGCACCGCGCGGCTGACCTGCGCGCTGCGGCGGGGATGAGCCCGGGGTCACCCCGCGAATCCCTCCAGGTGCACGCAGGGGCTTGACGGCGCGACATACGGTTGCGGCGTGGATGACCCGGGAGACGAGACGTATCAGGACGCCGCACAGGTCCTGGCCTCAGCACTCGCGGGCGACGAGGACGCGGTGACCAACACCTTCGACTCGGTGGTGGACCGGCGCGGCATGAGCGCCGCGTACGACGTCGCGTGGCGCCTGGCCGGCGAGATGGTGGGCGACAACCTGGCGCGCGGCCCGTGGCGGCTGGACTTCCCGGACATCGACGATGCTAACTACGACAAGCGCTGGGTGGCGCGGTTCGTGAGTGCGTACGTCAACGAGGACGCCCCGAGCGCCACGGCCCTGTTCACCGTGGCGCTGGTCGACGGCAAGCTGCCGGAGTGCCTGCTGACGCTGGCCGGCTCGGCCGTGGCCACCCTGAAGCGGCGCGGCGCGGCCTGACGGTTGTGCTCGAACCGTGCTCAGCCGCGGGTCGAGAGCTCCGCGGTCAGCACGTTGGAGAGCACGGCGCCGTCGTTGCGGACCTGCCGCAGGTACCACCGCTGCAGCGGCGTGCGGGTCTGCGTGAACTGCCACCCGCCACGGGGGCTGTCGATCTGGCCCAGGCGCCCGATGGCCGCGTTGAGCTGGAACGAGTCGAGGTTCTTGGTCGCGTCCGTGATCGCCTTGTCCAGCACGGCGGCCGCGTCGAAGGACGACATCGCGAACGTCGAGGGCACCGAGCCGAACGCCTTCTGATAGTCGGCGATGAACCGGCGGTTGGCCACGTTGTCCAGGTCCGGCGAGTAGTTGAGCGCCGTGTAGATGTCGCGCGCGGCGTCGCCCTGCTGCTTGAGCACGTAGCCCTCGGTCAGGCTGCCGGTGCCGAGGAGCTTGAAGTCGGCGGGGAAGTGCATGTTGCGGTACTGCTTCACGAACTCGATCGCCGCGGCGCCGTTGAACAGCGCGTACATGCCCTTCGCGCCGGACGTCTTGACGGCGTTCAGCATCGCGGTGAAGTCCTTGGTGCCGTAGGCGACCGTGCGCGCCTGCCCCGCGATCTGACCGCCGACGCTCTTGTACGTCTCGACGAAGCTGGCCACGTCCTCGTCGCTGCCGGCGGGGTCGGTCTGCCCGCAGATGGCGAGGCCGCCGTCGACGTTGCCCGCGGCCCACCGCGCGATCGCGGTGCCGGGCTCGTCCGACACGAAGGACGTGCGCCAGATGTACTTCGGGCCGAGCGTCTGCAGCGCCTTCGGCGACGCGTTCGACCCGATGAGCGGGATCTTCGCGTTCTCGATGTCCTCGCGCATCGCGAGCATCGCGGCCGGGTTGGCCACGCCGGTGATCGCGAGGACCTTCTCGTCCTTGATGAGCTTGTTCGCGGCGGCCTTGCCACTGTCGGCCGTCTCGCCCTCGTCCGCCTTCACGAGCGTGACCTGACGGCCGCCGAGCTTGCCCTCGTGCTGCTGGAGATAGAGGCTGAAGCCGTTGTCGAGCTCGTTGCCGAAGTCCTTGAACACACCGGTCTGCGGGACGATCATGCCGATCTTGATCGGCGGGCCGCTCGGCACGGCGGTGCTGTCGGTCGAGTCGTCGGAGCTGCTGCAGGCGGACAGGAGCGGCGCGGCCATGCCCGCCGCACCCGCGGCCGCGAACAGCCGGAGCGCCTGGCGGCGGTTCAGGTGGGACACGTGCTTTTCCTCCCCGGGACCCCGCGCTACGCGGGCGTCGACTGGCCCGCGCTCCTCGCGAGCCACGAGCCTACAACCCACGGTGCGTTCTACCGCCATCGCGCCGGACAGTCAATCGCCGTGCGCCGCCCCGCCCCTGGTCAGGGCCGCTGCTTCGCCGCCGGTGTCCTGTTTGCGTCGCCGTCGCCGGCCGCGTCCCTGGTCAGCGCCGGTCAGTCGCCGCCGTTGGACTCGCCCCTGGTCAGTGTGCCGAAGGCGGCCAGAACCGCGGGCCAGGCCCCGGACCGGGGATCGATGACGCCGAAGTGCTCCACGCCGGCCAGCTCGACGAGGGTGGCGTCGTCGCCGGCCCGGCGCGCAGACCGGCAGTAGTCGCGCGACAACTCCACGGGCACGATCTCGTCGAGCGTGCCGTGCACGACCACGGTGCGCACGCCCGAGGGCAGGTTGCGCATCGGATCCGCCGACCGGTACGCCTCCGGCACCGCGTCGGGCGCCCCGCCCAGCAGGTCGGCCACGGCCCCGGAGTCGAGATCGAGCTCGTACGCGCGGGTAAGGTCGGCCACCGGCGCCAGCGCCACGACTCCGCCGACGGCGTCGGGGGCGACGGAGGCGTACCACAGCGCGAGGTGCCCGCCCGCCGAGTGACCCGCGAGGATCGGCCGGTCGACCGACACGGGCAGCAGGCCCCGGTGCGCGACCTCCTTCGCCAGCTGGTCCGGCACCGCCACCGCCGCCGCGGCCACGTCGGAGAACGTGCCGGGCCATCCCCCGCCGGGCTGACCGATGCGCCGGAACTCGATCGTCGCGACGGCATAGCCGCGGGCGGCGAGGTCGGCGGCGAGCGGCCCGGCGTGCGCGCGATCCCACTCGTGACGCCAGAACCCACCGTGTACGAACAGGACGAGGGGCGCATCCGGCACGGCCGGCAGGCGCACATCCGCGACATGATCCGGGTGCTCGCCGTAGCGCAACGTGAAGTCCGGCGCCGGGGCGGGGCGGCTCAGCACGTCCCGGGGATCGCTCGTCACCGGGAGACGTTATCGCGTCACGAAGGGTGGCAACAGTGGCCGGATCGGCACCCCTTCTTGGTTGCCCCCGGAGGGCGTGGGTAAGACTTGGAGCCATGGCAGAAGAGGCGCAGGACGAGTCGCGAACCGTGCTCGTCGTCGGCCCGGACGGGCGGCCGCTGGGCACGATGTCCACCGGCGACGACGACAACGCGGAAGACCCGAGCAAGCTGATCGAGCAGCCGGCCAAGGTGATGCGCATCGGCAGCATGATCAAGCAGCTGCTCGAGGAGGTCCGCGCCGCCCCGCTGGACGAGGCCGGCCGCCAGCGACTCAAGGAGATCCACCGCCGCTCGATCACCGAGCTCGAGGACGGCCTGGCCACCGAGCTGCGCGAGGAGCTGGAGCGGCTCTCCCTGCCCTTCGACGACGACACGACCCCGAGCGAGGCCGAGCTGCGCATCGCCCAGGCCCAGCTCGTCGGCTGGCTGGAGGGGCTCTTCCACGGCATTCAGGCCGCGCTGGTCGCCCAGCAGATGGCGGCCCGGGTCCAGCTCGAGCAGATGCGGGGCCGTCCCGCCCTTCCCGGGGCACCGGGCGTCCCGCCCGGCCAGCCGGGCAGCCCTTCGCCGTCGGGGACCGGGCAGTATCTCTGATACGGCTCTTCGCGGGCCCGACCGACATCCGGTCGGGCCCGCTTTTCGCTGCTCGGGCGGTTGGCGCGATATGTCGGGCGCTTCGCGCCCCGACATATCGGACTTATCGCCTGACGGGGTATGCGCGTCATAGGCCCGAATTCACGGCGCGCGGCGCACTGGTTGAGCAGATCGGGGAGCCGGCGTCGTGGCCGCGCGAAGGCCGCCGGAGGGCAGCTGAGAGAGCGGCCGGCGGATTTGGTCGGGGCGCCGGTGGGGCTTGAAGATGCGCATCCGCGGCGGTCGGAAGCCGCGAGTGCTGAGCCCGCCGGCGAGCAAGGAGCACAACGCCGGCCCGCCGCCGCGCTCCGCGCGAGACTCCCGGAGTGCGGGGCTCCCGGAGCGCGGTTTCAGAAGCTGAAGACGCGCTCGAGGTATTCGGCGACGCCGTCGTCCTCGTTGCTGTGCTTCGTCACGTCCGAGGCCGCCGCCCGCACCATCGGGTGGCCGTTCGCCATCGCCACGCCGCGGCCGGCCCACGTCAGCATCGGCAGGTCGTTGGGCATGTCGCCGAACGCGATCACGTCCGCCGCCTCCACCGAGTGCGTCCGGGCCACCAGCGCGAGCGCCGAGGCCTTCGTCACCCCCGCGGCCGACACCTCCACCATCCCGCTCGACGACGAGTTCGTCGCCTCCGCGAGGCCGGCCAGGCATGCGCCGACCCGGGCCGTGAACTCGTCGGGCGACTGCACCCCGGCGCGGACCAGCAGCTTCGCGGCCGGGCGGGTCAGCAGCTCCTCGGGGGTGCACGGCCCGACGGACTCGTGATCGGCCTCCCACGGGCCGACCGGGAAGCCGGGCTCGTGGCGCATCTGCCGGCCCCCGTCGCGCTCGACGGCGAAGACCACCCCGGGCACCTCGGCCCGCAGCCGCGCGCAGGCCTCGGCCAGGACGTCGGCCTCGAGCGGCTCGCTGTGCACGATGGTGTCGGTGGCCGGGTCGTAGGTCGCGGCGCCGTTGGCGCAGATGGCGAGGGCGGGGACGCCCAGCTGGGAGTACACAGGGAAGATCCAGCGGATCGGGCGACCCGTCACGAGGACGATCGCGACGCCGGAGTCGTGCAGGCGCCGGAAGACCGCGACCGTGCGCGGGCTCACCGTGCGGTCGTGGCGAACCAGCGTTCCGTCGAGATCCGTCGCGACCAGTCTCACGAGTTCAACATAGCGTCGCGACCGGGCGCGACGCCGTCCGCGGTGAGCGTCGTCTCGTCGGCGGCCCGTCTCACAGCTTCAACATGGCGTCGAGATACTTCGCCACGCCGTCCTCGTCGTTGGTGAGCGTGGTCTCGTCGGCGATCGCGCGCAGCTGGGGGTGGGCGTTGCCGACGGCGACCCGGCCGAACCCGGCCCACCGGAACATCGGGATGTCGTTGGGCATGTCGCCGAAGACCAGCACGTCGCCGGGGTCGATGCCGAGCGCGGCGGCCACGATCATGAGCCCGGTGGCCTTGTCGACGCCGGGCGGGCAGATCTCGATGTACCCGAGGCCGGCCTGCGTCACCGTGGCCATGTCGGGCGGGATGAGCCGCTGCGCGGTGGCGAGCAGGTCGTCGACGTCGCACGCGGGGTGGCGCGCGAAGCCCTTGATCACCGGGCCGGTCAGGCACTCGGCGCGCACCCGGGCCTCGACGGCGTCGTAGCGCCAGTTCGGGTCGGTGTCGCCCCACAGCGGAGCCTCGTGGTGGTCGCCGGCCTCGACGAGCACCGACAGCGTGCCGAGCTCCCGCTCGAGGCGGCCCAGCACGTCGGCGAGCACCTCGCCGTCGAGCCGCTCGTCGCGCAGGATGACCGGGTGCTCGGGGTCGCGCATGTCCAGCACCCGGCTCCCGCCGCCCATGACCAGGAAGTCCGCGGCCGGGATGTCGTGGCGCACGAGCTCGGTGAGCCGGGGGCCGCGGCCCGTCGCGCCGACCACGTGGATGCCGGCCGCTCTGGCTCGCTCGAGGACCTCGCGCGTGTATGGGCTGACCGTCTCGTCGCTGCGCACCAGGGTGCCATCGAGGTCGGTCGCGATCAGCTTGGGAAGGCTCGAACCGCGCATTGTTGCTGCTCCTTCCGCTTGAGCGGGGCAGCAACCGTACCTCTCGGATCCCGACCGGTGACAGGCTGCGAATAAAACTCGACCGAACGTTTACTGGAACGTCGTCGGTACGGGGGTCACCGTGAGCCCTGCCCGACCGACACCGCGAGACCGAACGCTCACTGGAACGTCGTCGGCACGGACGTCACCGTCAGCTCCAGCGGCTCGCCGCTCCGAGGCTCGTCGGCACCGCGGCGGGACCCCAGCGACACCGGCCGCACCGCGAGCACGAGCGCCGCGGCGAGCAGGACGAGGGCGGCGAAGGCCAGCGGGTACCCCGGCCCGGTCTTCGTCTGCGGGTTGGCCACGAGCAGGAACGAGAAGTCGGAGTTGCCCATGTGGTCGATGACCGTCTTGAACCCGACCAGCACCAGCAGGTTCGCGGCGAGCAGACCGCCGGCGACCGCGGCCGCCACCCGGCGCACCCCGGCGCCGCGCACCGCCAGGACCACGGCCAGCGCGGTCAGGGCGCCGGCGAGCGTGAGGAGGTAGACGGTGACGTGGGCGGCGCTGAGGTACGTCAGCGGCACGTCGACCGACCGCCGCACCGTCGAGTCCGGCGCGAGCACGAACTCCTCGTCCGTCGTGCCCGACCGGGAGCCGAGCGAGAACGACCCCCAGGGCATGTACTGCGCCGAGATCGCCAGCCCGAACCCGACCGCGAGCAGCCCGAGCGCGAACACGTTCGGCCGGCGCCGCTCCTCGACGGGTGCCGCGGCGATCGCCCTCGGCGGGTCCGCGGGCACGGGCGCGAGGATCTCCGGCATGGAGCTGGGCTGCTCAGGCATGCCCCGCATCGTAAGGGCCGGAGGTGTCCGACGGCAGCCTCGACAGGGCGCCGGCCCGGCCGATGGCGATCAATCCGCAGGCCAGGCCCATGAGCGGCAGCGACACGAGCCCGAGCCAGCCGCCCGCCGCCACGGCCGTGTCCGTCACCCGGCCCACCGCGGGCGCCTTGCCGTCGAAGGTGGTGATGAGGCCCACGACCACGAACGCGGTCACCAGCGACAGGATCGGGCCGGCCACCCCGGCGAGCTTGCGTCCCCGGTCGACGCCCATGGCAGCGGTACCGACCAGCGCGAACAATGAACCGAGGAACAACACGTACCAAAGACCGTGCGGCAGGTTCAGGACCGTGACGCTCTCCACGCGCGACTCCGCACGCCGCCCGGAGCCGGTCACGACCAGCTGCCGCATCCACGGCACGAAGATGGACGCGCCCCCGCCGACCAGGCCGAACAGCGCCATCACCCCGCCGATCCGCACCAGTTTGCGTCCCATCGACTTTACCCCCATCCGTCTGCCGGGCTCGTCCCACGAGGGACACGGGATGGGCTAGCGTCTGGTTCATGCCTACTCGCACTTCATCTGCTCGCTGGGAGGGAGACCTCCGGTCCGGCTCCGGCACGGTCTCCACCGGTTCGGGCACCTTCCAGGGCAACTACTCGTTCCCGTCCCGTTTCGAAGAGGGCAAGGGCACCAACCCCGAGGAGCTCGTGGCGGCCGCGCACGCCGCGTGCTACTCGATGGCGCTGTCCAACGGCCTCGCCAAGGCTGGTTTCACGCCGACGTCGGTCGAGACGTCCGCGGCGGTGCAGTTCGGTGCGGTCGAGGGCGGCTTCGCCATCACCCGGATCGACCTGACCACCCGCGGCGACGTGCCCGGCATCGACGCCGCCGAGTTCGAGAAGCAGGCCCAGGACGCCAAGGCCGGCTGCCCGATCTCCAAGGCCCTCGCGGCCGTCGAGATCACGCTCGACGCTCAGCTTGTCTGAGCCTTTGCGCAAACGTTCTTGAGAGGGTCCCCGTTTTCGGGGACCCTCTTCGCATGCCGGTGCAGATGAGCAAGGAGCGCTTCGAGGAACTCGTCGGGGAGGCCCTCGACGAGGTGCCCGAGGAGCTGCTCGATCTCATGGACAACGTGGTGATCCTGGTCGTCGACGACGCGCCCCCGGAGGATCCGGACCTGCTGGGGCTCTACGAGGGGCACGCGCTGACCGAGCGCGGGTGGGACTACGCCGGCGTTCTGCCGGACCGGATCTCGATTTTCCGCAAACCGATCCTCGCCATCTGTGACGATGAGGATGACGTGGTGGACGAGGTCGCGATCACCGTGGTGCACGAGATCGCGCACCACTTCGGCATCTCCGACGAGCGGCTGCACGCCCTGGGCTGGGACTGATAACCGACGGAACACCCGGCCTCGATGGCCCCGTTTGCGTCAACCATCTACCGTCACTGTGCGGTTCAAAGTACGTCTCCGAGAGGACTACTCACGATGCGCAGTGCGCTGTTCGCCGCCGAAAACATGGAGAAGGAGTCGCAGCAGCCCGGCCTGCGGCTGCAGAACTCCAAGCTGCTCAAGGCCGAGCTCAACGGCGAAATCATGGCCCGCCAGGGGGCGATGGTCGCCTACCAGGGGCAGGTCCAGTTCAAGGCGCTCGGCTCGGGCGGCATGGGCAAGTGGCTCAAGTCCAAGCTGACCGGCGAGGGCGTGCCGCTGATGTCGGTCTCGGGCCGCGGGGACGTCTTCTTCGCCGATCGGGCGGCGGACGTACACCTCATCGACCTCGACCAGGGCGACGCGATCTCGATCAACGGGGCGAACGTGCTCGCCTTCGAGAGCTCGCTGCAGTACGACATCAAGATGGTCCAGGGCATGGGCATGATGTCCTCGGCCGGCCTCTTCAACTGCGTCTTCACCGGCCGCGGCCGGCTCGCGATCACGACCAAGGGCACGCCGGTCGTGCTCACCGTGGACCAGCCCACCTACGTCGACCCGCAGGCCGCGATCTGCTGGTCGGCGAGCCTGCAGACCGGCTACCACCGCGCCGACCAGATCGGGCTCGGCACCCTGATCGGCCGCTCCACCGGTGAGGCCTTCACGATGAGCTTCGCCGGCCAGGGTTTTGTGGTCGTGCAGCCCTCCGAGGAGCCCCCGCCCGGTGCCGGCCAGCAACAGCAGCAGCAGGGCGGCGTTCTGGGCGGCCTGCTCGGCAGCTGACACCAGCTCGATAACGGCCCCGAGACCAGCAGGTCGCGGGGCCGTTGTCGTTCGCTACGCTGCCCGTCGTGCGAGGTGACATCTTCAAGGCCGAGAACATGGCCCAAGCCCCTACCCAGGCAGGCATGAGTCTGCAGCACTCCAAGTGCGTCAAGTACGCCGTCAACGGCGAGGTCCTGGCCCGCCAGGGCGCGATGATCGCGTTCCGCGGCAACCTCGGCTTCGAGGTCAAGAGCCAGGGCGTCGGCAACTTCCTCAAGCGCGCGGTCACCGGCGAGGGCGTATCCCTCATGGCGGTGCGCGGCCAGGGCGAGGTCTGGTTCGCCTCCGGGGCGGCCGACTGCTTCATCCTGGACATCGAGCCCAACGACGCCCTGTCGATCAACGGCCGCAACGTGCTGTGCTTCGACCCGTCGCTGCGCTACGACATCCAGATGGTCCGCGGCGCCGGGATGTTCGGCGGCGGCCTCTTCAACTGCGTCTTCACCGGCCAGGGCCGGCTCGCCATCGTCTCCGAGGGCGCGCCGCTCGTGATCCCGGTGACCCCGCAGGCGCCGGTCTGCGTCGACACCGACGCGGTCGTGGGCTGGTCGAGCAGCCTGCAGACCACCATCCAGAAGAACCAGAGCCTCAAGTCGATGCTGCGCGGCGGCTCCGGCGAGCTCTTCCAGCTGGCGCTGCAGGGCCAGGGCTTCGTGATCGTGCAGCCCAGCGAGGGCAAGCCGGCCCCGGCCCAGTCCAGCAGCGGCGGCGGCCTGCTGGGCAACGTCCTCGGCGGCTGACCCCCCGCAACGCGACAGCACCTCGCGCGGCGCCGCGTCCCTGAGGGACGCGGCGCCACCGCGCGAGGGGGCTAGGAAGTCTCGCCGAGCCGGACCCGCGACAGCCAGGAGGCGGCGTCGGCGAAGTCGGCGTCGGACAGCCCCGCGGCCGGCCGGGGCGGCGGGTCGCTGTGCGGGGCCCGCGCATACGAGCCCAGGAAGCGCACGTCGGCGCAGATCCGCCGCAGCGCCTGCAACGCCTCCCCCATCTGCAGATCCGCGACGTGCCCGCCGCAGTCGAGGAAGAAGACGTACCGCCCCAGCCGCTCCCCCGTCGGGCGCGACTCGATCCGGGAGAGGTTGATGCCCCGGACCGACAGCTCGGTGAGCACCTGCAGCAGCGCCCCGACGCGGTCGTGGGCGATGTAGACCGCGAGCGTCGTGAGATCGTCCCCGGTCGGCGGGGGCGGCGGCCCGGGCCGGGACACGAGCGCGAAGCGCGTCATCGCGTCCGGGTTGTCGGCGATGTCCGTGGCCAGGATGTGCAGCCGGTAGCGCTCGGCCCCGATCTGCGCACAGACGGCCGCGTCGAACTCGCCCTCGGCCGCGCCGATCGCCGCCGTCGCGTTGGACAGCACGTCGACCACGGTCGCGTTGGGCGTGTGCGCGCGCAGCCAGTCGCGGCACTGCGTCCCGGCCTGCGGGTGCGCCGCGACCGAGCGGATCTCGACCAGCGGGCGGGCCTCCCGGGCCGCGAGCACGAACTGCACCGGCAGGACCACCTCGCGGGTGATCACCAGCGGCTCCCCGGCGGCCAGCTCGTCGAGCGTCACGCCGACCTGGCCGCCGATCGAGTTCTCCAGCGGCACGAGCGCCGCGTCGGCGTCGCCGCTGCGCAGCGCGTCGAGGCACTCGGGGACGCTGCGGGCGGGGCTCAGCACGCCGCGCTCGGCGGCCGGAATGGTCTTGAGCGCCTGCTCGGAGAAGGTGCCCTCCGGACCCAGGAACACGAACCGCGTCGGCGGTACACCAGGCATACGACCAGCCTAGTTAATGCCGGTCAGTTGCAGTCGACCGCATCGAGGAATGCGACGGGCGCCGTCGCGCGCACCTCGACCCTGCACGGGCCGGTGCCGACGGCGAGCGAGTCAGTTGCAGTCGACCGCATCGAGGAATGCGATGGGGGCCGTCGCGCGCACCTCGACCGTGCACGGGTCGGTGCCGACGGTCACGACGGTGAGCGAGCTCGGGCTGCCCTTCGTGATCACCCGCAAGGGCTCGCTGTCGGTGACGCTCAGGATGGTAAACTGCCACACCCCCGCACACACCGGCTCCGTCTGCACCTTCACGGCGCCGCCGGAGGGCAGGTTCGGCCGCGCCTTGCGCACCGCCGCGAGGACCTGGGCCCCGCTCGGCCTGCCGTTGCAGTAGCTCACCTGCGTCTCCGGGAACCCGGTCGGGCTCGGGCTCGAGTTCGGCGACGTGAGGGGGTCGGCCGGCGCCGTGGTGGTCTCGGGGGTCGGCGGCAGCACCGGGACGAGCGGCTGCTGGCTGAGCAGACTCGGCTTGACGGTGGGCGCGGCCGGGGGCTCCTCGTGCCGGCAACCGGCCAACAGGCATCCAAGGCCGACGATCGCCAGCAAGGCCGCCGGGGTTCGCATGCGCCCATCGTAGGAGGGCCCGCGCGGGGCCGGAAGGAGCGGGCCCCGGTCAGGTTCGATCTTCGCGAGGCATCAACGAATCTGACTGGATGCTCAGGTGGTCACGCGGTGCCCGGCCGCGCCCAGGGCGGCCAGCGCCTCGTTCAGCCGCACGGCCGGGACCAGCAGATAGTCGGTGTCGAAGGTCGAGAAGGCGAAGATGTTCACCCGCGCGTCCGCCAGTGGCGAGATGATCGACGCGAGGATGCCCGTCAATGCCAGCTGCACCGGTCCGGCCACCCGGAGGCAGCGCCACGGCGTCTCGACGGTCGCGCCCGGGGGCACCCGGTCGGCCGGGCAGAGGATCGACACCTCCTCCGGGGTCCACGTCACCGAGAGGACGGCATCGCCGGACATCGCGGCCTCGGCGAACCCGGCGGGCATGGCGGATCCGGCCGGCAGACGGCAGATCGCGTAGTCGCCCGGAAGGAGCGCAAGGTCCAGCATGACAAGAGATTACGGTCTGAACGCGCTCCGTGGCGGCGTGCGTGACGACAGTAACTCCGTATTGACGACTCCTCGCCGCAACCGGCAGTGAGCTCAGTTGATCAGCGAGAAGAAGGTGAGCGACCCGACCGTCTTGCCGCCCTCGGTCAGCGGCGTGGCGATGGCGTCGAAGGTGCACGGCCCGGTGGCGCACTCGATGCGGATCAGCCCGCGCGCGAGGCGGCCCGAGATCAGCGCCAGCACTATGGGCATGCGGGCGACCTCGGTCTGCTCCAGCGGCTTGCCGTCGGCGAAGTCGAGCAGTCGCAGCACCCCGTCCTCCGCGAGCAGGGGCCGGTTCACCGGAGACTCGGTGAGGCCGAGCATCTGCTCGAACGACGCGGACATCGCCACCACGACCTGCTCGGCGTCGATCACCAGGCAGGCCTCGGCGGCACCGTCCACGGTCGAGCCCCAGCGCTCCAGGCCGGGTTCCGCGGAGGGAAGATCGGAGATGGAGAATTCGACGTGCTGCGGCACAGCGCCTCCTCAGGCACCGGTCGTGCGAATGCGAGCAGCCGGCAACCAAGCCCGATCGTGAATCTTCATCGCATCGCGTCCGGCCACCTCGAAGAGGCTACTCCGAGTGACCTCGCTTGTCAGTGCCCACCTGTTCACCGTCGCGGTACCACCGGTAGCCCTCGGCCACCGCGTCGTACCCCGGCTGGAACCAGGTCGCGGGGTGCACGGCCAGGTCGAACACCTTGTCGACGGTCTCCGCCGCGAGCCGCTGCCCGCGGGCGTTGAGCACGCGCGGAAGCTCGTGGTAGGCGGTGACCAGGCAGCCCTTGGGAACGCCGTAGAAGCTGATTTTTCCGCTACCGGCGAACGCGAGGACGGGCATCACGGGGATCGAGACCCCGGCACTGCGGGACAGCGCCTCGGTGGCGGCACGCGCCTCGCGGCGGGCCTCCTCGACGTAGCGCGGCCGCTTGCCGTCGATCTGGACCACGTCGCCGGCGAACGCGACCCGGCTGCGTCCGTGGTCCTTGACCGTGACGGCGAAGACGCCGCCCGGCCCGACCGCCAGGAAGCCGGTGCGCTCGGCCCCGCCGAGCTCGCGGAGGTCCAGGACGTGCCACTCGTCGCCGAGGTGGCCGATGAGAGAGCCGATCCGGCGGTACTGACGGCTGTGCGCCGCCTCTTCCCGGCGCGTCTCGCGCTCTGCCCTGCGAGTTCGAACCCAGTCGATGGGGGTCGGCCGGCCCGCGTCGACGATGACGCGTTCTTCGAACCCTTCGGGCTGCGAATCTTGACCGCGGTACAGGACGTCGGTCATGTCGCACACCTCCGATGTCGCCGCTTCGGTTGCGTGTGTGTCCAAACACCGTACGTGAGGGCCCCCACGGTCGGCATCATCTAGTGGTCGGAATGACATGGAGTGACTGGGATGAATGCCGCATTCACGACCCTTCATGAATTTCACATAGCGACAACCAGACGATATCGGATCGACCGTTAGGGTGACCCCATGAGTGTCGACACGGAGGTCGGGCGCCTGGTCACGGTGCTGTTGCACCGCCCGGGAGCGGAGCTGGCCCGGCTGACGCCGCGCAACAACGACTCGCTCCTCTTCGACGGCATTCCGTGGGTCGGCCGGGCGCAGGAGGAGCACGACATCTTCGCCTCCGCATTGCGCGCACACGGCGTCGAGGTGCTCTACGTGGCGACACTGCTCGCCGAGGCGCTCACGATCGAGGCGGCGAGGGCCGAGGTGAGCGCCGCGGTGCTGGCCGACTACCGGCTCGGCGACACGCTGCGCGAGCACGTCGCGGCCCACCTGTCCGACCTTTCGCCCGCGGAGCTGGCCACCACGCTGGTGGCCGGGCTGAGCCGCGCCGAGATGGGCCTGGACGGGCGCGACGGCGGGCTGGTGCACGCGCTCATGGAGCCGGGCGAGTTCGTCATCGACCCGCTGCCCAACCTGCTGTTCACGCGGGACTCATCCGTATGGGTCGGCCCGCGGGTGGCGGTCACGAGCCTGGCGATGCACGCGCGGAGCCGCGAGACCACGCTCACGCACGCGATCTATCGGCACCATCCCCGGTTCGCCGGCACGGAGCTGCTCTACGACCCGTCCCTGGAGCACCTGGAGGGCGGGGACGTGCTCCTGCTCGCCCCGGGCGTGCTGGCGGTCGGCGTCGGCGAGCGGACCCGCCCGGCCGGCGCCGAACGGCTCGCCCGGCGCTGCTTCGCCGCGGGGCTGGCCCACACCGTCCTGGTGGTGCCCATCGCCCAGGAGCGCGCCACGATGCACCTGGACACCGTGTGCACCATGGTCGACGTCGACGCCGTCGTGATGTACCCCAACGTCGCCACCAGTCTGCGGGCCTGGACGGTCACGGCCGAGTCGTGCACCGGCCCGGCCCCGTTCCTCACCGCCGCGGCCGCCGCGATGGGCATCGACACGCTGCGGGTGATCGACACCGGCCTCGACCCGGTGACGGCCGAGCGCGAGCAGTGGGACGACGGCAACAACACGCTCGCGATCGCCCCGCGGCTGTGCGTGGCCTACGAGCGCAACGTCGAGACCAACGCGCAGCTGGAGCGCCACGGCATCGAGGTCATCCGCATCCCGGGCTCGGAGCTGGGCTCGGGGCGGGGCGGACCGCGCTGCATGTCCGCCCCGATCCACCGCGATCAGGGGCTGTGAGGCCTACCGGAGGGGCTGCTGGCGCCCGATCAGGCCCTGCTTGGCCCGGCGCTCGGCGGAGGTCAGCGGGTCGGTGACCGCGAGCGCCTCCTGATAGCGCTTGGCGAACTCCGCCACCGGCGCCTCCCAGTGCTCGGCCGGGGTCTCGAACGGCAGGTCCCACACCGGGGCGAGGAGCCCGTGCGCGCGGAACATGCCCGCGAACTTGGTGTCGTCGCCGAGCAGCAGCCCGCCGCCGGCCGACAGGCGCGACAGCGCGTCCAGGGCGCGGTCCTCGTCGTCGCCGAGCACCAGGCGCACGTGCGAGCGGTCGGTGACCTGGCACCAGTAGGTGGCCGGGGCGGCGGCCAGCTTCACGGTGGGGAAGATGCTCGCGTTGGCCCGCTCGAGCGAGGCGCGCACGTTGGGGTCGTCGGCGGCGTTGTCGTCGAGCCAGAACTCGAACCCGGTGTGCACCGTGATCTCGAGCGGGGCGTTCTCGATGACGTCCTGGAGGCGGTCGCCGAGGCCGGGCAGGGCGGGGATGTCGACGGACTGGCCGCTCGGGGTCTCCAGGCCGCACTGCAGCGCCACGGCGAGGTCGCGCGAGACGTCGCCGGACTGCACGTGCCGCTGCAGCCCGATGAACACGCGCCCGTCGGGCTTGGTCATGGCCGGCCACGCCATCGGCAGGACGGTCGCGAGGGTGACCTGGCGCTCGCCGTACTTCTCGGCGAACGCGGGCGACAGCTTCAACGGGGCCGAGGCGGCCGGCACCAGCTCTCGCAGGGCAACCCACTCGGGCTCGTCGGCCAGGCCCTGGAACGGACGGCCGACGTACACGTCGCGGATCTTCTCGCGCTTCTCGCCGCCGGCGCGGCCACGGGGGGTCTTCGCACGCTTGCTCACGGCGATCCAGCCTAGGCCTTCACGCACCGCGACGCGCAGACACACCCACTACACGCGCATCACTCACCCGCGCAGGTCCCACAAATCCGGCATATCGGACGGTCAGAGGGTCGCCCAGACGCATTGACCGAGGCCGTCGCGCTCGACGCCCCAGCCGGTGGACAGGGCGGCCACGATCGTCAGGCCGCGGCCGTCGATGGAGTCGGGGCCGGCCACACGCAGCTGCGGGCCGGCGGGCGAGCCGCCGTCGGTCACGCGGATCTCCAGGGTGCCGTCGACCAGGAGGCGCCAGGCGACCCGGATGACGTCGCCGGGCAGCGGGGCCGCGTGCCGGACCGCGTTGCCGACCAGCTCCGCGGCGATCGCGATGGCGTCGTCGAGCCGGTCGGCGGGGACGAGGGCGTCGAGCTCGTCGGCCAGGCGGTGCCGGGCGACGTGGGCGCCGCGGGCGTGGTGGGGCACCACGACGCACCAGGCGCGCGGTTCCGCGACGGTTGTGGACACGCTCTCAAGCCTCCCCGGGGCCGTCGGCGTCAGCTCGGGGCAGTCGCACCTCGGCGACGGTCCCTCCCCCTCGACGTGGTCGCAATGATACCCATCCATGTTGACGCTCGACGATCCGGCGAACCAGGTACAAGCCCAGGCCAACCCCGCCACTCGTGCGCTGGTCGCCGGTCTCCAACTGCCAGAACCGGTCGAAGGCGCGCTCGACGTGCTCCGGCCTGATGCCGATACCCCGGTCGGACACACGAAACCAGACCGTTTGCGGGTCGGCACCCGCTGTCAGCTCGATCTGTACCCAGTTCGGGGAATACTTACCAGCATTTGTCACCAATTCCGCCAGTACGGTGGCCAGGCTCGCCCGGTCCCCCCTCGTCTTGGGCAGCACGGCGGGCACTTCCACGCTCAGGTGCCGCCGCTGGTCGGTGTTGAGCTCCTCGACCGCGGCGACGAGCGACTCCACCAGGTCGAAGGGCAGCAGGGTGGTCGACTCGACGCCGGAGCCGTCGTCGCCGACCGCGTTGAGCAGACGGTCCACGAGCCGGCTGAGCTCGCGGGCGCGCTGCCCGACGACCTGGATGGCCTCGCGGCGGGCGTCCTCGGGCAGGGACTCCCAGTGGTCGACGAGCGTGTCGGCGTATCCCCGGATCACCGTCACCGGCGTGCGCAGCTCGTGGCCGGTGAGCGCGATGAACAGGTCGCGGCCGTCGGGCGGCTGCTCCGGGCGGGCCCGGAACGACACCGAGAGGTCCTCGGAGCCGGGCACGCGGGCGGTGCGGATCTCGATCCAGACGCCCGAGGGCAGCTTGTGGGCGATCGTCGCGTCGCCGGCCGGCAGCGGGAACGGCCACGGCTCCCCGAGCACCGTCTCGGCGGGCCGGGAGGTCAGCAGGGCCGCGGGCGGGTTCCAGGAGCGCACCCGGTGCTCGGGGTCCAGCAGCGCGAACGGCTCGGCCGAGGGGGTGACCGCCGGGCCGTCGGTGTAGACGGGCAGGCCGCGGCCCAGGCCGTACTGCAGCGCGATGAACGACGCCAGGAACCCCAGCGCGGCCCGTTGGCGCTCGTCGGCGGCCCCGTCGGCATCGGTGTAGCTCACGAAGAGCACCCCGGCGCCGGTGCCGTTGGCGGTGACCTCGGAGGCCATCACGCGGTGCAGGCCCCGGCTGTCGAGCTGCTGGCCGCCCGCGGTGCCGATGAGGCTGCTCGGGAACTCGCGGACCCGCGTGCCGAACTGCAGCAGGGCGCGCACCGCGGGGTGAATGAGGTCGATGGGGCGCCCGAGCGCCCACTCGAGGTCGCCGGCGGCCGCGACCACGCGACCGCTGTCGGCCGCGTATTCGATGAACGCCGCCCCGGCCGCGTCGGTGACCTCGGCCGCCACCTCGACCGAGCGCTGCAGGCCCGGAAGGCCGCCGCCGCCGGAGTTCAGCGCCTCCGTCACCTCGGCCAGGCCGGTGAACGCGCGACCGCCGGGGACGAGACCGCCGGACCCTTCCGCGGCAGCATCGACCATGGTGCGAGTCTGCCTCGCATCCGCCGGACGCGAAAGGTCGAGCTCTAAACTTGTCCGACTCAAGTCAGGCGGAATCCGTGGTCAAAGCCGAGGTCAGGGCCTATGTCCGGCCTCGCGCAGGCGCTCGATCACGTAGGCCGGGCGGTCGGAGATGATGCCGTCGACGCGAAGCTTCATCACCAGGTCGACCTCGTCCGGCTCGTTGACGGTCCAGACGTAGACCGGGTAGCCGCGCCGGTGCAGCCGCTCGACGAGCTCCGGCGAGGCGCGCAGGAGCCCCACCCCGGGGCCGCCGATCGAGCTGGCGGGCGGCAGCCACCCGATGCGGCTCGGCACCGACCAGACGTCGATGAGCATCACGGTGGGCAGCCCCGGCGCCCGCTGCCGGACGCGCTTGACGGCGTTGGCCGAGAACGACATCACGGTCACCTGCAGGGCGCGCTCGGGATCGGGGCGATCCAGGCCGTACCGCCGCAGCAGTCGCAACAGCGCCAGCTCGACCGCCCCGCCGTAGCGCACGGGGTGCTTGGTCTCGATGAGCAGGCGCACCGGGCGCCCCGCGTCGGTCGCGACACCGAGCAGCCGGTCGAGCGTGAGCAGCCTGCTCCGCCACTTGTCGTCGACCTGGGAGCGGTCGACGATCAGCCCGTCGGGCGACTCGGGCAGGTCGGCGCGCCAGGACGAGAAGTCGAAGCGGTCGAGCTCGGCGAGGGTCTGGGTGCTCACCCGGCCGCGCCCGTCGCTGGTGCGGTCGATGCGCGAGTCGTGCAGGCACACCAGGTGGCCGTCGCGGGTGAGCCGGACGTCGCACTCGAGCCCGTCGGCCCCCTCCTCGATGGCGAGCAGGTATGCGTCCAGCGTGTGCTCCGCGTGCCGGTGCGACGAGCCACGATGCGCGAAGACCAGCGGCCGCCAGGAATCCGGCGGCTCAGACGACGCGGGGAGCACCGCCGTCCTCGCTCACCATGGCGCGGCCCGCCGCGGCCCAGCTCTGCATGCCGCCGTCGAGATTGATCGAGCGGTCCAGCCCGTTCTGGTGCAGGAACGCGACCACCTGCGCGGAGCGGCCGCCGACGCGGCAGACCACGACCACGTCGCGATCGGTGGGGAGGTCGCCGAGCCGCGCCGGGATCTCCATCATCGGCACGTGGACGGCGCCCGGCGCGTGGCCGGCCGCCCACTCGTCGTCCTCGCGCACGTCGAGCAGAAAGGCCTCGTCGGGAACATCTCCGGCCGCGACGGCCGGAATGGAGCTTCGCCTGAACACCAAAACAGGCTACATGTGGTTGACCCACGTGGGGTTTTCGACCGCCCAGGAGTCCAGCAGGTCGTCGCGTATGGCCGTGTAGAGCCCCTCGGACTCGGGCAGGGCCACCACGTAGGAGATGCCGCCGATGTCCTGCGGCTCGGACGGCACCTGCAGGCCCATCAGGTTGCCGGGCCGCACGTTGCGCAGCGCGAACATGAGGTCGGCCAGCGAGACGCCGTTGGTGTCGACGGTCAGCGCCTGACCGATCGCCCGGATGAACTTGTCCAGCGCGATCGGGTTGGTGGTGAGGTCCTTCTCCTGCGCCTTGTCGAGCATCGCCCGGATGAACTTCTGCTGGTTCTTCTGGCGGTCGTAGTCACCGTTGGCGAGGCTCTTGCGCTGCCGCACGAGGTCCAGCGCCTGCCACGACTCGAGGTGGTGGCAGCCGGGCTCGTAGACGGCCGGGTGACCGCCGTTCGCGGGCGAGAGGTAGTTGCCCTTGTCGTCCCAGCCGAGGTGGATCGAGGTGACCTTCTGGTCGATGCACATGTCGACCCCGCCGAGCAGGTCGACCGCGGTCTTGAAGCCGTCGAAGTCGACGATCGCGGCGCCGTCGAACCGGATGCCGAGCACGTTGTGCAGGGTCTCGGCGAGCAGCTGCACGCCGCCCTCGCCCCCGCCGCCGTGCTGGAACGCGCCGTTGATCTTCTCGTGGGACGAGCCGCGGAAGCCCGTCGGCGCGAAGGCGGGGATCGGCACCCGCAGGTCGCGCGGGACCGAGAGCAGGTAGGCCCGGTCCATGGTGGCCGGGATGTGCAGGATGATGATCGAGTCGGAGCGCTGGCCGTCCTCGGGATCGAGGGCGCGCAGGTCCGAGCCGAGCAGCAGGAAGTTGAGCGGGCCGTCGATCGCGGTGTGGCGGGTCTCGTCGGGGTTGCCGGCGCGCGAGCTGTCGCCGAGCAGCGTCTTCTGGTTGATGCTCGCCGTGTAGCGCCGGTTGAGCACGTTCACCCCGACGACGGCGGTGGCCGAGAGCAGCACGACCACGAGTCCGAAGGCGATGAGCAGCCGGGCCCAGATGGGGTCGCGGCCGGGGAGCTTCACCCTGTTGGGTTTCCCGGCTCGCTTCGCCGCAATCGGGGATTCAGATGGCGCGGATTCGGAGGATTGCGCGCTTTTCGGGGTATTCTCACTCGCGGCGGTGACGGCGTCATCGGTGGACATGCCGGCCTGACCGTCGAGTTCCTGCTGCATTCGCTGCCCCCGAGCCAACCCGCCCGCGCGTCGGCGGGAATTCATTCGAGTCTACGTTCGCGGCCCCAGGCCCGCTGACCGAGCCACCCGGGCGTGGTCCCCTGTGTGGCCATCGATGGGCGATTTCTACTCGTTCACTCGGCATTCGGGCAATGAGATCTAGACGACAGCCCGGGCATGCAACCCCACTCACGGGGAGACATGCCCGGGCTTGCCCGATTTACGCGGTCTACTTGGTCTTGGTCGACGGCGCCGTCGAGGGCTTCGGGCCGTTGGTCGCCATCCAGTCGGACATCTTGTCGGTGCGGACGGCCTCGTAGAGCGAGGTCGCCTTCTCCTTGTCCGGCACCACGACGTCCTCGCCGCCGATCTTCTTGCTGCCGTCGTTCGGGCTCACCATGAACGTGAGGTCGTCGCTGCGCAGGTTGCGGAACTGCAACGCCATGTCGGCCAGCGAGAAGTCCTTGTCGACGGTCATCGCCTTGGTGACGGCCTTGAGGAACGAGTTGAGCTTCGATGGGCTGGTCACCGTGCCGGAGCTGACGGCCTTGTCGAGGATGGCCTTCATCATCTCCTGCTGGTGACGCATGCGGGCGAAGTCGCCGTCGGGGAACTGGTAGCGCTGGCGCGCGTAGTCCAGGGCCTCGTCGCCGTTGAGGTGGTTCATGCCCTTCTTGAACTGCCGCTTCGGCGGGTGGATCGAGGTGATGTCCTTCTCGATGTTCATGTCGATGCCGCCGAGGGCGTCGATCACCTGCTTGAAGCCGCCGAAGTCGATGAGCAGCACGTGGTCCATGCGGACCTTGGTGTACTCCTCGATGGTCTGCACGGTCAGCGGGGTGCCGCCCCACGAGAACGACGCGTTGAGCTTGGCGTTCGTGTTGCCGTACTGCGTCGTCTTGCTCTTGGGGATGTGCACGTAGAGGTCGCGCGGCATCGAGATCAGGTAGGCCTTCTGGTGGTCGGCCGGGATGTGCATCATGATCATCGTGTCGGTGCGCCACTCACCCGGCTTGCCCTTGTTGTCGGGGTCGCGGGAGTCGCTGCCGAGCAGCAGGATGTTCAGCGCGCCGTCGGCCACCTTGGGCGGGCGGCCGTCGGTGATCTGCGAGAACGGGTCGTCGCGGTTCAGGCCGGCGTCGACGTTGCGGTAGTAGATGTAGCCGCCGACGCCGGCCAGCAGGGCCAGCACGACGATGCCGGCGCCGGCGACGAGCGCGATGCGGCCCCAGCGCGGACGGATCTTCTTGCGGCCGGAGTACTGGCCGCCGTTGCCCGGGGTGCGACCCGGGCGGTTGGGCGGCGGCGGCGAACCCGCCCGGCCGTACACGCCTGGCGACGCGGGGCTGGTCGGGGCGTTGGCTGCGGAAACTCGGGCGCGGGCGCCCGACGTCGGAGCGAGCGCGCCGGGCACCGAGGCGCGACCCGAGGAATTTGGGCCGCGTGAGGCAGGCGTGGTGGGCATAACACCACGATACGAACCTGGCGCCCTCGCGCCACGTAACCGCGACGGGCGCGGCACGAACCGGGGAGTGTCAGCGGCTGCGGAAATACTCGACCGTGCGCGCGAGTCCCTCCTCGGGCCCGACGACCGGCTCGTATCCCAGCAGCTCACGCGCCTTGGTCAGGTCGGGCCGGCGCCGCTCGGGGTCGTCCGCCGTCCGGGCGACGAGCGCCACGCGGGAGGAGCTGTCGCAAATCCGCACGATCGTCTCGGCGAGCTCGAGCATGGTCATCTCGTGCGTGGTGCCGCAGTTGATCGGGCCGGTCTCGTGGGAGTCGAGCAGCGTCAGGATGCCGCGCACGAGGTCGGAGACGTAGGTGATCGAGCGCGTCTGCGTGCCGGTACCGTGCACGGTGATCGCCTCGCCGCGCAGCGCCTGGGAGATGAAGGTCGGGATCGCGCGCCCGTCGTCGGGGCGCATGCGCTCGCCGTAGGTGTTGAAGATCCGCACGATGCCCACGTCGACCCCGCGGCCGCGGTGGTAGCCCATGACGGCCGCCTCCGAGAAGCGCTTGGCCTCGTCGTAGACGCTGCGGATGCCGATCGGGTTGACGTTGCCCCAGTAGGACTCCGGCTGCGGGTGGACCAGCGGGTCACCGTAGGCCTCGGACGTCGAGGCCATGATGAACCGGGCCCCGTCGGCCGCGGCCCGCTCCAGCAGCTGCAGGGTGGCCAGCGAGCCGACCCGCAGGATCTCCACCGGCAGCGACGCGAAGTCGGTCGGGCTGGCCGGGGAGGCGAAGTGCATGATCGCGTCGAAGCGCGCCGTGAGGGCGTCGACGGCCGGCAGCGGCTCGGTGACATCCGCCTCCACCAGGGTGAACTTGGGGTTCTCCTGGAGGTGCGCGACGTTGTCCTTACTCCCCGTGATGAAGTTGTCGACAACGACGACCTCG
Organism: Dactylosporangium sp. NPDC000244; assembly: GCF_040300725.1. Taxonomy (NCBI): domain Bacteria; kingdom Bacillati; phylum Actinomycetota; class Actinomycetes; order Micromonosporales; family Micromonosporaceae; genus Dactylosporangium; species Dactylosporangium sp. NPDC000244. Next base: position 153,425 of record NZ_JBEPEH010000013.1, read on the forward strand.
GCCCCTCGGGCGACCAGGGCATCCGCGAGGTGGGACCCGACAAACCCGGCTCCACCCGTCAGAAGGACGCGGTGACCCTCGCCGTAACGCTGCGCAACGACCATGACCGACAGCCTAGCGTGTCCCGGTGCGGGGCCCGGGGGCTCGGCGGCGCCCCCGGACCCGGCACACTTCGGTGAACTTCGTCAGTGCGCGCCGGCGCCGGTCATCGACCGGGCCTCCAGCTCGCTGTACTTGTCCGGGTCCCGCTCCTTGCTGGTCATCGCGCCGATGGCGGCGAAGATGAACCCGAGCGGGATCGAGATCAAGCCCGGGTTCTCCAGCGGGATCGGCGCCGCGGTGGTGCAGCTGAACAGCGCCGTGGCGTTGGACACCTCCTTGGAGGTCTGCGCCACCCCGCAGTCCTTGGCCTGGGACGCGGTGAGCGTCGCCGGGGTGCGGGCGTCGCTGACGCCGCCCCAGGAGATCGGGCTGAGCAGCACCACGCCGACGGCCGAGATGAGGCCGGCGTAGATGCCCCAGGTCGCGCCGCGGGTGTTGAACCGCTTCCAGAACAGCGAGAACAGAATCGCCGGCAGGTTCGCCGACGCGGCGATCGCGAACGCCAGCGCCACCAGGAAGGCGACGTTGAGGTTGCGGGCCACGATGCCGAGCACGATGGCCACGGCGCCGATGACGAACGCCGAGTACCGCGCGACGACGACTTCCTGCCGCTCGTCGGTCTGGCCCCGCTTGATCACGTTGGCGTAGAGGTCGTGCGCCAGCGACGAGGACGAGGCCAGGGTGAGCCCGGCGACCACGGCGAGGATGGTGGCGAAGGCGACGGCGGCGATGATCGCCAGGAGCAGCGATCCGCCGAAGTCGCCGCCGAGGTACCGCTTGCCCAGTTCCTGTGCCAGCTGCGGGGCCGCGGTGTTGCCGGCCGCGTCCTGCGCGACGATCGCCTGGCGGCCGACCAGCGCCGCGGCGCCGAAGCCCAGCGCCAGGGTCATCAGGTAGAACACGCCGATGAGGCCGATCGCCCAGACGACGCTCTTGCGGGCCGCCTTGGCGTTGGGAACGGTGTAGAACCGGATCAGGATGTGCGGCAGGCCCGCGGTGCCGAGCACCAGCGCGAGGCCGAGCGAGATCAGGTCCAGCTTGCTCACCAGCGTCGCCGTGGCGTTGCCGGCGAACTCGCGGCCGTAGCGCAGCCCGGGCTCGAGGAACGCGTCGGTCGGGTTGCGGCCCGACTTCGCCGCGGCCTCGCCGAGCAGGCTCGACAGGTTGAACTTGTAGTGCGCGAGGACGAGCAGGGTCAGCACGAGCGCGCCGATCATCAGCATGAACGCCTTGACGATCTGCACGTAGGTCGTGCCCTTCATGCCGCCGACCGTGACGTACACGATCATCAGCACGCCGATGAGCGCGATCGTGACGATCTTCGCGGTCTCGGCGCTCATGCCCATGAACGTGTCGCCGGCCTTGATGCCCAGCAGCAGCGCCACGAGCGCGCCGGCGCCGACCATCTGGGCGAGCAGGTAGAAGATCGACACGATGATCGTCGAGATGCTGCCCGCGGTGCGCACCGGCGCCTGCCGCATGCGGAACGCGAGCACGTCGGCCATCGTGTACCGGCCCGAGTTGCGCATCAACTCGGCCACCAGCAGCAGCGCGACGAGCCACGCGACCAGGAAGCCGATGCTGTAGAGGAAGCCGTCGTAGCCGTTGAGCGCGATGATGCCGGCGATGCCGAGGAAGCTCGCCGCCGACATGTAGTCGCCGCCGATCGCCATGCCGTTCTGGAAGCCGCTGAACGAGCGCCCGCCGGCGTAGAAGTCGGCGGCGGTGCGGTTCTGCCGGCTCGCCCAGATGGTGATGCCGAGCGTGACGCCGACCAGGATGACGAACAGCGTCAGGGTCAGCGTGCGCTGGGTCGTCACCGACGTCGCGGCGAGATACACCTGATCAGGCATCGCCCTCTCCCTCCGTCGCCGCGGCGGCCGCGGTGCCGGCGGCCGGCGCGCCCTCGATCTTGGCCCGCAGGTCGTCGGCCAGCGGGTCGATGCGACGCTCGGCGTAGCGCGCGTAGAGCCACGCGATCAGGAACGTCGACACGAACTGCAGGAGCCCGAAGATCAGGGCGACGTTGATGTGCCCGACGACCTTGGTGCTCATGAAGTCGCGGGCGTATGCGGACAGGAGCACGTAGAGCGCGTACCAGATGAGGAACGCGGCGGACACGGGAAAGACGAACTTGCGCAGCGTGCTGCGCAGGGCGTCGAACTCCGGCGTGCGGGCGACGGCGACGTAGCGGTTCTCGCCGATCTCCTCGGAAGCCGGGGTCTCGGTGCTCATGGTTGATCACCACCTGCCATTGGGGGGTGTGGTGCGGGTAACCGCGCACGGTAGGAACCCGGCAGGCATCTATAAAGATCTTTACCCGGCACCGGTACCGCACGTGCGCCGAACGGCACCGCCCGTGCGCCCAGTGACACCCGTCACACCGGTTACCGGTGGTATCGAAACGTTCTCAGCGGCGGTAGCGGCCGCGCTCGTGCACCAGCGGCTCCCCGTCGGCGTCGAGCAGCTCGACGTGCTCGATCTCCGCCTCCACCAGCAGCGACCAGCCCTTGGGCGCGGCCCCGGCCAGACGGCACCCGGCCCAGCTGCGCCCGAGCGGCACCGGCCCGAAGCCGGTGCGCTCCCACTCGCCGGTGGCGAAGAGCCCGCCCGGCGCCGGCATCAGCCCCGCGAAGCGGTCCGCGAGCTGCCGGTCGTCCGCGGCCAGCAGGCTCACCGCGAACCGCCCGCTCTCCTCGGCCGCCGCCCACAGGTCGCTCTCGTCGTCGACGAGCCCGAGCACCCGCCCCGGCTCGCCGTCCACGACGAGCAGCGACGAGACGGTCAGGCCGCGCTCGCCGTGGCGCTCGCTCGCGGCGGTCCACAGCGTGACGGCGGCAGGCAGCCGCCCGCGCAGCCGCCGGACGGGTGACTTGAGCTCGTCCGGCGTGGCGAACGGGTCGGAGGCGTGGATGCTCACGCCCCCATTGTCGCGAACTTCAGGCCCGCTTCGGGGTCACCGCGGCCAACACCTCCGGGGCGCGCCGCTGCAGCAGGTTGCCCGCGATCCGGGTGCCGACCCAGGCGATCGCGGAGCCCCACGCGAGCCCGATCGGCAGCACGACCCAGGTGAGCCCGTCGGGCAGCAGCGCGAACGCGGCGGCCACCGGCGCGGTCAGGATCCAGGTGCTGAACATGCTCACGAATGACAGCAGGCCCTTGGCCCCGCCCCGGCCGCTGTTCATCGCGAACGGGTTGGTGGACTCGGGCATCGGGTAGGGCGCCAGGACGGACGTGATGCCGGCGGCCCCGACCGAGATGCCGAAGGCGCACAGCCCGACCCCGACGGCCGCCGGAAGCTCGGCGGCGTGCCCGCTCAGGATCGAGGCGGCCACGGTACCGACCAGCAGCAGCGGAAACGCCAGGACACCCACGGCGACGGCGCGGGCCGCGAGCTCGACCTGACCGGGCACCTCCGTGAGCATGTGCAGCGCGTAGGCCGTGCCGTCGTTGCCGAACTGGTTCACCAGCACCAGGCCGACGAACGCGCCCGCGAACATCAGCGAGAACACGAGCGCGTGCTCGCTCAGCCCGGGCGTGCCCGAGCGGCCGCCGTTGGCGCCGAAGGTGAACGCGAACGGGATGACCACCGACGCGGCCAGCAGCGAGATGAGGCTCGCCCGGCGGCGGGGGTCCCGCAGCCAGTAGCGCATCTCCCGCGACAGCAGCGCCGTGAACCGCCCCGCCGGCAGGAACCGCACGACCCGCGGGATGAACGCGCGCACCGGGGCCTCGCCGGTCGCGGCCCGGCGGTTGGCGCCCGGGCCCGCGGCGCTGCCGATCATCGCCGACTCGATCGTCTGCTGCCACCACCACAGCAGCAGGACGATCCCGGCCACCCCGATGAGCAGCCGGACCGGGACCAGCGCCCAGTTGCCGTCGATGGCGTCCACGTACGCCACGTAGGGCGCCGCCAGCGGGGTCCACGACAGCACCTCGCCGACCAGCGTCGCCTGCCGCGACTCGCCGCGCTGGACGAGCGCGAAGACGAGCTGGAACAGCGGGTTGCACGAGATGCCCAGGAGCGCGATCAGCAGCGCGGCCAGGTCGCGGACCCGGCGCGAGCGCAGCATCCGCGCGAACGCGCTCGTCACCGCCCGGCTCGCGGCCACGCACACGCCGATGCCGACGACCGCGCCGAGCACCGCGACGATCGCGGGCGCGAGGCCGCCGTCGTACGCGGCTCCGATGACCGAGCCGAGGGTGGCCAGCAGCGTGACGGTCGGCGGGATGCCGACGAACGCGGCGGCGAGCATGCCGCCGATCAGCGTGCGGCGCGGCACCGGCAGCAGCGCGAAGCGCGCCGGGTCGAGGGTCTCGTCGACGCCGAAGAACAGCAGCGGCACGAAGACCCAGGCGAGCACGACGGCGGCCCCGGCGAACGCGGCCACGGTCGGGCGCAGGTGCCCGGTCGCCAGGCTGCTGGCCGCGAACGCGGCGAAGCCGCCGAACGCGGCCCAGAGCCCGAACAGCGCTCCGAGGATGAACAGGATGAGCCGCGAGTGCCGGCCGAACCGCTTGCGCGCCGAGTCGGCCGGGTGCGAGCGGCCGGGCCGCAGCGAGTTGCCCAGGATGCGCAGCTTGAGGCGGACGAAGTACGAGATCCGCGGTCGGCCCGTCGCGATCGGCTCGTGCGGGCGCAGCGTGGGCGCGTCGGGCGGTGCGGGCCGCGGTGCGGGCACGCCGACGGCGGCCGGGTGCGCGGTGTCCGGGTGCGCGGTGCCCATGTCCGGCCACAGCGGTCCCGAGTCGGCGCCGGGGCGGGGCTGCGGGATCGGGGCGTCGGAGCCGCCGGTCACAGCCACGACAGCTCCGCGCCCGTGGAGACGCGGCCGCCGACGATGTCGACGAAGACGTCCTCGAGCTCGCGGCCGCCGCGCACCTCGTCCGTGGTACCGACGATCTTGATCTGCCCGTCGGCCAGAATCGCGATGTGCGTGCACAGCTTCTCGACCACGGCCATGACGTGGCTGGAGAAGACGACCGTCCCGCCGTTGCGCACGTAGCGGATCAGGATGTCCCGGATGAGCGCGCCGGAGACCGGGTCGACGGCCTCGAACGGCTCGTCGAGCACGAGCAGCCGCGGCGCGTGCAGCAGCGCGCAGGCCAGGCCGATCTTCTTCTTCATGCCCGCGGAGTAGTCGACGACCAGGGTGCGCCCGGCGTCGGCGAGGCCGAGCACCTCGAGCAGCTCCGCGGCCCGGGCGTTGACGACGTCCTGCGGCAGCCCGCGCAGCAGCCCGGTGTAGGCCAGCAGCTCGCTGCCGGAGAGCCGGTCGAACATGCGCGCCGAGTCCGGCAGCGCGCCCAGGCGCCGCTTGGCCTCGACCGGGTCCGACCACACGTCGTGGCCGAGCACGTAGGCGTGCCCGGCGTCGGGGCGCAGCAGCCCCACGGCCATGGACAGCGAGGTGGTCTTGCCGGCGCCGTTCGGGCCGAGCAGCCCGAAGAACGATCCCGTCGGCACGTCGAGGTCGACTCCGGCGACCGCGACCTTGTCATCGAAGCGTTTGGTGAGCCCCCGCAGCGCGAGAGCCGAATTCGGCCCGCCTGTCACATTCTGAACGTAGGTCACGCTGTCCACCCTCGCCACTACAAACGCAGCGCATCGGGCGCGTGCAGGCGAAGCATGATCGCTCCGACGCCCGCGGGCAAACGGTGCCTTGTCAGCAGGGAGACCAGAATCATGACCAGAAAGGCTAAAGGCACCGACCATGCGGCCGGTTGGGTCGTGAGCACGCCGGCCCAGCCCTCCAGCGGGCCGCCCAGCACGGTGAGCAGCACCGCGGTCGCGGTCGCCCCGCCGCCGACGACGATCCCGGCGGCGGCGCCGATCGCGGTGAGCCCGCGCCACCAGATGCCGAGCACCAGCAGCGGGCAGAAGCTCGACGCGGCGACGGCGAAGGCGAGCCCGACGACCTGGGAGACGTCCAAGGTCGCGACGAACAGGGCGAGCAGGAGCGGTACGACGCCGGCGACCAGCGCGGAGCGGCGGAAGTCGCGGACCGAGCCGTGCCCGAGCACGTCCGTGGACAGCACCCCGGCGACGCTGGTGAGCAGGCCCGAGGAGGCCGAGAGGAACGCGGCGAACGCGCCGGCCGCCACGAGCGCGCTCAGCAGCCGGCCGGTGACGTCCCCGCCGAGCGCGGCCGAGGGCAGCAGGAGCACGACGGCGTCGGTGTTGCCGGTCATGAGCAGCTGCGGGGTGTAGATGCGGCCGAGCGCGCCGTACAGGGTCGGGGTCAGGTAGAACACCCCGACCAGGCCGAGCACGACGAGCGTGGTGCGGCGGGCGGCGGCGCCGTCGGCGTTGGTGTAGAAGCGCACGAGCACGTGGGGCAGGCCCATCGTGCCCAGGAACGTCGCCAGGATGAGCGAGTAGGTGCCGAACAGGTCCTGCGCGGACTCGCCCGGGCGCAGCCACTCGAGCGGGGAGTCCGCGGAGACGGCGGCCACCCGCGGTACCGCCGCCGCCTGGTCGAACACGAGAACCGTGCCCTCGGTGACGGTGTGCTCGCCGGGGGTGAGCACGAGGACGCCGTTGGTCAGCACGCCGTCGACGAGGCCGTGGCCGGTGACCGTCGTCGGCTCGGCAACCGTCAGCCGGGTGTCGTGGTCGATGCCGACGGTCGTCACGGCGGGGAAGCGGGGCCCGTCGGGCGCGGTCAGGGCGGGGCGGCCGTCGTGCTGCCACTGCATGATCAGGAACACGAAGGGCACGGCGAGGGCGGTGAGCTTCAGCCAGTACTGAAACGCCTGCACGAACGTGATGGAGCGCATCCCGCCGAGGGCCACGTTGAGCGTCACCACGACCCCGACCAGCAGCGCACCCAGGGCGTAGGGCGCGCCGGTCACCGTCTGCAGGGTGAGCCCGGCGCCCTGCAGCTGCGGCACCAGGTAGAGCCAGCCGATGAACATCACGAACGCGGTCGCGAGCTTGCGCAGCCGCTTCGAGCGCAGCCGCACCTCGCAGAAGTCCGGCAGCGTGAACGCGCCGGAGCGGCGCAGCGGGGCGGCGACGAAGAGCAGCAGCGCGAGGTAGCCGGCCGCGAAGCCCACGGGATACCACAGCAGGTCGACGCCGTGCTTGAGCACCAGACCCGCTACGCCCAGGAAGCTCGCGGCGGAGAGGTACTCGCCGCTGATCGCGGCCGCGTTCCAGGTCGGGCTGACCATGCGGGAGGCGACCAGGAAGTCGGACGTGGTGCGGGCGAAGCGCAGGCCGTAGAGGCCGATGGCGACGGTCGCGAGCGTGACGAGGACGACCGCCGTCACCGCGTAGGAGCTCACTTCTGGCCGCGGTCTTCGACCAGGGCCACGAACTCCTGCTCATTGCGCTCGGCCAGGTGCACGTAGACGGCGCCGACCAGGTAGAGGAACGGATACGCCAGCACGCCGAGCAGCAGCCACGGCAGCGACACCCCGAAGAGCCGCGCGTTCGCGACCGCCGGCACGACCGCGAAGAGCAGCGGCAGCCCGCCGAGCCCGATCGCGACCACGGCCGAGAGCCGCACGGCCACGGACAGCTGCGCGCGCACCAGCCCGCGGGCGAGCGCGGCGCCGACCGGGCTCTGCTCCTCCAGCTCCGCGCGGGCCCGCGCGGGGTGGATCGGGGCCCGGGAGACGTCACCGAGCACCACCCGGACACGCGGTGTCGACGGCTCCATGGACCGCAGTCTCGCAACGCGCGCGAAACAAAAGCAAGGGCCGACATCCCCCGTTTGAATGTCGGCCCGTGCCCCTTTTCTGGTATTTCCTTCAGTACCGCCGGTAGCAGGGGTAGTCCCCCGGCCCGATCGGTTCCGGAACGATCTGACGCGCGCGGGCCCGGCCGAGGTTCCATCCCCGCCAGTCGTCCCCGTCGTCGGCGAGGTCGCCGGAGATCCCCGACAGCGCGCACTCGCGCTGACCGGCGGGCAGCCGGTCGAGCTCGGGCGTCGCGTCGGCGGAGAGCGTGCTGAGGTACCAGATGTCGGCGTTGCTGCGATTCGCCCGCTCGACGTTGTGCGCGGCGATGAGCCGATCCGGGTTGAGCACCGCGAGCCCGAGCAGCACGACCACCCACAGCGCGACCCCGGCGCGGCCGAGCCACCTCGCCGACGGGGTGAGGCCGGCGACCATCACGAGCACGAACAGCGCGCCCAGCCACAGCTCGACGGCGCTGACGAAGACGCGCAGCCGCGTGAACCCGTACGCCTCCTCGTACACGTTCATCCGCCACAGCGCCGAGCCGACCACCACCAGCGAGCACAGCGCGAGCAGGCCGAGCAGCAGCCGGAGCAGCCCCCGGTCGCCCGGCGGCGCCTTGCGGACGGTCACACCCATGACGCACAGGGTGAGCAGGGTGATGACGAGGAGCTGCCAGAAGCCCTTGCGGGCGTATTCGGCGAACGTCAGCCCGACGGTCCGCATCACGTACCCGCGGTCGCCGAACAGCACCGTGAGCTGGACGGCCACGAAGACCGCGAAGAGCGCCAGCAGGGCCCCGACCGGCACCAGCCACTCGACCCGGCGCACGGGCCGGGCGTTCGCGTCCCGATCGCCGATCGCGGACGGGTTCGCCACGAGGAACGCCCCGCCCAGCGAGAGGCCGGCGGCCGCTGTCGCGACGAGCGCCCACCGCACGACGGTGCCGGCGTCGATCGACGGGATGACCGCGTCGACGACCTTGGCGAAGCCGGGATCGGCGCTGGCGAAGAGGGCGCCGAACACGATGACGAGCGCCACGCCGATGCCGATCGACAGGAGCAGCCGCAGCCCGTTGTTCCCGGCCCGCACCGCTTGAGGCTCCGCGGGCTTGGCGGGTTTGGCAGGGGCGGCCGGGGCGGCGTTGGCGCGCGGGCCGGGGCGGGTCACGCCCGCGGCCGACCAGGGCAGCGCCCGGAACGCGGCGAAGATCAGTGTGAACGGTGCGGCCAGGACGGCCGGGATGCGGCGGTGCCGGCCGACCGCGAGCGCCATGCAGCCGAAGGCGGTCAGCGCGCTCAGGGTGAACAGCCAGCCCGCGGCCCGGAAGAGGCCGACGCCGAGCAGGACCAGCGCGGCCGCGCACCACAGCACCGCCTCGATGCGGGCCCCGAGCCGGGCCGGCGCGCGGGTCACCAGGAGCAGGGCCAGGGGAAGCAGCACGCCGAGGCCCGCGATCGGCCAGCCGATGCCGGGGCGGTCCGGCGGGAGGGCGGCCGCGGCGATCACGGCGGCGGTGAGCGCGCCGTAGAGGACCGGGGTGCCGGCGGCGGGGGTGCGCGTCGGCCACGCCCGCTGCCACAGGGTGGGCGCCGGCGGGCCGAGGAGAACCGGGCTGATCAGGGCGGGATTCGGCAGCAGCGGCGTGATCGGGCGCGGAGGCGGGGGCGGGGGCGCCAGGGCGACCTGACCCGGCTGTCGGCTCGGCGGTTGACTCGGCTGTCGGCTCGGCGGTTGACTCGGCGGTTGGCTCGGCGCCGCGAACGCGCCGGGCTCGGCCCGGCCGGGTGTTCGAGGCCCGTCGGGAGTGCTTGGCGGGTCGGCCGGCTTTGAAGGCTGCTCAGGGGTTTCGGACATAGTCGGCTCCTGAAAATGCGCAAAAGGCGTAAATCACTGACAAGCGGGCGCGCGACGTTGCGCGGCCGGGGCTGGTGCCCGGTCACGAGAAAGGGAAGCGGAGCGTCAGGCGGGCAGAGTCACGCAGGCAGGGTCACGCGGGCAGAGTCACGCGGGCAGAGTCACGCGGGCAGAGTCACGCGGGCAGAGTCACGCGGATTCGGCAGCCCGGGAGGTTGTCCGGCTGCTCGACGACCGCGATGGTGCCGTCGTGCAGCTGGGTCAGCCACTGGGCGATGGCCAGGCCGAGGCCCGTGCCGCCGCCCGAGGGTCGGGCGCCGCGGGTGAAGCGCTCGAAGACGTGCTCGCGCTCGGCGGTCGGGATGCCGGGGCCCTCGTCGGCGACCTCGATCATGACGCGGCCGGGCTCGCGGCGGCCCACGATGGTCACCGTGCCGCCGTCCGGGCTGTGGCGCGCGGCGTTGTCGACGAGGTTGGTCAGGACGTGGTGCAGGCGCGCGCGATCGGCTTTGACCAGCGCGTTCTCCGGGAAGGAGCAGGACAGGTATTCGACCTTGTGCCCGGCCGCCACGGCCTTCACCTCGGCCTCGGCGACGACCTCGTGCAGCAGGTCCTCGATGTGGAACAGCTCGCGGTCCAGCGGCACCACCCCGGCGTCCAGCCGCGAGATGTCCAGCAGCTCGGTCACCAGCCGCCCCAGCCGCTCGGTCTGGGCCAGCGCGGTGCGCAGCGTGGCCGGGTCCGGCTCGGCGACGCCGTCGACGATGTTCTCGAGCATCGCCTGGAGCGCGGAGATCGGGGTGCGCAGCTCGTGCGAGACGTTGGCGATCAGCTCACGGCGCTGCTGGTCGGCCGCGGCGAGCTCGCCCACCATCTGGTTGAAGGCGACCGCGAGCTGGCCGACCTCGTCCTTGGACGTGGCGCGGACGCGGGTCGAGTAGTCCCCGCGGGCCATGGCGCGGGCGGCGGCGGTCATCTCGCGCAGCGGGCGCGTCACCCCGTGGGCGAGCACCTGGGAGGTGAGCAGGCCGGCGGTCAGCGCGATGTACGTCGTGTTCGGCGGAATCCACCCGATCCCGATCCAGAACACCCCGAGCCCGGCGCAGGCCGAGGCGAGCAGCAGCACCGCGAGCTTGAGCTTGATCGACCGCAACGGGTCGAGCGGCCGCGGGAGGAGGTCGACGATCGTCTTCAGCTTCATGCGGACTCCAGTGCGTAACCCACACCGTGGACCGTGCGTATGAGGTCGGCGCCGAGCTTGCGGCGCAGCGCCTTGATGTGGCTGTCGACCGTGCGGGTGCCGGAGGCGTCGGCCCAGCCCCACACCTCGGCGAGCAGCCGCTCGCGGGGCAGCACCGTGCGCGGCCGGGCGGCGAGGTTGACGAGCAGGTCGAACTCGGTCGGCGTCAGGTGCGCCTCGACGCCGGCCCGGGTGACGCGCCGCTGCGCCCGGTTGATCTCGAGGTCGCCGAGGACGATCGGGGTCTGGTTCGGGTCGGGCTGCACCTGGGCGAGGCGCTCGAGGCGGCGCAGCAGCACGTGCACCCGCGCGGCCAGCTCCCGCATCGAGAAGGGCTTGGTCAGGTAGTCGTCGGCCCCGACGGCCAGCCCGACGAGCAGGTCGTTCTCGTCGTCGCGGGCGGTCAGCATCAGCACGGCCACCGGCCGCTCGGCCTGGATTCGGCGGCACACCTCGAGGCCGTCGAAGCCGGGCAGCATCACGTCGAGCACCACGAGGTCGGGGCGCATGAGCCGGGCGGCGGCGACCGCGGCGGGCCCGTCGTGGGCCGTGTCGACGGAGAAGCCCTCGGCCCGCAGGCGCACCGCGATCGACTCCGCGATCATCCGCTCGTCGTCCACCACGAGCACGCGCCTGCGCTCCCCAGCTGTCATAAAGAGGAGCGTAGGGCCCGCACGTGCAGGCACTCAGTCGGCAATGTGCAGGAATTGTGGAGAACCTCAGCTCCAGGACTTCGCCGCTCGCACCAGGCGATCCTTCAGCTCCCGCGTGTGACGCCGGGAAACGGGCAGCTCGTGCTCGTCGATCAGCACGACATAACCGGTGTTGGTCATGCGCAGCTCGGTGATGAGCTTGAGCTGCACGAGGTACGACCGATGGATCCGAACGAACCCGGCATCCGCCCATCGCTCGGCCAGCGTGGCCAGCGAGACGCGCACGAGGTGCGAGGCGTCCGCCGTGTGCAGGCGCGCGTAGTCGCCCTGCGCCTCGACCCACCGCACCGACGAGCGCGGCAGCATCCGGGTCGTGCCCGCGAGCTCCACCGGAATCGTCGGGTCGTCCTGCCGGTCCCGGCGCGCGGCCACGGCCGGATGGGCGGGGACGAGCCGGGTGGCGAGCACCCGGCGGATGGACTCGGCGAGGCGGTCCGCGCGCACGGGCTTGCGCACGTAGTCGGCCACGCCGAGGTCGAACGCCTCGGCGGCGCGGTCGTCGTACGCCGTCACGAACACGACCGCCGGCGGCTTCGCGAACCGGCCCAGGACGCGGGCGAGCTCCATGCCGTCCAGCCCGGGCATGCGGATGTCGAGGAACACCGCGTCGACGTCGGCGTCGCGCAGCACGCGCAGCGCCTCGGTCGCGTCCCCGGCGCAGTGCAGGCGCCCGACGCGGGGGTCGGCGCGCAGCAGGTAGGCGAGCTCGTCGAGGGCGGGCACCTCGTCGTCGACGGCCAGCACGCGGAGAAAGCCGTGCTCAGTCAGAGTGCTCAATGACGGAGGCTTTGCCTCCGGTCCGAATTCGTTCAGCCTCAATGCGATGTCACCCCCGGGTGGAATTTGGGCACGCGCATGCTGACCTTGGTACCGGCGTCGGGCGCGGTCTCGACCACGACGCCGAAGCCGTCACCGAAGACCGAACGTAGCCGATCGTCGACGTTGCGCAACCCCACGTGCTGCCCGGCGTCGGTGGCATCGTCGGCGTTGAGCAGCGCGGCCGGGTCCATGCCGACGCCGTCGTCCTCGACGGTGATGTGGCACTCGGCCCCGGCGTCGCGGGCGACGATGCTGACGGTGCCCATGCCCGGCTTGCGCGAGAGCCCGTGCCGCACGGCGTTCTCGACCAGCGGCTGCAGGCAGAGAAAGGGCAGGGTCACCGGCAGCACCTCGGGCGCGATCTGCAGCCGCACCTGGAGCCGCTCGCCGAAGCGGGCGCGTTCGATGGTGAGGTACCGATCGATCGAACGAAGCTCCTCGGCCAGCGTCGTGAACTCCCCGTGGGCGCGGAAGCTGTACCGCGTGAACTCCGCGAACTCCAGAATGAGCTCCCGGGCCAGCTCGGGGTCGGTGCGCACGAAGCTCGCGATGGCGGTCAGCGCGTTGTAGATGAAGTGCGGGCTGATCTGCGCCCGCAGCGCCCGCACCTCGGCCCGGGCCAGCCGCGCCCGCGAGGTGTCGAGCTCGGCCAGGGCGAGCTGGGTGCCGACCCATCGGGCGGTCTCGGCGGTCGCCTGCACCAGCCCCGGCGCCGGCGGCCCGTCGGAGAGCGCGACGAGCGCGCCCGCGCGCTGGGCCAGGGGCACCACCACCGCGCCCCGGATCGGACAGTCGACGAGGTCGCAGGGCAGCTCCCGGCCGCCGAGCACGGTCGGGCGGCCGGCCGCGACGGCCTTGACCGCCGCGGCGGCGGCGTGGTCGCGATGGTGCTCGCCGACGCCGTCGAACGCGAGGACGCTCCGGGCGTCGGTGAGCGCGATGCCCGCGGCTCCCGTGAGCGTGCGCAGGTGCCGGATGGCCTTGCCGGCCGCGGCCTCGGTGAGCCCGTTGCGCAGCGGCTCGGCGGCGAGTTCGGCGATGTGCAGCACGTCGTACGTCGCGCGCTGGGCCGCGGTCGCGATGGCCCGTCGGCCCCGGTGCCTGATCACCGCGTAGACGGCCCCGCCGAGCGCGCACACGAGCACGACGACGATGAGTCCGGCGGCGAGGTTGGCACCCACGCGGACATCGTGGTCCACCGGGCCGCTCGAGCGGAAGAGCACTCAAGAACCGGGCGAATACCCGGACGGGGTATAAGTCCGAAAAGTCCGATCACGCAGTGTCGGACTTTTCGATCACCGTCCCCGAGGAAGCGCAACGGGAGAGGCGGTCGCTCAGTAGGCGCCCTTGCGGAAGACCACGACCCAGATGGTCCGCCACATCGTGTGGACGTCCATCATCAGCGACCAGTTGTCGACGTAGTACAGGTCCAGCCGCACGGCGTCGTCCCAGCTCAGGTCGCTGCGCCCGGAGACCTGCCACAGGCCCGTGATGCCCGGGCGCACCAGCAGCCGCCGGCGCACGTCGCCGAGGAAGTCGCCGTCCTCGGCGGGCAGCGGCCGCGGCCCGACCAGCGACATCTCGCCCATCAGCACGTTGATCAGCTGCGGCAGCTCGTCGACCGAGGACGCGCGCAGCCAGCGGCCGACCCGGAACACGCGCGGGTCGTTCTTCATCTTGAAGAGCAGCCCGTCGCTCTCGTTCTCGTCCTTGAGCGTCGCGAGGCGGTCCTCGGCGTCGACGTACATCGTGCGCAGCTTCCAGACCCGGAACGTCTTGCCCTCGCGGCCGATGCGCGGCTGGCGGAAGAAGATCGGCCCGGGGTCCGACAGCTTGATGGCCAGCGCGATGAACGGGAAGAACGGCAGGACGAGCAGCAGGCCGAGCAGCGCGAGGATACGGTCGATGATGTTCTTGAACAGCCAGCCGACGCCGGAGAGCTTGGGCTCCTCGACGTAGAGCAGCGGGATGCCCTCGATCGGGCGGATGTGCACGCGCGGCCCGGCGATGTCGGTCAGCTGGGGCGCGACGGCGAGGTCGATGCCGGTGCCCTCGAGCTGCCAGGCGAGCCGCCGCAGCTCCACGGGCTCGGAGCTGGCCGAGCCGCAGACCGCGATCGTGTCGGCGTTGAGCTCGCGGACGAGGGAGAGGATGTCGCGGCCGGCGTGCACGGGCACCGGGGTGACGGTGCTCGGGCGCGGCGCGTAGCCCTCGGTGAGGTGGATGCCGACCGGCACCAGCCCGGAGGCGGGGTCTCGCGCGATCGCCGCGTGCACCTCCAGCGCCTCCTGTAGCGTGCCGATGAGCAGCATGCGATGGGTCGCGAGGTGGAACTTCGTGCGGGCGAAAGCCAGGCCGCGGCGTGCTATGTAGCGGAACACGAGCACGAAGATCAGGCCGAGGACCAGTGCGGCGCCGACCGAGAACCGGGACAGCTGGATCTTGAAGGCGAACGCGGCGAAGGCGACGATCGCCACGACGGTCCAGGACGCGCGCACGACCCGCTTGAACTCGTCCGTGCCGGTGCCGAGGTAGCGGCGGTCATACGCGCCGTGGCCCCACAGGACGCCCAGCCACACGGCGGGCAGCAGCACGTAGACGATGAGGCCGAAGAGGCCCGGCTCGTCCTCGAAGCCGACGTTGGCGTTGGCGAGGGTCGCCTGGGCGATCAGGGAGGACAGCGCCACCGCGCCGACGTCGAGCAGAACCAGGATGGCCGCGTAGGGCCGGTGCCACCGCGCCGCCCGTTTGGTCCGCTGCCAGCCCGATCGCGGCACACCGTTCGGACCCACGGGAGCCGCGGCATGATCGGGAAGAATCTCGAAGCTGTCGAGTTCACCCAAGGTCGATCTCCGGCTCGGCGGGGTGGCCGGACGTTGGAGACTAGCGGTCACCTCAGTGCGTCCTCTCGCGCCGCGACCCAGAAGGCGCGGCACAGCTCTGCTCGGCCGGTTTCGACAAAGTCCGTGGTCGCTGCTGGTTCACGGACACCGGAAAGCACGTCCAAAGTGTCCCATGGCAGCCGGAGCAACCGATGACGACCGGCCGACACTAGTTGCTGAACGTATTCGCTGTCGAGAGCACTGGCGTAGGCCGGACAGAACTCCGCGTGACAATCACCCCGAGTAGCGCAGCACCCACCAAAGCACACAGAAGCGGCACGAGACTGCCGAGCGGAGGGGTCCAGGCGCCGCCGAACGGGTCGAGACCCGCGGAGATCCCGCGCTCGAAGCGGGTCATCACGCGAGCCAGGGCATAGAGCTGCATCGGTACCGTGAGCGCGGCGGCGACGAGCACCACGCGTTCCCGCCAGGGTGAGGCCGACAACCACGCTGAGTAACCAACCGCCGCCGGAGCGAGGAGGACCACGCCGACGCCGAGGGGCATCACGTAGCGGCCGTGGGCGAAGTGGCCGACCTTCGGCGCGAAGTACAGCTCCAGCGCCACCAGCAGCGCCGCGCTGCCGAGGAAGGCGGTCCCGATGCCGAGCCGCAGCCGCCGGTCGCCCAGCACGAGGGCGGGCAGGACCAGGGCGGCGCACAGGAGGTACCACAGCCCGATGACGGCGATCGAGATCGTCGTCTCGCCGTAGTTGAACTGGCCCACGATCTGGCGGGCCCAGAACTCGGCGCGGTCGTGCGCGATGTCGGACAGGATCGCGCCCGTGCTCGTCGGCGGCACCGGCCGGCCCGGCACGAGGTCGCTGCCGCGGGACGCCACGGCCGCCCAGAACACGGCGAACGCGGCGCCGAGCGCGGCCGGGACGGCGAAGGCCCGCCGCAGCAGCACCCGCGGATGCTGCCGGGACACGAGCAGCGCCACGGCGATGGCGGCCAGCGCGAAGAACGGGCCCAGGTCCCGGACGGTGAACAGCAGCAGGGCCCCGACCCCGGCGAGCGCGAACCGGCGATGCAGCAGCGCCACGAAGAGCAGCACGGCCGCGGCGATCTCCAGCCCGTTGGGGTTGATGGAGCCGGCCAGGTTCGCGAGCATCGGGGTCACCACGAGCACGACGGCGAGCCGCTCCAGCCGGCCCGGCGCGATCGCCAGCGCCGCGGCGAGCAGGGCGGCCGCGAGCGCGGCGGACAGCAGCCGGGCCCAGATCAGGCCGGTGCCGTCGGGGCTGATCCGCAGCGGGAGGCCGACGAGGGCGTAGTAGACCGGGCTGTACCGCGCGGCCGCGCTCGGCACCAGCGTGTCGGCCCGGTCGCCGGTGGCCACCAGGCAGCTCGCCGGGTGGTAGTCGGGCTTGTCGATCCAGGTGCAGTCGGCGTTGTCCGGCAGCAGGCTGCGCGGGCCGGTGAACGCGCTGGTGTCGATGCCGCTCGCGTCCGTGGCCCGCTCGTGCGGCAGCCACTGGCCCGTCCACACCGCGTAGGCGCGGACGAGATGCTGCTTCTCGTCGTAGGTCCCGTTCACCGGCAGGGCGAGAGCCCAGGCCGCACCGAGGAGGAAGAACGCGGCGAAAGCCACGAGAAACGCACGACGCACGCCGGTCAGCGTACGAGCTTCGACAGGCGACGGTCCGCCAAGGGCTTCCCGTTGGTCTGGCAGGTGGGGCAGTACTGCAGCGAGGTGTCCGCGAACGAGACCTCCCGGACCGTGTCCCCGCAGACCGGGCACGGCAGCCCGGTGCGCGCGTGCACGGCCAGCCCGGAGCGCTTCTCGGACTTGAGCGTGGCCGCCTTCTGCCCGACCGAGCGCGCGACGGCGTCGGTGAGCACGGTGCGCATCGCCGCGTGCAGCCGGGCCATCGCCTCATCCGTGATCTTGTTGGTGAGCGCGAACGGGGACATCTTGGCGGCGTGCAGGATCTCGTCGGAGTAGGCGTTGCCGACCCCGGCGAGGATCGTCTGGTCGGTGAGGACGCCCTTGATCTGGCCCCGGCGCGAGCGCATTGCCGCCGCGAACTCGTCCTCGCTCACGGCCAGGGCGTCGGGCCCGAGGCGGGACACGCCGGGCACGAGCCGGGGGTCGGTCACGAAGTAGGCCGCGAGGCTCTTCTTCGTCCCCGCCTCGGTCAGGTCGAAGCCGGACTCGTCGTCGAGGCGCACCCGCAGCGCGATCGGGCCGGACCCCGGCTTGAGCGGGGTCTTGGCGTTGAACGTGTCGCGGTAGTGCAGCCAGCCGGCGCGGGCCAGGTGCGTGACCAGGTGCAGGTCCTCGCCGACGTGAATGTCGAGAAACTTGCCGTGCCGGGAGGCGCCGGTGATCGGCTGTCCGGCCGCGGCGGTGATCGGCGGGTCGAAGGTCTTCAGCGCGCTGAGCGAGGAGACCTCGATGCGGTCGATGATGTGGCCGGCGGCGCGCTCCCGCAGGAACGCGGCGAGCGCCTCGACCTCGGGAAGCTCGGGCACCCGTACAGTCTGCCTCACCCCGGGGTCCGTACGCTTTGTTCACCATGAAGGTCGTCGTCGCCCACAACCGCTATGCGTCCGGTCAGCCCTCCGGCGAGAACGTGATCGTCGACGCCGAGATCGCGCAGCTCGGCGCGGCCGGGGTCACCGTGCTGCCGTTCCTGCGCAGCTCCGACGAGATCGGCACGTTCTCCACGGCCCAGAAGGTGCTGCTGCCGCTGTCGCCGATCCGCAACGGAGCGTCGCAGAAGGCGCTCGCCGAGCTGCTGAAGAGCGAGAAGCCGGATGTCGTACATCTTCACAACCCGTATCCACTGCTGTCACCGACGGTGGTGAAGACGGCCCACGCGCACGGCGTCCCGGTCGTGCACACGGTGCACAACTACCGGCAGGTGTGCGCGCCCGGCCTGTACTTCCGCGACGGCCGCATCTGCACCGAGTGCCGCGGCAAGGCGTTCCCGCTGCCGGCCGTGACCCACACGTGCTACCGCGGCTCGAAGGCCCAGTCGGCGGTCATGGCGGCGACGCTGGCCTACCACCGCGGCACGTGGAAGCAGGTCGACCACTTCGTCGCGCTCACGGACCGCATCGCCGCGCACCTGGCCGACTTCGGCATCCCGGCCGAGCGGATCACCGTCAAGCCCAACGGCATCCCCGACGCGGGCGCGGCCCCGGATTCCGGCGAGGGGTTCCTCTACGCCGCCCGGCTCAGCCCCGAGAAGGGCCTGGAGCTGCTGCTGGACGCCTGGTCGCGGCACCCGGACGGGGCGCTCGGCCCGCTGCGGATCGCGGGCGACGGCCCGCTGCGCCCGCTGGCCGAGAAGGCCGCCGCGACCCGCGCGGACGTCACCTACCTCGGCGCCGTCGACAACGCGGCGGTGCGCGCCGAGATCGCCCGGGCGGCGTGCGTGATCGCCGCCTCCACCTGGCACGACGTGCTCCCCACGATCGTCCTCGAGGCGCTGTCGGGCGGGCGGCCGGTGCTCGTCACCGACCGGGGCGGCCTGCCCTACCTGGCCGGCGACGCGGGCTGGGTGGTCGAGCCGGAGCCCGCCGCCCTGGCCGACGGGCTGCTCAAGGCCCGCGAGGGCGCGGCCGCGCTGGCCCCCGTGGCGCGGGCCCGCTTCGAGACGCAGTTCGCCCCGGACGTGCTCATCTCGCGGCTGCTCGACGTGTACCGCGGCGTCATCGGCTGACCAGCGGGTCAGACGTTCTGCGGGGCGGCCGGCCTGGACGGGGCCGGGGTTCCGGCGGGCGGGCCGACCCAGCGCAGGGCGTACATGTAGAGGATCACCATGCAGATCAGCCCCGCGGTCGAGCCCGTCAGCAGGCCCCACGCGGCGCCGTGCAGCCCGCCGTAGTCCGCGCCGAGCGTCAGGCCGCTCAGGGAGACGACGGCGAAGACGACGTACTGCAGGAACAGCATCCGCGCCCGGTGCATCCCGCGCATGGCCGCCGTGAACGGCACCTGCAGCAGGTAGACCGCGCCCTGCAGCGCGATGGGCAGGGCCAGCGGGGCGGCCTCGGAGAACTTGTGGGTGTGCACGAGGACGAAGGACACGATCGGCCAGATGATCAGCACCATGAGCGCGCCCAGCACCGCGAACGCGGTCGCGAGCGTGCGGGTCTGACGGCGCAGGGCGGCCGCGGCCTCGACCCCCTCCGGGCCCGGCTTGGCCGCGTCGGCGGCGTTGCGCGAGGCCCTCGGCACCAGCAGGCTCTGGACGGCCGTGATCAGGTTTTGTACCGGCTGCAGCTGCACCGTCTGCACGAAGCGCAGGTTGCCCAGGTCGACCTTGGACAGGCGCCCGGCGACCACGAAACTGATCGCCAGCACCTGCACCTGGGCGACGATCGCGGTGATCGTGAACCAGCTCGAGAGGTGGCGGGTCTCCGCCAGCCAGGCGAGCGGGCTGCCCTGCCACGGCAGCCGCTTCTCGCGCAGCAGGTAGACCGTGATGCCCGCTGTCGCGCCGAGCCCCCAGACCGCGAGCAGGCCGCCGGCGCTGGAGCTGTGCGTGACGATCATGATCGCGACCATGACCGCCTGGGTGCCCGCCCACACGAGGTCGATGCCGAGCGCCTTGTCGGGCCGCCGGTCGGCCAGGTAGTCGCAGCGGGCGGTGTCGTGCAGCATGATCGGGATCATGAACGGGGCAAGCCAGATGAGATCGTGCAGGTCGATCTCGCCCCGGTTCGGCCACAACGCCCACAGCACCGCGAAGACGACGGTGGTGATGAGACCGGAGCACAGCGCGGTGGCCAGGCCGTTGCGGGCCAGGCGGATGCGCGGATCCCCGTCGTAGCGCGACGCGAGCGCGAGCAGGACGTCGCCGACGATGGCTCGGTTGAGGTACATCGCGAAGTATCCGACGGCGAGCGCCAGCGCCAGGGCGCCGAACTGCTCCTTCGGCAGCAGAATGCCGCCCAGGAGCGTGTTCGCCGAGTTGGCCGCGGCGATGACGACCTGGTCGAGCAGTCCCGCCCCGACGAAGCGTGACGCGCCGCGAAGACCCTGCAAGCGGCGCAGCAACGGCCGTGGCGTCACAAGCCGAGGGGGTCGCGAGCGAGGTTCACGACGTGCACCTTACGTGACCTACGGGACACCGGACCATCCGGTCTTTGAGGTAATTTTGAGGGTTTACCAGCTAACATCGAGAGGTTTGCCCTCGGCGTAGCCGGCCGCGCTCTGCACACCCACCGTGGCGCGCGCGGCGAACTCGGCCAGGTCCGCGGCGCCCGCATACGTGCACGCGCTGCGCACGCCGGCCACGATCTCGTCGAGGATGTCCTCCACGCCCGGGCGGCGCGGGTCGAGATACATCCGCGAGGACGAGATCCCCTCCTCGAACAGTGCCTTGCGGGCCCGCTCGTAGACGCTGTCGTCGGCGGTGCGGCGGCTCACGGCCCGGGCCGAGGCCATGCCGAAGTTCTCCTTGTAGAGCCGGCCGTCGGGGTCGCGCCGCGGATCGCCGGGCGACTCGTGGGTGCCGGCCAGCCACGACCCGATCATCACGTTGGACGCGCCCGCGGCGAGGGCCAGGGCCACGTCCCGCGGGTGGCGCACGCCGCCGTCGGCCCACACGTGCCCGCCGTGGCGCCGCGCCTCCTCCGCGCACTCGAGCACCGCGGAGAACTGGGGCCGGCCGACGCCGGTCATCATCCGCGTGGTGCACATGGCGCCGGGGCCGACGCCGACCTTGACGATGTCGGCGCCCGCGGCGAGCAGGTCGGCGGTGCCCTCGGCGGTGACCACGTTGCCGGCGACGATCGGCACGGACGGGTTGAGCGCCCGCACCGCGCGCAGGGTGCTGATCATCCGCTCCTGGTGGCCGTGGGCGGTGTCCACGACGAGCACGTCGACCCCGGCGGCGAGCAGCTTGTCCGCGCGGCCGGCGGCGTCGCCGGTGATGCCGATGGCGGCGCCGATGCGCAGCCGGCCCTCGGCGTCGACGGCGGGGGAGTAGAGCGTGGCGCGCAGGGCGGCGTTGCGGGTGAGGATGCCGACCAGCCGGCCGGCCGAGTCGATCACCGGGGCGAGGCGGTGGTGCCCGGCCGCCAGGCGGTTGAACGCCTCCTCGGGGGTCACGTCGTGGGGCAGGGTGAGCAGGTTGCGCGACATGACGCCGCCCAGCTGGCTGAAGCGGTCCACGTCGACGCAGTCGGCCTCGGTGACCACGCCGACCGGGCGGCCGTCCTCGACGACGATCACCGCGCCGTGGGCCCGCTTCGGCAGCAGGTCGAGGGCGAGCGAGACGGTCTCGGTCGGGCCGAGGGTGATCGGGGTGTCGTGCACGAGGTGGCGCTGCTTGACCCACGACACCGCCTCGCCCACGACGTCGATCGGGATGTCCTGCGGGATGATCGCGATGCTGCCGCGGCGGGCCACGGTCTCGGCCATGCGGCGCCCGGCGACGGCGGTCATGTTCGACACGATGATCGGGATCGTGGTCCCGCTGCCGTCACCCGTGGTGAGATCTACCTGCATCCGCGACTCCACGGCCGAGCGACTCGGCACCATGAAGACGTCGTCGTAGGTCAGCTCGTGCCCGGGCGTCTGGTCGTTGAGAAACCGCACGTTGCGCAACTGTATCTCCCCGCACCGGCGAGTGAGCGGGTCTTGAGACTTCGCGCCCGGCACGGGATCATGTGGCGTAACCGTGCCCTTGCGAGGAGTGATCACCATGCAGGTACACGAAGCGATGTCCACGGCCGTCGTGCAGCTCGGCCCCGACCACACCCTGCGGCAGGCCGCGGCGCTCATGGCGCGGCGGAAGGTCGGCTCGGCGATCGTCGCCGATCCCGACGGCGCTGGCATCGGCATCATCACCGAGCGGGACATTCTCAACGCGATCGGCACCGACCTCGATCCCGACGTCGAGCGCGCGGCCGACCACATCACCTGGGAGGTCGTCTACGCGAGCCCGTCGTGGACGATCGAGGAGGCCGCGGCCGCGATGGTCCGCGGCGGCTTCCGTCACCTGGTCGTGCTCGACGGCGACGATGTGTTGGGAGTCATTTCCGTGCGCGACATCATGCGAGTCTGGGTCCAGACGACGATCTCGGCGTGAATCTTGGCGCGCCGGGGCTCTCCGGCCGCAAGAACCTCGGAAACGGCCGGCTCACACCCCAGGTGGAGGGCGGGAACTCGGCTGAACGGCCAGCGGTCGCGTGCGTAGGCTGCCAGGCATGCAGCTGATTTCTTTCGCTCGTGGCGCGCCCAGTCTCGACATCATCAACGTCGACGGGCTCAAGGCCGCCGCGGTCCGCGCCTTCGAGACCGACCCGGCCGGCATCACGGCCTACGGCACGTCCGTGGGCTACCTTCCGCTGCGCACGTGGATCGCCGAGAAGCACGGCGTGGAGGCCGACCAGGTCATCGTCACCAACGGCTCGATGCAGGCCGACGCCCTGCTCTTCGAGCAGTTGGTGAAGCCGGGCGACGCCGTGATCGTGGAGAAGCCGACGTATGACCGCACGCTGCTGAACCTGCGCAACCTGGGGGCCGAGGTCCACCCGGTGACGCTGGAGGCGGACGGCATCGACGTCGCGGAGCTGCGTGCGCTGCTGGAGAGCGGGGTCCGCCCGGTCCTGGCGCACATCATTCCCAACTTCCAGAACCCGGCGGGTGTCACCCTGTCGGCGGAGAAGCGCACCGCGCTGCTGGCGCTCGCGCAGGAGTTCGGCTTCACGATCTTCGAGGACGACCCCTACGCGGAGATCCGCTGGCGGGGCGAGAAGCTGCCGTCGATGCTCGAGCAGGACACCGCGGGCGTCGTGGTGCACGCAAGCTCGTTCACCAAGACCATCGCGCCGGGCCTGCGGGTCGGCTACCTGGTCGGGCCGAAGGCGACGATCGGCGGCATCGCGAAGCGGGCCACGACGATCTACATCTCGCCGAGCATGGTGGCCGAGGCCATCGTGCACCAGTTCTGCGCCAGCGGCGACGTCACGCGCTCGATCGAGAAGGTCAGCGCGACGCTGGGCGAGCGGGCCCGCCTGCTGGGCGAGAGCCTGCGCAAGCACATCCCGGACGCCACCTTCGTGGAGCCGGACGGCGGCTACTTCCTCTGGGTGGAGCTGCCGGAGGACATCGACACCACCGAGCTCGAGAAGGTGGCGGCCAAGGACTTCGGCGTGGCCGTGGTCAAGGGCTCCGACTTCCTGCTCGACGGCGGTCGGCACTCGGTGCGGCTGGCCTTCTCGGCGGTGCTCAACGACGAGGTCGACGAGGGTGTCCAGCGCTTGGCCGCGGCGATCGAAGCCGTGCGCAAGTCGGCCTGAGGCAGCACAATCGCGCAGAAATACCCGTTCCAAGGAACCTGACACCAAACCGTGATGGTGGGGGTGGTTCCGCCGGCGGTACCGGATGGATCAAAATCCAGCCCGGCGCGCTTTCCAAAGCGAGCGCCGCAGGCATCACCCCCCGCCCCCCAACGGCACCGGGTGGGCCGACCGCGCCCCCACCCCCCCCACCTGCGGTCGGTCCGCCCGGTGCCAACATCGCGCGGGCCGGCCCCTCGTCCCACCCGGGAGGTCGAGATGGCCGACGAACAGCACCCCAACTCCGGTCCGCTGCAGCGCGCGCTGTCTCGGCCGGTGCGGGCGATGTCGCGGATGCTCAACAACTCCGCCCCGCCGGCGGCCAAGCCCGCGGCCGCGCCGGGCCACAGCGCGATCGTGGACTGCGCGCTCTACGTGGACGGCATCCGCCAGCCCGGCGAGCGCACCTACGCCGAGGCCCTGCACGCCGCCCGCCGGCACCGGGGCTTCGTGTGGATCGGGCTCAAGGAGCCGCAGGCCGCGGAGATGGCGGCGATCGCGGAGACGTTCCAGCTGCACGAGCTCGCGGTCGAGGACGCCGTGCAGTCGCGGCAGCGGCCGAAGGTCGAGCGCTACGGCGAGATGACCTTCCTGACCATGCGCACGGCCCGATACGTCGAGCACGACGAGCTGACCGACACCAGCGAGGTGGTCGAGACCGGCGACGTGCTGATGTTCATCGGCGAGCACTTCATCATCACCGTGCGGCACGGCGACGCCAGCCGCCTCGCGCCGGTCCGCTCGGGGTTGGAGCGTCGGCAGGAGGTGCTGGCCCGCGGCCCGTGGGCGGTCGCCTACGCGGTCGCCGACAGCGTGGTCGACACGCTCGTCGACGTCGCGCAGAACATCGAGGAGGACGTCGCCGCGGTCGAGGACCAGGTCTTCAGCCCCCAGGGCAACCGGGGCCGCCGCAGCGCCGACCGCATCCAGCGCGTCTACCAGCTCAAGCGCGAGCTGATGGAGTTCAAGCGGGCCGTGCTGCCGCTCCAGCGCCCGATGAACGGCCTGGTCGCGAGCCAGGTGGCCGATCTGCCGGACGAGATCCGCAGCTACTTCCGCGACGTGGCCGACAACCTGGCACGGGCGGTCGAGCAGGTGCTCTACCTGGACGACGTCATCAACTCGGTGCTGGCGGCCCGCCTGGCCCAGGTGAGCGTCGACCAGAACAACGACATGCGCAAGATCGCGGCGTGGGCCGCCATCGCCGCGGTGATCACGTCGATCGCCGGCATCTACGGCATGAACTTCGACTCCATGCCCGAGATCCACTGGGAATTCGGCTATCCGGGCGTGATGGCCCTGATGGTGGGCAGCAGCGGCGCCCTGTTCTGGGGCTTCCGCCGCAGCGGCTGGCTCTAGAGATACACAGGTGGCCCGTCCCCCGTGGCCGGGGACGGGCCAGTCCATGTGCGATCAGGCCGTGCTAGGAGCGGCTGTTCTTCGAGGCGGCGTACTCCCCGCCGCTCGTCGGCCCGTCGTTCGGGCTCTTGTGGCCGATCAGGTCGGAAGCGCGATCCTTCGCCTGCTCGCCCATCGTCTTGGCCTTGTCGATGCCGGCGTCCATCGTGGACTTGGCGGCACCGAGCATCGACCCCGTGTCGCCGGTCGTGCGCGTCGAGCCGTACTCGTCCCAGCTCTGCTCGTTGCGCCGGCGACGCATGAACGCGGCCGCGGCACCCACCGCCGCCCCGGCGACCACCAGGCCGCCGATCGCCATCGGCATGCGCCGTGACGACTTGCGCTCGTTGCGCGCGATCTTGTTCCGGCCCTTGCGGCTCATCTTCTCGGCCTTGCGCCCGGCCTGCTTCCCGCGCTCGCGCGCGATCACTATGACCGACTCCATGCCGCCCATGGCCCGGTTGACACCGCTGTCCAGCCGCGGCTTCACCGCCTTGCGAGCGGCGTCGACGCGTGGCGCCAAGGCGCCCGAAGCGCCATCGGCGGCATGCGCCGCGGCCATCCGCAGGTGATCCAGGCTCTCCCCGATCTCGTCCCGCATGAGCCGGGTGTGCGACTGCACCTGACGACGTCGAAACACTTGCTCCACCTCCCGAGGCGCGAAATCCCGTCCTTCCCCGGTTACCCCGATCCGACCAGGGGGAACCTCACGACCAGGACCGCTGGTGTTGATCCTGCATCGAACCGGGGGTCCGTACACCCCGAACCGGCAGAATCCCCGTCGGATACCGTGATGACGGAATGTCACCAAGGAAAGGGAGAACTGGTGGCCGAGCAACTGTTCGCGACGCTGCACACGAATGTCGGCGATATCCGGCTTGAGCTGTTCCCCACCCGCGCCCCGAAGACCGTGCGCAACTTCGTGGAGCTCGCCGAGGGCACCAAGGACTACACGGACCCCCGCACGGGCGAGGCCGGCAAGGGCCCGTACTACGACGGCGTCATCTTCCACCGCGTGATCAGCGGCTTCATGATCCAGGGTGGCGACCCGACGGGCACCGGCACCGGCGGCCCGGGCTACAACTTCAACGACGAGATTCACCCGGAGCTGCAGTTCAACCGGCCCTACCTGCTGGCCATGGCCAACGCCGGCGTGCGCTTCGGCCAGGGCACCAACGGCTCGCAGTTCTTCGTCACGGTCGGGCCGACCCCGCACCTCAACGGCAAGCACACCATCTTCGGTGAGGTCACGGACGAGGCCTCCCGCAAGGTCGTCGACCAGATCGCGACCACCCAGACCGGCCGCATGGACCGCCCGGTGAACGACATCGTGATCAACAGCGTCACGGTCGAGCGCACCAGCTGAACGACGCGCCGACGGACGGGACCGCGCGCCGCCGGGCATCGGGTGAGTGCTGGCTAACCTTGTCAGCATGACTCAGCCGCCGGCGAACGTGGTCCCCGTCTGCTACCGGCACACCGATCGCGAGACGTATGTCCGGTGCACCCGGTGCGACCGGCCGATCTGCCCCGACTGCATGAACGAGGCATCGGTCGGTTTCCAGTGCCCGGACTGCGTCCGCGAGGGGAACCGGACCCAGCGGCAGGCGCGCACGGCGTTCGGCGGCACCCAGGCCGGCACGGCCGGCACGGTCACCATCACGCTCATCGTGATCAACGTGCTGGTCTTCATCATCGGGATCATCAGCGCGGGCCGCGGCGCCGCGGGCGGCCTCGGCGGTGGCGGACTGGGCGGCCTGCTCGGCGGCTCGACACCGCTGCACGAGTGGGGCGCCGAGGTGCCCTACTTCACCGCTCGCGGCTCCGACATCCGGCTGCCCGGCCGCAGCGTCGCCGACGGTGACTTCTACCAGATCTTCACGTCCATGTTCCTGCACTTCGGGCTGCTGCACCTGGCGATGAACATGTGGGCGCTGTGGATTCTGGGCCGGCCCCTGGAGGCGGCGCTCGGACGGATTCGCTTCCTGGCGTTGTACCTGCTGTGCGGCCTCGGCGGCGGTGTGCTCGTGTTCCTCCTCGCCGCACCGAACTCACAGAGCGCCGGCGCCTCGGGCGCTGTCTTCGGCATGTTCTCGGCGCTCATCGTGATCCTGCGCAAGCTCAAGCTCAGCATCGCCAGCGTGGTGCCCGTGCTGATCTTCAACCTCGTGGTGACGTTCAGCTTCAGCAACTACATCTCCTGGCAGGCGCACGTCGGCGGGCTGATCGTCGGGGCGGTGGTGGCCGCCGGGTTCGCCTACGCCCCACCCAAACAGCGCACGGCCATGCAGGTCGCGACGGTGGTGGGCACCGTGCTGCTGCTCGGCGCGCTCATCGGCATCGGCCTGGCCCAGGTGCCGGCCGTGGGAACGGCCTAGGCGCGCCAGACCCGGCCCTGCAGCAGCGCGTCGGCGCCGACCCAGACGAAGTTCATCATGCGGGTCGCGGTGTGCTCCGGGTCCTCGTCCGCGTGGTCGGCGAGCCAGTCCGCGAGCGACTCGGCCGCGCCCACGTAGGCGAAGGCCATCGCGAGGAAGTCGTCGGCCACCGCGGTGCGGTTCGCCTCGGCCTGGGCCCAGGCGCCCTCGAGCAGCCCGGCGACGACCTCGACGATCCGGGTGCGCATCGCCGAGAGCTCGGCGGCGAAGGGCGGCTCGCTGCGGGCCTGGCGGTAGAGCACCTGCCAGCCGTCGCGGTGCGCGCCGACGAAGGCGAAGAACGCCCGCAGCCCGTTCCACAGCTGCTCGTCGGGGCGGGCGGTGGGCACGACCCCGGCCGCGACCGCCTCCATCAGCCGGGTCGCCTCGCGCTGCAGGCAGGCCAGGAACAGCTCGTCCTTGGTGCCGAGGTACGCGTACACCATCGGCTTCGAGATGCCGGCCACCTCCGCGATCTCGTCCATCGACGCGGCGTGGAACCCGCGCCTGGAGAAGACCTTGACCGCAGCGTCGAGCATCTGCTGCTCACGCACGACGCGGGGGAGCCGTTTCAGCATCTTGCCACCTTACCTACTCGTGCGTAAGGTTACGCACGAGTAGCTTATTCAGACGGAGGGTCCATCCATGTCCGACCTCGACGCCCTGGGCGACTTCAACAACGTCGACCCGAAGCAGTTCGCCGCCCTGGTCAAGGGCGCGCCGGACGCGCAGCTGGCCGACATCATGAACAGCCCGCAGCGCAAGACGATCCTGGACACGATCTTCTCCCGGTTCCCCGAGCTGTTCCGGGCCGACCGCGCGGGCTCGACCAACGCGATCATCCACTGGAACATCACCGGCGCCCCGGACGGCGGCACCGACTCCTACGAGCTGGTCATCGCGGACGGCGCCTGCAGGCTCTCGCCGAGCCCCGACCAGGAGCCGAAGCTCTCGATCACCGTCGGCCCGGTCGACTTCCTCAAGGTCGTCGCCGGCGTCGGCAACCCCATGATGATGTTCATGACCGGCAAGCTCAAGGCCAAGGGCGACCTCGGCCTCGCCGCCAACATCGCGAACCTGTTCGACATCCCCAAGGCCTGATGATCATGCCCGAGTTCTCGCTCGACCTGAACGAGGAACAGCGGGACCTTCGCGACTGGGTGCACGGCTTCGCCGCAGAGGTCGTGCGCCCGGCCGCCGCGGAGTGGGACGCCCGCGAGGAGACCCCCTGGCCGGTGATCCAGGAGGCGGCGAAGATCGGCCTCTACGGCTTCGAGTTCCTCGCCAACGCCTGGGCGGACCCGTCCGGCCTCTCGCTGTGCCTCGCCAACGAGGAGCTGTTCTGGGGCGACGCCGGCATCGGCATGGCCATCTTCGGCACCAGCCTGGCGGTGGCCGCCATCTACGGCAGCGGCACGCCGGACCAGATGGTGGAGTGGGTGCCGCAGTGCTTCGGCGACGCCGACGACCCGAAGGTCGCCGCGTTCTGCACGACCGAGCCCGAGGCCGGCTCCGACGTCGGCTCGATGCGCACCCGCGCCCGCTACGACGAGGCCGCGGACGAGTGGGTCATCAGCGGCCAGAAGGCCTACGCGACCAACGGCGGGATCGCCAACGTGCACGTGGTGACCGCCAGCGTCGAGCCCGAGCTGGGCTCGCGCGGCCAGGCCGCGTTCATCGTGCCGCCGGGCACGCCCGGGCTCGACGGTGCCAAGAAGCTCAAGAAGCTCGGCCTGCGCGCCTCGCACACCGCCGACGTCTTCCTCGACGACGTGCGGGTCCCCGGCGAGCTGGTGCTCGGCGGCCGGGAGGCGCTCACCGAGCGGCTCGCCCGGGCGCGTGAGGGCCGCAAGGCGCAGGGCCAGGCGGCGATGCGCACGTTCGAGCTGTCCCGCCCCGCCGTCGGCGCGCAGGCGCTCGGGGTGGCGCGGGCGGCGTACGAGTACGCGCTGGAGTACGCCAAGGGTCGCGTGCAGTTCGGCCGCCCGATCATCGAGAACCAGGCCATCGCGTTCGCCCTGGCCGACATGCGCATGGAGATCGACGCCGCCCGGCTGCTGGTGTGGCGGGCCGCGTGGATGGGGCGCAACAACCGCGTCTTCGAGGCCGGCGAGGGCTCGATGAGCAAGCTCAAGGCGGGCGAGGTGGCCGTGGCGGTCACCGAGAAGGCGGTGCAGATCCTCGGCGGGGCCGGGTTCCTGCGCGAGCACCCCGTCGAGCGCTGGTTCCGCGACGCCAAGATCTACACCATCTTCGAGGGCACCAGCGAGATCCAGCGCCTGGTGATCTCCCGCGCGATCTCGGGTACGTACATCCGCTGACCTCGCGCGGCTTCGGTCAGAGGGGTAGGTTTCGGACTTACCCCTCAAAGCCGAGCAATCATGAACGAGGAGTTCACCGCCGATGGACGCCGGATTCGTACTGCGCACGCTCGCCAAGCGCAAGGTGCTCAACCCGGCCGGCCCGGGCCGCGTCATCCGCCAGCTCAACGCGCTGCGCCGGTGGGGCTTCGGCCTCTACGGCGAGATGCGCTCCGCCGCCGCCCGCGACCCGGGCCGCACCGCGGTGATCGACGAGCGCCGCCAGGTCACCTACGGCGAGCTCGACCTGCGCGTCCGCCGCCTCGCCAACGGGCTGCGGGTCGAGCTCGGCGTGCGCCCGGGCGACCGCGTCGGGCTGCTCTGCGAGAACTCCGCCGCGATGATCGAGGCGATGATGGCCGTCGTCGCCCTCGGCGCGCAGGCAGTGCTCGTCAACACCGGCCTGGGCAACGCGCAGGTCGAGTCCGTCGCCCACGACCAGGGCCTGCAGCTGCTGCTGCACGACGAGGTGTTCCTCGGCATGCTGGCCGCGGTCCCGCCGACCCTGCCCCGGCAGTCGACCGAGCGGCTCGAGGAGCTGATCCAGCGCGCACCGGCCGAGGAGCTCGCCCCGCCGGCCGAGCCGGGCTCGATCGTCGTGCTCACGAGCGGCACGACCGGCACGCCCAAGGGGGCCCGGCGCCGCAACCCGGCCGGGCTCGGCCCGCTGGCCACGGTCGTGTCACGCATCCCGCTCAACGCCGGCGAGCGGATGTTCGTGGCCGCCCCGCTCTTCCACACCTGGGGGCTGGCCGCCCTGCAGCTGTGCCTGGCGCTGCGCGGCACCATCGCGCTGAACCGCCGCTTCACGCCCGCGAGCGCCCTGGCCTCGGTGAACACCCATGGCTGCACCTCGCTGTTCGCCGTACCGGTGATGCTCCAGCGCATCCTGGAGGCCCCCGCGACCGAGACCCCGACGCTGAAGGTGGTCGCGGTCTCCGGCTCGGCCCTGACCGGCCCGCTGGCGACCCGGTTCATGGACGTGCACGGCGACGTGCTCTACAACCTGTATGGCTCGACCGAGGCGTCCTGGGCGTCGATCGCGGTGCCGAAGGAGCTGCGCGCCGCGCCGGGCACCGCCGGGCGGCCCCCGCACGGCACGCGCGTGGCCATCCTGTCCTCCGCGGGCGCGCCGCAGCCGACCGGCGCCGTGGGGCGGATCTTCGTCGGCAACGACATGCTCTTCGAGGGCTACACCAACGGCACCGGCCGCGAGTACTACGGCGACCTCATCGCCACCGGCGACCTCGGCCACCTCGACGAGAACGGGCTGCTCTTCGTCGACGGCCGCGAGGACGACATGGTCATCTCCGGCGGCGAGAACGTCTACCCGGCCGCGGTCGAGGACGTGATCGCCGACCTGCCGCAGGTGCGCGAGGTGGCCGTGGCCGGCGTGCCCGACCCGGAGTTCGGCCAGCGCCTGGCCGCGTGGATCGCGCTGCACCCCGGCGAGCAGCTCGACGCCGACGCCGTGCGCGAATACGTGCGGCACCGGCTGGCCCGTTTCTCGGTGCCGCGGGACGTCTACTTCGTGCCGGCCCTCCCGCGCAATGCCACCGGCAAGATCGTTCGCCGTCAGCTTTTTCCCAGCTAGAGGCGTTATCGTCAACCGTCCAATGGACAACGTCTGGTTCGAACTGGCCCTGGTCCTCCTCCTGACTCTGCTCAATGCCGCGTTCGCCGGCAGTGAGATGGCACTCATCTCCCTGCGCGAGGGGCAGCTGCGCCGCCTCGAGCGCCGCGACGGCGCCGGCCGTGCGCTCGCCAGTCTCGCCCGCGACCCGAACCGCTTCCTGTCCACCATCCAGATCGGCATCACGCTCGCCGGCTTCCTGGCCTCGGCCACGGCCGCGGTCTCCCTCGCCGAGCCGGTCGAGCCGCTGCTGGGCTTCCTCGGCGGGGCGTCCGGCCCGCTCGCGATCGTGCTGGTCACCCTGGCGCTCACCTTCGTCACCCTGGTCATCGGCGAGCTCGCCCCCAAGCGGATCGCGATGCAGCGCGCCGAGGGCTGGGCGCTGGCCGTGGCCCGGCCACTGCGGGTGATCTCCATGCTGCTGCGCCCGGCCATCTGGGTGCTCGCGTCGGCCAGCGACCTCGTCGTCCGCGCGGCCGGGGCCGACCCGCACCGCCGGCAGGACGAGATCGGCCCGGAGGAGCTGCGCGACCTCGTCGCCAGCCAGCCCACCTTCACGCGACAGCAGCGCGAGATCATCTCCGGCGCGGTCGAGATCGCGGCGCGCAGCCTGCGGGCGGTGCTGGTACCGAGGCCGATGGTCTTCGCTCTTCAGACCGGAACGCCCGCCGCGCAGGCCGCCACCGAGCTGGCCGCGTCCGGCCACGCCCGCGCCCCGGTGATCGAGAACGGCGACCTCGACAGCGCGGCCGGGATCGTGCACTGGGCCGACCTCGTGCGGGCCGCTCCCGGCGCGACGGTCCGCGACGTCATGCGCCCGGCCCTGCTGCTGCCCGAGACGCTGCCGGTCGCCGACGCGCTCCAGCGGTTCAAGGCCGAGCGGCAGGAGATCGCGCTGGTCGTGGACGAGCGCGGGGCGATCGACGGCATCGTGACCCTCACCGACGCCGTCGCCGAGGTGGTCGGCGCGCTGCCCGGCCCCGACGCCGGCTCACCGGTGCGCCGCAACGCCGACGGCAGCGTGCTGCTGCCGGGCACCTTCCCCATCCACGACCTGGACGACGTGCGCATCCCGCTCGAGCTCGGGCCGGACGCGCCGTTCACCACGGTGGCCGGGCTGGTGCTGGCGCGCCTGGGCAAGCTGCCGACCGGCCCCGGCGAGACGGTGACCGTCCAGGACTGGCGGTTCACCGTCTCGCAGGTGCGGGGCCGGGCCATCACCGCGGTGACGGCCGAACGGATCGCTCAGGGCACGGTCGGGTAGAGCGTCATCTCCGGCGCGGTGGCCAGCTTGATCGCCTGCGCCTCGCTGATGAACGGCACGTTCGCGCTGCTGCCGGCCGCCGAGGACTCCACGGACAGGAGGATCTCCGTGCCGTCGGGCCGGGAGACCAGGACCCGGGGGCCGGAGGTGATCATCACGGGCAGGCCGTTCACCGTTTCGCGGCGGCAATCGCTGTCACACGGCACGTCCAGCCACTCGGCCTTGTCCTTCGGGTTGGCGTAGAGCCACACGCTGAGATTGAAGGCGTGGCCGTCCCGGTTGTAGTCCCACGACGCGAGGTAGGACACGGAGGCGGCGGTGGTGCGCACGAATCGCGGCGTCTGCCAGTCGTTGCCCAGCTCGTCCTGGAGGTTCCCGCCGAAGGTGGCGGAGAGCCGGGAGGTGGCCTGCTCGCAGGTCTCGGTCACCGGGTGCAGCGGCGGGTCGCCGTCGCCCCGCTTGACGTCGCACGGCGGCCGGGTCGTCATCGACCGCGAGCCGGAGGGCACGGTCGAGTGGGTCGGCAAGGCGCCCACCGGCGGGGCCAGGCTCTCGCCGAAGTAGCGCGGCAGCGTCGTCGCGCCGAAGGCGAGCACGGTCACGACGGCGGCGGAGCCGGCCACCCGCAGGCCGCGGGCGCGCCGGCGTTCGCCGGTGACGATCCGGTCGACGTCGATGGCGGTGGGCGGCGGGGCGTCGCTGGCGTCCCGCATGGCCTCTCTCAGGTCCACAACGCTTCTCCCTCGCTGAGGTGGGCCCGCAGCGACTCCAGCGCCCGGGCCGTCTGGCTCTTGACGGTCCCCTCGGTGCACCCGAGCGCCTCGGCCGTCTCCTCGACGGAGAGGTCGCAGAAGTACCGCAGGACCAGCACGGCCCGGCGGCGCGGGGGCAGCGAGCCCAGCAGGGAGAGCACGGCCAGCCGGCGATCGGCGTCGGGGCCGGGCGCGGACACGTCGGGCAGCACCTCGGTCGCCGTCTCCCGGCGCCAGGGCCGGCGGCGCTCGTCGAGCCAGGCGCGCATGAGCATGCGGCGGACGTACGCGTCCAGGTGCTCGAAGCGCGCGGCCCGCTTCCAGTGCCGGTACAGCTTCACCAGTACCGTCGAGACGAGGTCGTCGGCGGTGTGCCAGTCGCCGCACAACAGAAACGCGGTCCGGCGCAGGCGCTCGAGATTGCCGCCGACGTACTCGCGATAGGAATGCTCCGGCGTCATCCGTTTCCTCCCGTGTGGGTACGTGGAGGAAACGGCGGCAGCGACGGCCCGGGTTGCCTATGGCAGGGCGATTCTTCCCTCCGCCGCGGCGAGGGCGATGTCGGTGCGGAACTGCGCGCCGTCGAAGGAGATCCCGCGCACGATCGCGTAGGCGGCCTCGCGCGCCTCGGCCAGCGACTCGCCCAGCGCCGTGCACGCCAGCACGCGGCCGCCGGCGGTGACCAGCGCGCCGTCCGCGCGCCGGGCGGTGCCGGAGTGCAGCACCCCGGGCACGCCGTCGGCACCGGTGATCACGTCGCCCTTGTGGGCCGACTCGGGGTAGCCCGCGCTCGCCATGACCACGCACACGGCCGCGCCCGGGCGCCAGGCCAGCGGCGGGTCCTCGGCGAGGCGGCCGACCGCGGCGGCGTGCAGCACCCCGGCGAGCGGGGTCTCCAGCCGGGCCAGCACGGCCTGGGTCTCGGGGTCGCCGAAGCGGCAGTTGAACTCGATGACCTTCGGGCCGTCGGCGGTGAGGGCCAGCCCGACGTACAGCGTGCCGCTGAACGGCGCGTCCCGCTTGCGCATCTCGGCGAGGGTCGGCTGGACCACGCTCGCCATGACCTGCTCGACGAGGTCCGGCGGGGCCCACGGCAGCGGCGTGTAGGCGCCCATGCCTCCGGTGTTGGGGCCTTCGTCGCCGTCGAAGATGCGCTTGAAGTCCTGGGCGGGCTGCAGCGGTACGGCCGCCACCCCGTCGGTCACCACGAACAGCGACACCTCGGGCCCCGCGAGGTACTCCTCGACGACCACCCGCTCGCAGGCCGCCCCGTGCGCGAGCGCCACGGCGACGTCCTCGGTGACGACGACGCCCTTGCCCGCGGCGAGCCCGTCGTCCTTGACCACGTACGGCGGCCCGAACTCCTCCAGCGCCGCGGCGAGCTCGTCCGGCGTGGTGCAGACGAACGAGCGCGCGGTGGGCACGCCCGCGGCGCGCATGACGTCCTTGGCGAACGCCTTCGACCCCTCCAGCTGGGCCGCCGCCTGCGACGGGCCGAAGCAGGCGATGCCCTTGGCCCGCACCGCGTCGGCGACCCCGGCCACCAGCGGCGCCTCCGGCCCGACGACGACGAGGTCCGCGCCCGACTCGACGGCGAGCGCGGCCACGGCGCCGGGGTCCAGCGGGTCGACCGCGGCCAGCTCTCCCAGCGCGGCCATGCCCGGGCTTCCGGGGGCGCAGATGAGGGCGGTCACGGCCGGGTCGGCGGCCAGGGCGGCGGCGAGCGCGTGCTCGCGGCCGCCCGTTCCGATGAGGAGTACGCGCACCCGGACAGCCTAGATCAGCGGGTGCCGCACCACGTTTTCGTCCCGGCCCGGACCCACCCCGACGATGGACACCCGCGTGCCGGCGAGCTCCTCGATGCGCTCGATGTAGGCGCGCGCGTTGGCCGGGAGGTCCTCGAACGAGCGGGCCTGGGAGATGTCCTCCCACCAGCCCGGCAGCTCCTCGTAGACCGGGGTGGCGTGGTGGAACTCCGTCTGCGTCATCGGCATGTCGTCGGTGCGCTTGCCGTCCACCTCGTACGCCACGCAGATCGGGACCTTCTCGAGGCCCGAGAGCACGTCGAGCTTGGTCACGACCAGGTCGGTGATGCCGTTGAGCCGGGTGGAGTACTTCGCGACGACCGCGTCATACCAGCCGGTGCGCCGTTCGCGACCGGTCGTCGTGCCGTACTCCCGGCCGACCTTGCGCAGGTGCACGCCGTTCTCGTCGAACAGCTCGGTCGGGAACGGCCCGGATCCCACCCGCGTGGTGTAGGCCTTCGTCACCCCGATGACCTGGGTGATGGCGGTCGGCGGGATGCCCGCGCCCACGCACGCCCCGCCCGCGGTCGGGTTGGACGACGTCACGAAGGGGTAGGTGCCGTGGTCCATGTCGAGCATGGTGGCCTGGGCGCCCTCGAGCAGCACCGTGCGGCCCTGCTCCAGGCCCTTCCAGAGCACCTGACGGGTGTCGGTGATGTAGGGCCGCATGCGCTCGGCGTAGGTGAGGTACTCCTCCACCACCGCGTCGACGTCGATCTCTTTGCGGTTGTAGACCTTGAACAGCACCTGGTTGCGCTCGCGCAGCACGATCTCGAGCTTCTTGCGCAGGATGCCCGGGTCGAGCAGGTCCTGCACGCGGATGCCCATGCGCGCGACCTTGTCGCCGTAGGCCGGCCCGATGCCGCGGCCGGTGGTGCCGATCCGGGACGAGCCGAGGTAGCGCTCCACCACCCGGTCCAGGGCCCGGTGGTGCGGCATGATGAGGTGTGCGTCACCCGAGATCATCAGGCGGGACACGTCGACCCCGCGCTCGGCCAACCCGTCGATCTCCGTGAGCAGCACCTTGGGGTCGACCACGACCCCGTTGCCGATCACGATGGCCGCGTTGGGCCAGAGCGCGCCGGACGGCATGAGATGCAGGGCGAACTTCTGCCCGTCCGGCGTCACCACCGTGTGACCCGCGTTATTGCCGCCGGAGTAGCGCACGACGTAGTCGACGCCGCCGCCAATCATGTCGGTAACCTTGCCCTTGCCCTCGTCGCCCCACTGTGCGCCGATGAGCACGATCGCTGGCATGTCTGCTCGCCCTCCAAGGTCGGGCGACCCGCGTTCGCCCGGGGTGCCAGGCTAACAACCTTCGGAAAGGCAGGCTGACAACGGTGGTCGACATCGTGCTGCTAGCGCTCGGCGAAGACTCGCAGTGCGGCTGCGAAGGCGGCGCGTGCGGCACCCGTACTCCCATTCTTGCCTGCCGCGACGCCCTGCGCACGGCAAGTGCCGAGGTCCGGACGGTCGTGGCCCACGACGACAAGGAGATCGACGCTGCCCTCGCCGCGCTGCCCGAGGCGCGCGTGATCGTCGCCACTGCCGCCGACGGCCAGCTGCGGGCCGTCATCCGCCGGCTGGTGCGGATGTACGCCCCGGCGCCCAGCAAGCGCCCGGAAGACCTGCCGGGCGACCGGACCATCCCCGACCTCCCGCCGATCGGCGTGCTGCCCCTCGGCCCGGACGCGACCGACCTGGCCACACGGCTGGGCCTGCCCCGCTCGCCGGCCGACGTGGCCGCCGCGGTGCTGGGCGGCAACGTGCGCCGGCTCGACCTGCTGCGCAACGACGGCGGCTCGGTCACGCTCGACGGCGCCCTGATCGGCGGGGTCACCGCGGGCGGGACGGCGGGCACCTACCTGGCCCGCGTCGAGGTCGACGACGCCGTCCTCGCCGACGGGACCGAGCCCGTGCTCGTGTCCGTGGTCGCGAACGCGGCGCGGTACGCCACCGTCGACGGCCTGCCGCTGGTCACCGCGCCCGCCATGGACGACGGCGTGCTCGACGTGGCCGTCGCGGTCCCGGTGGCCTCGCGCCGGCTGTTCCGCCGGTCCCGCATGGAGATCCAGGTCCGCCGCGCCCACGGCCGCGCGGTGGCCATCCACCCCCGCGCGGACCTGCCGTTCGTCGACGACGGCGTCGAGGGCACCCTCACCCGGAAGCGATCGTGGTGGATGGAGCGCGGCGCCTGGGGCGTGTACGTCCCATAAGGCCTGTTTCATAGCTGAGGTGGGAGCGAGGCGGAGTCCAGATTTCGGCTGCGTGTGCCCCGCGGAGGCCTGGCTACCGGTGTTGTAACCCGGCCTTCGCGGGGTGCGCGCAGCCGGAATCTGGGCCCGCCGCAGCCCCGCCTCAGTTATGAAACAGGCCTTATGGCCCCCTTCTCCCGCTCGATCTCTCACATGTGTCGCAGTTCGAACTCGTCGCATACGGTGGTAGTGCACCGCGGGGAGGGATTCGAGCGTGAACGACATGGTCTGGCCGCCGGACGAGAACATCGACGGACGGCGGGGTGAACGCCCGGCATCGGGCGGGGGCGCCGCCGGGTCCGACCATGGCGGATCGCCCTGGTCGCAGCCGCCCGGCGCGGTCGACCCGCTGGCGTGGCCGCCGCCACCGCCGGGCGGCCCGAAGCCGGCGGACGAGGACGAGGGCGGGCTGCAGCACGGCCGCCCGGTGACCCACACTCCCGCGGGCGGCGAGCCCGTGTCCACGCCGGGCGGGGGCGGCATTCCGCTCCCGGGCGGTGGCATTCCGGTCAGTGGCGGCAACGGCATCCCTGTGGCGGGCGGCATTCCGGTGGGCGGCCCCTTCCAGGCCCCGCGCCCGCCCGTCTCGGGCCCTCCGTCGCACATCGCGGGCGCTCCCGGCCCGGTCTCGAGCCCTCCGGCCCCGCCCGTCTCGGCTCCTCCCGCGCCTCCGACTGCCTCCGCGCCCCCGGCTCCTCCGGCTGCTCCTCCCGCGCCTCCGGCTCGCCCTGCTGCGCCTCCCGCGCCTCCCGCGCCCCCTGCTGCGTCTCCCGCGCCCCCGGCTCCTCCGGCTCCCCCGGTTGCTGACGTTCCGACCCCGCCGCCCGCTCCTCCGGCGCCCGGCCCCTTCACGGCTCCTCCAGGCCCGCCTCCGGGCCCGCCGCCCAACGTCTACGGCCCCCCGCCGATGCCCGGGCCGCCACCTGGACCTCCGCTACCACCTCCCGGTCCGTGGCCGATGAACGGTCCGCCGCCGGCCGCACCCCCCATGCCACCGCCGCCGCACCAGGGTCCACCGCCGGGCATGCCGCCTGGTCAGATGCCACCTGGGCAGATGCCGCCTGGGCAGATGCCGCCGCCTCCTTACGGAGCGCCGATCGGTCACGCCCCGAACCCGAACGTGCCCCCGCTCCCGCCCCTGCCCCAGGAGAACTGGCACGACGGCAAGACCCCGACGGCCGAGGAGTTCGCCCGCCGCCGCCAGGCCAAGCCCGCCGACCCGATCGCGTCCCGCGGCGTGCGCGGCGCGCTCGCCAAGGGCACCATGGGCCTCGTCTCCGTGGCCCCCGGCCGGCGCGAGATCGAGTACCGCCAGGAAGTCGAGATGGTCCGCCGCAACTTCGGCGGCCTGCGCCAGGTCACCGTCGTCAACCCCAAGGGCGGCGCCGGCAAGACCGTGGCCGTGCTGCTGCTCGCGATGACGTTCGGGCAGAAGCGCGGCGGCTACGTGCTGGCCTGGGACAACAACGAGACCCAGGGCACCCTGGGCATGCGCGCCCAGCAGGACTTCCACCACCGCACGGTCCGCGACCTCATGCACGACCTGAAGAACTTCCACGGCTCGCAGGGCCGCATCGGAGACCTGTCGCAATACGTGCGGGCTCAGGGCGAGGGCATGTTCGACGTGCTCGCGTCCGACGAGTCGGCGACGGCGGGCGAGATGCTCACCGCCAACGCGTTCGGAGAGATCCGCGACGTCGTCAGCCGGTTCTACAAGCTGATCGTCGTGGACACCGGCAACAACGTGCGCGCCGAGAACTGGCAGGCCGCGATCGACGCGACCGACCAACTCGTCGTCACGATGTCGGCCCGCAACGACTCGGCCGAGACCGCCTCGCGGATGCTCGACCACCTCGAGCAGCACGGGCGGCAGCGGCTCGTGCGCCAGGCGGTGACGGTCGTGTCGATGCCGCCGAGCCGCAAGCACGTCCAGGTGCCCGCGATCACGCAGCACTTCGCGGCGCGCACGCGCACCGTGCTGATCGTGCCCTACGAGAAGTTCATCGACTCGGGCGAGCCGATCCGCTACCCGGGCCTGACGAACGCGAGCCGCGACGCCTGGCTCAAGGTCGCCGCGGCCGTGTCGGAAGGTCTCTGAACCAGCTGGGTCTCTGAATCAGCTGAGGGCGGCCACGGCGGCTGGGTCGCTGTCGCGCAGGAACGTCGCGCAGCGCTCGGCCTCCTCCGTCTCGCCGATCGCCCCGGCCGCCTGCCCGAGCGCGTGCAGCGCCCGCAGGAAGCCCTGGTTCGGCTCGTGCGCCCACGGCACCGGCCCGGCCCCGCGCCACCCGTTGCGGCGCAGCTGGTCGAGGCCGCGGTGGTACCCGGTGCGCGCATACGCGTAGGCCGTCACCGGCTCGCCGGCCGCGAGGGACAGCTCGGCCAGGCGCGCCCAGGCGGCGCTGTAGGCCGGGTGCTGCGCGGCGACCGCCTTGGCGGTCTCCTCGGAGTCGGACTCGGCCAGCTGTGCGGCGACGTGCGGCTCGGCTGGCAGCAGGGTGGGCGCGGGCTCGGGCAGGAGGTTCTGCATGCCGCAATTACACCAGAGAGGGCCTGACTGAACGGTTGAGCCCGCGTGACGCGCACGGAGGGTGTGACGGCGCGCGGGGACGGACTACAACTGGAAGTCCGGAGCCTCCCCAGGACCCGGTTCGCGATGGCCCGCTCCTTCCCGGATCGGGCCATCGCTCTTTGCGGGGGTTTGGCAGGATATGGGCGTGCCCACCCCGCCACCGCCCGATGTCGTCGCGCTGCACGATCACTCCCCGGATGAGATCGAGTCGCTCGAGGAGCTGCAGTTCCACCTGCGCCAGGGCACCATCGCCGGCAAGATCGTCCAGGGTCTCGACCTCTCCGCCGTCGACCTGGCCCGCATCGACGTCGCCGACTCGCTGTTCATCGGCTGCCACTTCGCCGCGCTCGACACCGTCGTGGACCTGCTGCTGCGCCGGGCCGTCGTGGTGCCCGAGTTCGCCGGCATCCCGTATCCGACGCACCCCTCCCAGCTCTACGTGCCCGAGGACCTCGCGGCGGGCTTCGCCTCCGACGGCTTCGACGGGATGTTCGACACGGTGGTGTACCGGCACTTCCGCGCCACGGGCGGGGCGACGCCGGAGATCCGCGAGGCGGTCGCCCAGCGGATGCACGACTCGGGCGTCGACAACGCGCTGGCCAACGTCACCGCCGGCTGGATCGCCGCACGGGGCCCGGCCGCGGCCATCGGCATCATGGGCGGGCACGCGGCGCTTCGGGGCGCGGTGGAGTACCGCAACGCCGCCGAGCTCGCGTGGCGCCTCGCGCGCGCCGACCGCCTGGTGGTGACCGGCGGCGGCCCCGGCGTCATGGAGGCGGCCAACCTCGGCGCGTTCCTGGCCGAGCACCCGCTCGAGACCGTGACCGCGGCGATCGACGAGCTCGCGGGGTCGCCCGATTTCCGTGACCATCAGCCGTACACCGCCGTCGCCCTGCGAATCCGCGAGCGCTACGGGCGCCCGGTCCCGCCGACGCCCGACTCGTCCGAGCCGGCCGACCAGGCCGCCGTCGACCCCGTCACCTGGGCCCGCCGCGGCGGCCTGGCCATCCCGACCTGGCTCTACGGCCACGAGCCGGCCAACCTGTTCGCCGCGAAGATCGCGAAGTACTTCTCCAACGCCATCCGCGAGGACACCATCCTGCGCCTGTCCCGCGGCGGCATCGTCTTCGCGCCGGGCATGGCGGGCACGGTCCAGGAGGTCTTCCAGGCCGCGACCAAGACCTTCTACGCCAGCGACGGTGCCAGTGGCCCCTTCGTCTTCCTCGACGTGGCGCACTGGACCGAGCGGCTGCCGGTCCGCGGCCTGCTCGAGCCGCTGCTCGCCACCTCTCCGGTCGGCGACCTGCGCCACCTGCTGCACATCACCGACGACGTGGCCGAGGCGGCGGAAATTCTGACCGCCTAAGTGAGCGCGATTCGCCATTACGCAAAGTGATGTGGCTGTTACGTTGGGTCAGATAGTGGTTTCAGAGAGGACCCAGACCCCATGCCGCAGCAACGATTCTGGCGAAAGCGCGCCGTCTCCCTCGGTGTCACCGCCGCCGCCGCAAGCGCCGTGATCGTCGGTGGTCTGCCGCACGTGGCGTACGCCGCCACACTGACCGGCACCATCGCGATCACCACGCCATCGACCGGCAAGCTGGCCGCGGGCACCGCCAAGCAGGTGCTCCTGCTCACCGTCACCGGCCAGACCCTGTCCGAGGCGCTGATCACCGGCGTGAACCTCGGCACCGACGCGAGCTGCCAGAACATCCCGACCTACATCGTCACCAGCCCGACCACAATCGCGGTCAAGACGCCCTCCGGCGGCTGCCCGGCGACCACCGCCACCGGCGGCGACGGCATCGACATCCTGTTCGCCGGCGGCAACACGCTGAGCAAGGCCAACGGCCTGTTCTTCATCACGCCGCCGGCCATCGCGGCGCTGGCCGACAAGCCGGTCATCAACGACAATAGCGCC
Source organism: Dactylosporangium sp. NPDC000244 (assembly GCF_040300725.1). NCBI lineage: Bacteria > Bacillati > Actinomycetota > Actinomycetes > Micromonosporales > Micromonosporaceae > Dactylosporangium > Dactylosporangium sp. NPDC000244. Next base: position 195,399 of record NZ_JBEPEH010000013.1, read on the forward strand.
CTGCTCGACCCCACCGCGCAGACCCGGCGGTTCGTGACCGCCGGCGGGCAGACCGTGCGCGTGAAGGCCGACTCGGCCTACGCGTTCGACCCGCGCACGTCGGCCGGGCTCGCCGTGACCTTCGGGGGCAAGCCCGCGACCGAGATCAAGGTCTACGACGCCTCGGGCACGCTGATCCCGGCCAACACCGCGTCCGCGCCGGCGGTCGGCAACTACCTGACGTTCAAGTCGCCGGCCGGCCTGACGACAACCGACGCGAGCCTGGCCATCAGCCAGGGCGGCGTCAGCAAGACGTTCGCGGTCGCCGACACCGGCGCGAACATCATCGCGGTGCCGACCGTCACCTCGCTGAGCGTCTCCTCGGGCCGCGCGAAGGGTGCGACCAGCACCGTCCTGACCACGAGCACGCTGGTCTCCAAGACCCTCGCCGACTACCAGGGCGGCTCGGCGACCTGGGGCGTCTACTTCTGCAACAAGCCGGCCGCGGTCACCGCGGTCAACACGGCCGGCACGCAGATCACCGTCACCACCCCCGACGTGACCAACGACGCCGACGGCCTCGGCACCAACGTCTACGCCGGCAGCTGCCCGGTCACCGTCGCGGACCTGACCGACAACGCCAACCCGGTCAAGGGCCCGGTCACCGCGGGCGGCTACTTCAACTTCCTCAACGAGTAGTCGATGGCCGAACGCGGAACGGCCCGGCTGGAGCGATCCAGCCGGGCCGTTTTCGTTGCTTGCTCGCAGAGCCCTACTTGGAGAGCGTGGTGCCCGTCGAGCGCAGGTGCTCACAGGCCTCGACGACGCGGGCGGCCAGCCCGGCCTCGCCGGCCTTGCCCCAGGCGCGCGGGTCGTACGCCTTCTTGTTGCCGACCTCCCCGTCGACCTTCAGCACACCGTCGTAGTTGCTGAACATGTGCGCGGCGACCGGGCGGGTGAACGCGTACTGCGTGTCGGTGTCGATGTTCATCTTGACCACGCCGTAGTCGAGGGCCTCGCGGATCTCCGAGAGCAGCGAGCCCGAGCCGCCGTGGAAGACCAGCGCCAGCGGCTTGTCCTTGCCGTACTTCGCGGCGACGGCGTCCTGGATCGTCTTGAGGATCTCCGGGCGCAGCTTGACGTTGCCCGGCTTGTAGACGCCGTGCACGTTGCCGAAGGTCAGGGCGGCCATGTAGCGGCCCTTCTCGCCCAGGCCGAGCTTCTCGACCATGGCCAGGCCGTCCTCGACGGTGGTGTAGAGCTTCTCGTCGATCGCGCCGACGACGCCGTCCTCCTCGCCGCCCACCACGCCGACCTCGATCTCGAGCACGACCTTGGCCGCGGCCGTCTTGGCCAGCAGTTCCTCGGCGATGTCGAGGTTCTCGCCCAGCGGCACCGCGGAGCCGTCCCACATGTGCGACTGGAACAGCGGCTCCTCACCCTTGGCGACGCGCTCGGCGGAGATGTCCAGCAGCGGGCGGACGAACTTGTCCAGCTTGTCCTTCGGGCAGTGGTCGGTGTGCAGCGCGATGTTCACCGAGTACTTCTTCGCGACCTCGTGCGCGAACGCGGCCAGCGCGACCGACCCCGTGATCATGTCCTTCACGGTCGGGCCGGAGACGTACTCCGCGCCACCGGTCGAGACCTGGATAATGCCGTCGCTCTCGGCCTCGGCGAAACCGCGGATCGCCGCGTTGAGCGTCTGCGACGAGGAGACGTTGATCGCCGGGTAGGCGAACGCGCCGGCCTTGGCGCGGTCGAGCATCTCGGCGTAGACATCGGACGAGGCGATGGGCATGACGGCGCTCCTTGACTGTTTGGATCGTGCGGTTTGGAGCCGGTAGACGCGAGCTCCACGCGGACCGCTCTGTCCTGCCACGGAGTATCTCGCAGTCCCGAGCATCGCTCGTAGCCGGGTGACCTGACCGGGAAATACGGGGGCGACCGGGCAAAGGGGGCGCAACAGTCGTACGGTGGAGAACGGCCAAGGACGGAAGCGAGCTACCGCAGCGAGCGACAGGGAGCCCGGCGATGACCCAGCCAGACGAGGAACTGCTGACCATCGAGGACCGTCTCGACCCGGACGTGCGCGACCCGGAGTCGTCGCCCGAGGATGCGGCCGAGCAGGCCCAGCCGGCGAATCCGCTGGACCGGCCGTACACACCCCACGCGCGGCCGTGGGAGGCGAACGAGTACGACGCCATCGAGCAGGACCGCGAGGTCGACCTCAACGACGAGTACTAGCGACGGCCGCTAGCCCAGTGTGAACTGGGGGTGCGCCGTCAACCAGGCGCCGACCCTTCCGTTGCGCATGGCCTCGTAGAGCCCGTCGCCCCCCGGCAGGGGCTCCGGCACGCCGTTCGACGAGCCCACCGGCAGCCGGATCGCCGACACCGCCGACGGGTCCACGCCCGCCATCCGCGCGGCCAGCGACGGCAGCGACGCGGTCCCGAGGTGCAGCTCGAGCGCGCCTCCGGCCGCGGCGAGCAGGGCGGGCAGCTTGGCCGGGTCGGCGGCGGCCTTCGCGAGCTCGGTCAGGTACTGATGCAGCACCCGATCATCGCCCGAGCCCAGCGACCGGCGCAGGTAGCCGACCGCCTCGCCCGGATCGTAGTGCCGGCATACGGGCGCGCAGAGGTCGACGCCGCCCGCGGCCCGGGTGACCGACTCGAGTCCGGCGATGTCGACGACCGCACCGCCGTCGAGGGTCAGCCCGGTCATGCCGGCAACCGCCTCGGCCGCGAGCTCGTACCCGCCGACCAGGTAGGCCCCGTCGGCGCGCTGCGGGCCGATCCCGGGCAGGTCGAGCAGGAGATCGCGGGGGATCACGACCTCGTAGGCGGTGCGCGCGGCCGGGTTCACGTGCAGCAGCACGATGGCGTTGGCCTTGACGCGCACCGGCGTGCCGGTGCCCCGGTCGATGCCGACGATCAGCAGGTTCACCGGCTGGCCGGGCTCGGGCGCGGCGGGCGGCGCCGCGTGGGGCCGAGCCACGATCGGCACCAGCAGCAGCGCGAGAGCGGAGCACAGGAAGGTGAGGCCGGAGAAGACCCAGCGCCGCAGCGCGCGCAGCCGCCGGGCCCCGGTCACGATCGACTCGCCCAGGTCGGGCGACGTGGCCGGGACCAGCTCCTCGTGGCGGGCGAAGGTCTCGCGCAGCAGGTCGTCCATCACGGCTTCGCACCCCCGTCCACGGTGACGGTGGGCGCGACGCTGGTGCGCAGGGTCGCGAGCGCCCGGGAGATCCACGAGCGCACGGTGCCGACCGGGCAGCGCATCACCTCGGCGATCTCGCCGTCGGTGAGCCCCTCGTAGTAGCGCAGGACGAGCGCGGCGCGCTGCTGGCGGGGCAGCCGCCCGAGCCACAGCCACATCTGGTCGCGCTCGGCGTGCCCGTCGGCGTGGTCGGGCTCCGGCACGCCGGAGTCGACCTCGACGCCGCGCAGCGCGACCCGGCGCAGCCAGGAGCCGCGGTGCAGGTCGACGTACGCATTCGTGATCATGCGCTTCACGTAGCGCTCGGGCATGTCGGCCGCCGCGATCCGCCGCCACTTGAGCTGCGCGCGGATCATCGTCTCCTGCACGAGGTCCTGCGCCGTGTGCGGATCGCCGGTCAGCATGACGGCGTAGCGCAACAGCGCCTGCAGCCGCGCCTCGACGAACTCCTCGAACGTCAACCCGACCCCTTCGCCTGTCCCCGACCCTATGACGCATCGAGGACGGGCGAACATTGCACTAGGGGATCAGCGGGGGGTAGCTCGGGTCGAGCAGCCCTCGGTCGCGCAGGGCGGTGTAGAGCGGCGTCGACTCGGGGTAGTGGCCCCAGTGGTGGTCGCCGTCGCCGACACCCACCCCGCCGAGGAGCTGCTGCTGGACCGGGTTCAGCCGGTTCCACCACGGCTTGTTGGGCAGGTCGGCGATCTCGTCGCGGATGGCGATCCAGCGGTACGTGTAGCCGAGGAAGACGCAGCGCCGGGTGATATCGGAGTGGTTGTCCGAGCGGGCGTGCCAGATCCGGCGGTCGAAGAAGACCACGTCGCCCGCGTCGACCTTGACCTGGATCGCGCCCGGCGGCGCCGGCCACGGCACGTCGCGCTTCGGCGGGCCGGGCAGCCAGTTGGTGGTGTGGCTGCCGGGGATGAGCGTCAGGTTGCCGCGGCCCTCCTCGGAGACGTCCGAGAGCCAGTACGCAAGCTTCACCGACAGCCGCGGCCGCGGGTCGGTCTCCAGCTCACGGTTCTGCCGCCCACCGTCCTGGTGCCAGTGCCACCAGTCCGGCTTCGCCGCCGGGACGGTCGGGTGCACGTCGAGGTGCGAGTGGTAGATGTGCACGTTCCAGCCGAGGATCGACCAGACCAGCGGGAGCGTCGCCGGGTGGTCGATGAGGCCGGCCAGCTCCGGGCAGCTCGTGACGGCACTGAGCAGGTGCAGCGAGCCGTCCGCCGCGCGCGGGTGCGTGGCGTGCGCGGCATCGAGCACCGACGCGTAGTGACGCACCTCGTCCGGGCTCAGCACGCCCTTCAGCACGAGGTAACCGTCCGTGTCGAACTGCTCCCGCTGCTCGCTCGTCATCGGCACCCAGCCGGTGCCGGCCGCCGGGCCGGCCGTCGTCGTGGCAGACATGCCCCGTTCTCCAGTTCCGGCGCCGAACACCGGCGCCTCCATCCGGAAGACGGTCGTGGAGCACAACTTCAGAGGTCGGCCGATCGGTCAGGGTCTTTTGGCCGATTCGGATGCAACGGAATCGACCGTTATGACGTCGGTGTGCCAGATATAACTACCCAGCGTCATCAGTCCAGCGAGGCGGCGAGGTAGCCGACCACCCGGCCCGGGGGGCCGCCCTCGTCGCCCGACGTGGCCCGGTGCAGCTCGCGAACCGTCGATCCGCGGCCTCGGGCCCACGCCAGCAGACCGCGCAGCGCGTACCGCCCGCAGGCGTCCCGCTCGCCGATGTCCCCGGGTTCGAGCCGCGCAACGGCGTCGATGGTCCGCGCGTCGGCCGCCCGGGCCTGCTCCTGTGGCAGGAAGTGCGAAAGATCGGTGCTGCACAGCACGATCGATCCGGGCTCGTCGACGGCGGCCAGCAGCTCCGCGACCGCGTCCGCCTCGGCGAGCCCCACGCATATCGGCAGCACCTTCGAAAGCCCGAGCAACTGCAGAAACGGGAGTTGTACCTCCAGCGAGTGCTCGGGCGCGTGCGGTGCGTCGTCCGCCCGAGCCAGCCCGGCCGCGACGAGCTTGCCGGCGCCCTGCGTGTCGAGCGTCACAGCACCCAGCGGCGTCGACCACTCGGCGAGCGTCGGCACCGCGGCCCCTCGCAGCGGCACCCGGTGCGCGGGGCCGAGGAGGACGATGCGCTCGGCCGGGCACCCCTCGAGCCGGCGGTACACGTGCGCCGCCGTCGGACCCGACCACCGGTAACCGGCGTGCGGGACGATGTACGCGCGGGATCCGTCCTGCTCAGGCGGTACAGCTGCCAAAAGCTCTTCCACCGTGGCGCGCAGCTCCCTCGGGTCGGCCGGGTAGAAGCTGCCGGCCACGGCGGGCGGCCTCATCCGATGGCCACCGGCAACCGGCGGCGTCCCCAGCCCCCGGCCGGCCCCTCGAACACGCCCGGCACCGCGAACCCGCACGCGGTGCAGCGCCCGTCGTCGGTGAGCGCGTACGCGACCAGGTCGTACCAGTCGCGCACGACCGCGGCCGCCCCACAGCCCGGGCAGCGGGTCGTCTGGCCCTCGGGGTCGTGGATGTTGCCGGTGTACACGAACCGCAGCCCCGTCTCCAGCGCGATCCGCCGCGCCCGGCGCAGGGTCTCGGGCGGGGTCGCGGGCACGTCGCGCATCTTGAAGTCGGGGTGGAACGCGGAGAAGTGCAGCGGCACGTCCGGCCCCAGGTGCTCCAGCAGCCAGTCGCACTGCTTGCGCAGCTCCTCGTCGCCGTCGTTGCGGCCCGGGATGAGCAGCGTGGTCACCTCGAACCAGACGTCGGTCGTGCGCAGGTACTCGAGCGTCTCCAGCACCTTGTCGAGCCGCGCGAACGTGATCTTGGAGTAGAACTGCTCGCTGAACGCCTTGAGGTCGATGTTCGCCGCGTCGATGTGCCGGTAGAACTCCTCCCGCGGGGCCGGGTTCATGTATCCGGCCGAGACCGCGACCGATTTGATCCCGCGCTCGCGGCACGCGTCGGCGACATCCATGGCGTACTCCATGAAGATCACCGGGTCGTTGTAGGTGAACGCGATCGAGCGGCAGCCCAGGCGCTCGGCCTCGGCGGCGAGCTGCTCCGGGCCGGCGGCCGAGCCGAGCGTGTCCACCTCGCGGCTCTTGGAGATGTCCCAGTTCTGGCAGAACCGGCAGCCGAGGTTGCAGCCCGCCGTGCCGAAGGACAGCACCGGCGTGCCCGGCAGGAAGTGGTTCAGCGGCTTCTTCTCGATCGGGTCCACACAGAATCCCGAGGACTTGCCGTAGGTCGTGAGCACGATCTCGTCGCCCTCGCGCTGCCGGACGAAGCAGAAGCCGCGCTGGCCCTCGTGCAGACGGCAGTTGCGGGGACAGACGTCGCACTGCACCCGACCGTCTTCGAGCCGGTGCCAATGCGCGGTCGTGACCACCGCCATACTCCGAGCTTAGCTTCGCAAGGACGCTCCCGTACCCTGGTGACCCGTGGAAGAAAAGACGCGCGCCCTGGGCGACCTGCTCTCCCTCAACCCTCTCGACGCGAAGGGGCTGCTGAGCACGTTCGGCGTGATCGGCGTCTGGCTCATCATGTTCGTCGAGACCGGGCTGCTGGTCGGCTTCTTCTTCCCCGGCGACTCGCTGCTGTTCCTGGCGGGCGTCGCCGCATCGCCGGTGGCCAGCGAGCTGGTCGGCACCCACATGAGCCTCACCCAGCTGCTCATCGGCGCCCCGATCTGCGCGATCGCCGGCGCCCAGCTCGGCCACTACCTAGGCGCCCGCTACGGCCGCAAAATGTTCGACCGGCCCAACTCACGGATCTTCAAGCGGGAGTACGTCGAGAAGGCCGAGCACTACTTCGCGAAGTTCGGCCCCGCGAAGGCGGTCGTGCTCGCCCGCTTCATTCCGATCGTGCGCACCTTCCTCAACCCGGTCGCGGGCGTCGTCGGCATGCCGGCGCGCCAGTTCTTCATCTGGAACGTGGTCGGCGGCATCCTGTGGACCGACGGCATCATCCTGGCGGGCTGGGCGCTGGCCAAGCAGATCCGCGACGTGATCCCGGACGGCCAGATCGACAAGTACCTCCTCCCGGCCGTGGTCCTGATCGTGCTGATCTCGGCGCTGCCGATCTTCATCGAGATCTTCCGCGGCTGGCGCGAGCGCAAGCGGGGCAAGGGGACCACGACGGCCCACCTCGCCGCCGACCCGGCGAACGCCCCGACGGAGGTCTTCCCGGCCGTGCCGCCGACGGACCGCCCGGGCAACCACCGCGTGCGCGATTAGTTACATCGAAATCACGTTGAGTAATTCGATTTCACTCGATGTGTTAGGGTGTAATTGATCGGTACGGCACCCTCTGGACCCACGACTCTCTGAGTTGCGACGTTCGGATCAGGGCCTGGAGGAAGACGTTGCCGGTCTTCTCCGGGTCCTGATCCAACTGCTCCTGCTTACTACTCCTGGTTCCGCTTCTGCGCCGGCCCGTCGTCGCCGCGAGTTCGAGCCGCGCTGGTCCTCGCGGTAGCGATCCTTGAGCGAGCGGCGGGCGGCGAGCATCGGCTCGTAGAGCCCGCATAGGTCTCTCGACGCGGCCTTGGCTGCCGACGTCGCGCTCGTTGGCCGGCCGCGCTGCCCTGCGGGGTGCGTCGACTCGCGGCGGGTGTGCTGAGGCCGCGGCTCGTGAAGGCATCCGGGTCGCGGGCCGGCGCGGCGCCAACCGCCCGTCCGACCACGCGGAAATCCAGCGCCTCCGGTGGCGCGGCCTTGGCCGCCGACACCGCGATCACCAGCCGGGCCGCGCTGTCCCGCGGCGTGCGTTGACCCGCAGCGGGCGCGCTGAAGCCGCGATTCGTGAGGGTGTACGGGCCGGCGCGGCGGCCAGGATCGCCGCCGACTACCTGCTCAACCACGCGCTCAACCACGCGGGAGTCCAGCGCCTCCGCCGACGCGACCGGCAGAGCGAGGCCTGACCGGCTCGACCGCCCGGATCTTGAGGCTCGCGCGCGGTCGCTGCGGAAATCGGGCCCGACGGCCGCGAAGAGGAGTCACACGCCACCGCACGCACGGCATCGACCGCGCGAAGGGTCAGCCCGGCCGGCTCAAGGATCAGGCAGTGGCTGCGGGATCGTCCAGCCAGTCCGTCGGCAGCGAGGCCGGCGCCACGCGAAGCGTCAGGGCGCTGTACGTCAGCCGCGCCGCCTCCTCGAGGTACAGCGCGCGCTTGTGCGCCAGCTCGACAGAGTCCGCGACAACAGAGCACCCATGCCGCGACAGCACCACACAGTTGGTCCCGTCCGCGCACGCCTCGGCCGCCAGCTTCCCGACCTCAGGTCGGCCCGGCGGCACGAACGGCGTAGTCGCCACCCGCCGCAGATAGAAGGCATGGTCGGTCGTGACCAGCCGGATCGGCTCGGCGATCGCATCGAGCAGCAGGACGCTCTGCGGGTGCAAGTGCACGACCGCGTTGACGTCCGGGCGGACGCGATAGGTGGCCAAATGGAGCCCGAGCTCCGAAGACGGCGCGACCCCCGAGTTGTCAAGGGTCGCGCCGTCGCTGATTCGGATCCGAACGAATGAACCGCGGTCGAGCCGGTCGAGCCAGGTTCCGGCCGCAGTTGCCCAGCATTCGTCCGTGCCTGGTGCCCGGGCAGAAAGATTGCCACCCGAGCCCACGACGAGTCCGGCCTGCACGACCGCACGCCCGAGATGGGCGAGCTGGTCGCGAAGGTCCCCGGCCGGGTAGTGCCCAGAGGCGCTACCCGACACTGCTAGCGAGGCGCCTTCTTGGTCGCGCGCTTGCGCGGCGGCGTCAGAAGGTCGGCGATGGTGCCGATGGCGGAGGGCACGAGGCGGTAGAACGCCCACACACCCCGCTTCTCGCGCTCCAGCAGACCGGCCTCGGTCAGGATTCGCAGGTGATGGCTCACAGTCGGCTGCGAGAGCCCGAGCGGAGCCGTCAGGTCACACACACACGCTTCGCCGTCGGGAGCCGACTGGATCAGGCTCAGCAGCCGGAGTCGGGCCGGGTCGGCAAGCGCCTTCAGGACGCCGGCCAAACGCTCGGCATCGGCGCGGTCAATTGGCTCGCCGGCAAGCGGCGAGATCTGGGGCAGGGTCATCTCAGCCAGCGCAGTTCCCACGTATTCCATCCTTCCACCAACACCATCGACCCGCCTGCATATGCGCAGGTCCGAATCGACAATTTTTCAGCCCTGTCGGCCGAGGTCGGCCAACGAAAACGCTGAGCGATAGCTCAGCCCCGCGGCGCGAACCGCCTTTTCCGCGCCTCTGTCGACGATAACGGCGCAACCGACCACATCGGCGCCCGCCTCTCGCAACGCGTCGACCGCAGTGAGCACACTTCCACCTGTAGTGGAGGTGTCCTCGACCGCGAGGACGCGCCGGCCGGCGACGTCGGGCCCCTCGACCCGACGCTGCAGACCATGAGCCTTGTCACTCTTACGGACGACGAACGCATCAAGCGGACGTCCTCCGCGAGCAGCCGCCGCATGCAGCATCGCGGTGGCCACCGGGTCCGCGCCGAGGGTCAGCCCTCCCACGGCATCGAACTCCCAGTCGTCGACGAGATCGAGGAGCACCCGGCCGACCAACGGTGCACCAGCATGGTGCAGCGTCAAACGACGAAGGTCCACGTACCAGTCGGCAACTTGTCCGGACGACAGCGTGACCCGTCCGTCGACCACGGCTAGGTCGCGTACGAGTTTCAGCAGGTCGTCACGGTCGGTCATGTCCGAAGCGTACGCGCTAAAGCTGCGCGGTGAATCGATGACCCGCACTCTCGGCGAAATTAATGGCCGTCAAGGGGACAAGGGTGAATACGAAGGTGATCGCAGCGATCACCACGAGTGACGCGAGGGGTGCCGGTGACAGGGGATAACGATGCACCGATGCCCTTAAGATGAATCCGAATCTTGCTCTCATTAGATCGTTGCAATGCTCGATGGGCACCTCTGACCTGCGCAAACAACCGAAAGTACCGCCCCGAGGCACCCGTACGCCTATGGGAGCGCTGCCAATCGGCCCATCAGCCGTTCGTACGTGACCACAATCATGTTCGATACACAGCAAACTCAATGCTTGCAGGGATGCACACATCGACGCTCACCGGTGCCAGGATGGGGGTTAATGCTCCTCATGCCCGATGCGTCCCCTCCCGAGCATCGCCGCGCGCTGAAGGAACCCGCGGGGTGCGTAGCGCATGAACGCCACCGCGATCTTGTACCTCCGGCCGGGCACGCTGACCGCCCGGCCCCGCCGCAGGTCCCCGAGCGCCGCCCGCACCACCCGCTCGGCGTCCAGCCAGATCCACGACGGCGCCCGGGACATGTCGATGCCGGCCGCCTCGTGGAACTCGGTGCGGACGTAGCCGGGGCACAGCGCCATGACCCGGACCCCGGTCCCTCGCACGAGCAGCGCCTGCGACTCGCTGAAGCTGGTGACCCAGGCCTTGCTCGCCGGATACGTCGAGCCCGGCATCAGCGCCGCGAACCCGGACGCAGACGAGACGTTGACGATCCCGCCCCGGCCCCGCTCGACCATCCCGGGCAGGGCGGCCAGCGTGAGGCGCATGACCGCGTGGACGTTGAGCCGCAGCAGCTCCTCCTCCAGCTCCGGTGTCGAGCGCAGGAAGGAGCGGTTGAGCGACCGTCCGGCGTTGTTCACGAGCAGGTCGATCGGGCGCCCCGGGTCGGTCAGCCGGGCCGCGACCGCGTCGGCGCCCTCGGCGGTGGCCAGGTCGGCGACCAGCACCTCGACCGGCCCGGGCAGTTCGGCGGCGAGGGCCTCGAGCCGCTCGCCACGGCGAGCGACGAGCACGAGCGCGTGGCCCCGGGCGGCGAGCTCGCGGGCGAAGGCGGCCCCGAGGCCGGCCGAGGCCCCGGTGACGAGTGCGGTGGGCATCGCGGCAGGGTAACGAACAAGGGGACCGGGCGAACCCGGTCCCCTTGTCACACGATCAGCCGTTCGGTGGCCCGTAGCCGGGCGGAGGCGGAGGCGGAGGCGGCGGGTAGCCACCCGGACCGCCGGGGCCGGGCGGGGGCGGCGGGAAGCCCCCCGGACCGCCGTAGCCGGGCGGGGGCTCCCACTGGGGCTGCTCCTTGCGGAAGTACGGGTGCGAGGCGGGCAGCGCCAGCAGGACGATCGGCAGCGCGACCGCGATGACGATCAGGATGCTGAGCACCGTGGTGACCGGCTGATACCAGCTGGGCACCGCCGAGTAGACGAGCTCCTGGTACTTGTCCCAGGTGGGCAGCTCCGGGCTGTTCTTGCGGGCCGTGTCCCAGAACGTCTTCGCGAACAGGGTCGTGCCGATGTTGAGAATGCCGCAGCACAGCGCGATGCCGCCGACGACCCAGGTCAGGACCCGGGCGACCTGGTTGCCGCGGCTCACGAAGTAGCCGAGCAGCACCAGGATCACGATGATGATGAAGCCGAAGATGACACCGACCGATGAGCCGATGCCGGTGGTCGTGGTCGCGCTGGTGTTCAGGCCGGCGCTCTCGTAGACCTTCTTCGTGCCCTCGGCGATCTTGCCGGCGTAGAGGAGCGAGAGTACGACCTGGATCACTTCGAGCCCCGCCGCCGCGAACAGCAGGGTCGACGCCAGGCTGACGGTGGACGGCCGGACGCGTGGCCCGGCCGGCACTGCGAAAGACATCGGGTTGGCTCCCCTCCCAGGAACGTTCCTGGGGATCACCGTATCGATGCGCCGCTAATCTCGCAGCCGCTCTTCGGCATACCGCGCGACCGTCGTGCTGCCCATGATGCAGCCGGTGAACGTCTTGACCTCGCCGCGCTGGCCGGAGAGCTTCTGCCAGGCCGAGCGCCCGGCCGCCGCGTCTGCGTGCGTCAGGAGCTCGGCGGCGTAGACCCGCCCGGCCGGAGTGGCCTTGTCGAGCAGCGCCTCGAGCCGCGGGCGCAGCTCGCCGGCGTGCTGGCGCAGGCCCTCCTCGACCGCGAAGTACGCCTTGGTGGCGGGTAGGAGGGTGCCGGCGATGCCGACGCCGCCGAACGCGAGCGTGTCGGCGTCGGCGAGCAGTCGCAGCTCCTCGTCGTACGCCTGCTTCTTCCACAGCATCAGCCGCACACCCTCCCCTAGTTCCGGCTAGCCGGCCCGCACCGTGAGCGTCTTCTTGTCGTCGGACAGGTCGACCAGCACCCGGTCCCCGTCCCGGATCTCGCCGCCCAGGAGTGCCTTGGCGAGCTGGTCACCGATCGACGTCTGGATCTGGCGGCGCAGGGGGCGGGCCCCGTAGACCGAGTCATACCCAAGACTGGCCAGCCAGTCACGTGCCGCGTCGGAGACATCGAGCGTGAGCCTGCGGTCGGCCAGACGGCGGCCGAGCGCATCGAGCTGAATCTCCACGATGGCACGCAGATCGGTCGGCGACAAAGCGTTGAACACCACCATGTCGTCCAGCCGGTTCACGAACTCCGGCTTGAAGTGGCCCCGCACGGCGGCGATGACCGCGTCGCGGCGCTGCTCCGGCAGGAGCGTCGGGTCGTCGGCGAGCACCTCCGAGCCGAGGTTCGAGGTCAGGATCAGGATCGTGTTGCGGAAGTCGACCGTGCGGCCCTGCCCGTCGGTGAGCCGGCCGTCGTCGAGCACGGCCAGCAGCACGTCGAACACGTCCGGGTGGGCCTTCTCCACCTCATCGAGCAGCACGACGGTGTACGGCCGCCGCCGCACCGCCTCGGTGAGCTGGCCGCCCTCCTCGTAGCCGACGTAGCCGGGCGGTGCGCCGACGAGCCGGGCGACGTTGTGCTTCTCGCTGTACTCGCTCATGTCGATGCGCACCATGGCGCGCACGTCGTCGAAGAGGAACTCCGCGAGCGCCTTGGCCAGCTCGGTCTTGCCGACGCCGGTCGGGCCCAGGAACAGGAATCCGCCGGTGGGCCGGTCGGGATCGGCGACGCCGGCCCGGGCGCGGCGCACCGCGTCGGAGACGGCCTGGATCGCCGCGTCCTGCCCGATGACCCGGCTGCGCAGCGAGTCCTCCATGCGCAGCAGCTTGGCGGTCTCGCCCTCCATGAGCCGGCCGGCCGGGATGCCCGTCCAGGCGGCGACCACGGCGGCGATGTCGTCCGCGGAGACCTCCTCCTTGAGCATCGCGCCCGCGGACTGCAGGGCGACGAGCTCGCTCTCGGCCTGCTGCAGGTCGCGCTGCAGGCCCGGGATCACGGCGTAGCGCAGCTCGGAGACCTTCTCCAGGTCGTTGTCGCGCTCGGCCCGCTCGGCCTCGAGCCTCAGCTGCTCCAGCTGCTCCTTGGTGTTGGAGATCTTCTGGATGTGCGCCTTCTCGTTCTGCCAGCGGTCGGTGAGCGCGCTCAGCGATTCGCGCCGGTCGGCGAGCTCGGCCCGCAGCCGCTGGAGCCGCTCGGCCGAGGCCTGGTCGGGCTCCTTGGCCAGCGCCATCTCCTCGATCTCGAGGCGGCGCACGTTGCGCTCGACCTCGTCCACCTCGGTCGGGCGCGAGTCGATCTCCATGCGCAGCCGGGAGGCCGCCTCGTCGACGAGGTCGATGGCCTTGTCCGGCAGGAAGCGGTCGGTGATGTACCGATCCGACAGCGCGGCCGCGGCGACCAGCGCCGCATCGGTGATCCGCACGCCGTGGTGGACCTCGTAGCGCTCCTTGAGCCCGCGCAGGATGCCGATGGTGTCCCCGATCGTGGGCTCGCCGACCACGACGGGCTGGAAGCGCCGCTCGAGGGCCGGGTCCTTCTCGATGTGCTCGCGGTACTCGTCCAGCGTCGTCGCGCCGACCATCCGCAGCTCGCCGCGGGCCAGCATCGGCTTGAGCATGTTGCCGGCGTCCATCGAGCCTTCGCCCTTGCCGGCGCCGACGACCGTGTGCAGCTCGTCGAGGAACGTGATGACCTGCCCGTTGGAGCCCTTGATCTCCTCGAGCACGGACTTGAGCCGCTCCTCGAACTGGCCCCGGTACTGCGCGCCGGCCACCATCGCGCCGAGGTCGAGGCTGACCAGGCGTTTGTCCCGCAGCGACTCGGGCACGTCGCCGGCCACGATGCGCTGGGCGAGGCCCTCCACGATCGCGGTCTTGCCGACGCCGGGCTCGCCGATGAGCACGGGGTTGTTCTTGGTACGCCGGGACAGCACCTGGATCACCCGGCGGATCTCGGCGTCGCGGCCGATCACCGGGTCGATCTTGCCGTCCCGGGCGGACTGGGTGAGGTCGACGCCGTACTTCTCCAACGCCTGGAAGGTCTGCTCCGGATCGGCCGAGGTCACCTTGCGGTCGCCCCCGCGGATCTGCGGGAACGCCGCGACCAGGGTCTGCTCGGTCGCCCCGGCATCCTTGAGCAGCGTCGCGACCTGTCCGCCGACGCGAGCGAGGCCCGCCAGCAGGTGCTCGGTCGAGGTGTACTCATCGCCCAGCGGGCGCGCGATCTGCTCGGCGGCCGCGATCGCGTTGGCGAACTCGCGGGCGACGTTGGGCTCCACGACACTCGAGCCGCGGGCGCTCGGCAGCCGCTCGACGGCGTGCAGGGCGGCACGGCGCACGTCGGCCGGGTTGGCCCCGACGGCACGCAGCAGTCCGGCGGCGGTCGATCCGCCCGTGTCCAGCAGCGTCAGGAGCAGGTGCCAAGGTTCAACGGTCGCGTGTCCGCGCTGGCTCGCCGCGTCCACGGCGGCCTTGATGACCTCGCGACTCTTGGTGGTCAGGCGTTCGGCGTTCATCGTTTGCTCGCAGACTCCTCGGTCCAGTGCGTCCTACAGGAGGTACGACACCCACGGGGTTGAGTCTATTCCACTCAACTCTGATTTGCCGAGCGTCACGGAACTATCGCGCCGAGACCCCCACGTGCACCCAGTCACATCCCTGGTCGCCGACGGTGCAGAGCCAGACGTCGCCGGACTGCTGGGCGGGGTACCCGAGAATCGTCGTGGCATCGATGCGCCGCAGCCGGAAGATCAGCCGGGCTCCCGTGTCGCGCACCCGCTGCCGCTCGTCGACGAGCCACACGCCCTGCCCGCTGGCGACGAGCAGCCGATGGCCGGGCAGCACCTCGGCGCTGAAGACCTGGGTGACCTCGCGCATCGCGGTCGACTCGCTCCAGGCGACCGCCGAGTTCGAGGCCGGGCCCGCCACCATGCGGGCCGCGAACTGGGCGCCGACCAGCCACACGTCCTGCCCGTCGGGCGAGACGACCGGCCGGACGACGGCGTCGGGCTGGGGCGCGATCGTGCTGCCCTGCGACTTCCAGGTGCGCCCGTGGTCCGAGCTGCTCCAGACGCTGATCGTGGTGCCGCCGGCGGGCGAGGAGCCGGCCGCGCCAGACGAGCGGGCGGTCAGCCAGAGCGTGCCGTCCGTGGCCGCGGTGAGGCCGGTCCAGTCGTGCTGGCCGGACGGGCGGGCCGGCAGCGGGGCCCGGTTGCCGTCGTCGCCCACCACCCACGGCTGGGCGTCGGCGCAGCCGTTCGCGGCGGGGTCCTGGCAGCCGACCGAGTACTGCGGATCGGCAAGGTTGAGCTCGACCGGCGGCGGGGTGAGCGGGCGGCGCTCGAAGGTGCGGCCGGTGTTGCGGGAGATGAAGTACCCGTCCGGCGCCGCCTTGAGGATCAGCACGTTGCCGCGGCCGAGGCGCATGTCGATGTCGAGCGCGTCGTTGAACGGCAGGTCGCGCGCCACCCAGCTGGCGCCGCCGTCGAGGGTGAGCGCGAGCCCGGCCTTGCACGTGGTCCCGGCCACGCACGAGGTGAACAGCGCATAGCCGGTGCCGGCGTCGGCGAACTCGACGCCGCGGGGCGAGGTGCCCTTCGGCACCGGCACGACGGTCTGCCGGTCCTTGGGATCGGTGCTCGGATAGGCGGTGGGCACGTCCTCGTAGGAGACGTCCCCGTCAGGGGTCTGCTCCGCCTGCGGGGTGCTGTTCGGCGCACACGAGCCCGCGCTCAACGTCGTGACCAGGGCGGCGGCGAGCGCGAGGACCAGGATGCGGCGGCGTCTCACCAGCGCCAGCGCCAGAACCTGCGCTGGTAGCGCACCCGCACGCTGCTGCTGCGCACCTCGCCGCCGATGCGGAAGACGATCCCGGAGCCGGTCGAGTCGTAGGCGGCGGGCACCTTCTGCTTGAGCGAGCTCGAGCGCGGCGCGATGCTGTCGATGTCGGCGGTCGCCCCGCGCGGCAGCACCAGTTCGATCGAGCTGGACCGGGCCTCCAGCCGCACCTCGACCAGCTGGGAGGTGAACTGGGCCTCGGTGAAGTCGAGCTTGACCGATCCGGCCCGCGTGCTGATGAGCAGCTTCCGCGGCACCGTCCAGCGCCCGACCCGCTTGAGGCTGGAGGCGTGGTTGCGGATCTCCTGCTGCTCCGGGGCGGCGATCGGGCCCTTCTGGGGCAGGTCCCCGACATACGGCTCGATCTCGCCGAACGTGCGGGACCGCAGCACGCCGTCGACGCGCTCCTCGAACTCGGCGAGCGTCAGCCGGCCCTCGGACACGGCGGCGTTGAGCTGAGCGACCACGAGCTCCCGCTCGGCGTCGGAGATGCGCATGTCCGGCCGGTCCTGGCTCACGACGACACTGTAGACCTCAGCGGGATCGAAAGTCTCTAGCGTCAGCTGAGGCGCCGGGGCTGGCGCACGAGGCCGCCCTCGCACCAGTCGTGGTATTCGAAGAGGTCGGGGCGGGCCAGGAGCATCCGCACGTTGTGCGCCCACGTGGCGAGCAGCTCGTCGCCGTTGTCCTCGGCCTGCTCGACGAACTTCTTCAGCCGCCGCTTCGGGTGGGCGCGGAAGTGCGTGCGGATGCCGTCGGCGGCGTAGATGTAGAGGCAGTGCAGGGCGAAACGGCGCGCCGGGCAGCCCGGGTCCATGGCCAGCTCGAAGAGGGTGCCGATCAGCCGGTCGCCGGCGACCAGCAGGTCCCAGTCGGGTGGCATCGTCGACAGCAGCGACGCGTCGGGGTGGTAGGCCCACGCGCGCAGCTCCGCCGGGGTTGGGTCGACCGGGTTCTCGAAGCCCCGGAATCCCGCCTCTGTCACGCTCACCGTCAGCTCCCGTGGCCAGCGGGTTATAACAACCGTCAGGGGTCCTTGGTTTGGCGACAACTTAGCCCGGCACCAGGTTGCATGGGAAGAGGGGAAGCGGGCGCTTACTTACGGTGAACCCGTACATAGACGGATTTGTCGCCCTATCGTGGGCCAAATACGAGGGGCGCCTCGCAAATAGCGAGACGCCCCTCGAGGTGACCACACCCCTTGCGCTTGCCGCCCCGGTCAGCCTCCGGAACGACCGCACCATTCCCTGATCCAGTGGTGCCCCTGCCGCGCGCGAGCCAAACGTCCGTCAGGAATTCTTGGCCGGACGCCACACCACGAGCGCGGTCTGATGCTGGTTGGACGGCACGAGATCGCGCCGCGGGAAGCCCGCCGCCTCGATCTGGGCCAGCCGGGTGCGCGTGCGCACGAGCTCGGCCTCGAGCTCGGCCACCCGCTGCCGCAGGTCGCCGACCATGCCCTCCAGCTCGATGATCCGCTTGATGCCGGCGAGGTTGACGCCCTCTTCCTGGCTGAGGCGCTGCACCTCGCGGAGCAGCGCGACGTCGCGCTCGCTGTAGCGGCGCCCGCCGCCGGCCGTCCGGCCGGGCTGCACCAGGCCCATGCGGTCGTACTGCCGCAGGGTCTGCGGGTGCATCCCGGCCTGCCGCGCCGCGATCGAGATGATCAGGACCTTGGCGTCGGAGACCGCCCCGAAGCTGATGAAGACCTCGCTCTGGATGTCTTCGTCATCGCTCATAACTACTGCGCTCCCGTGCGATCGCGTCGAGCCGCTCGCGAGGAGCCGGCGGCGCCGCGGCCGCATAGTCGGACAGAGCCTGCCGCGCCTTCTCGGACAGCTCGGCCGGCACGTGGACATCGATGGTGACCAGCAGGTCACCGACGTTGCCGTCGCGCCGGGCGACGCCCTTGCCGCGCACCCGCAGCGTCCGCCCGCTCGGCGTGCCCGGGGGCACCCGCAGCGTGACGGCCGCGTCGAGCGTCGGCACGCGCAGGTCGGCCCCGAGAGCCGCCTCCGCGAACGTCACCGGCACCGTCAGCGTCAGGTCGTCACCGCTACGGCCGAAGACCGGGTCGGGACGGACCTTGATGAGCACGAACAGGTCGCCGGGCGACCCGCCCCGGGCCCCCGGCTCGCCCCGTCCGGCCAGCCGGATGCGCTGGCCGTCGGAGACGCCCGCCGGGATGCGCACGTTGATCGTGCGGGTCTTGGTGACCCCGCCGGTCCCGTGGCACTCGGGGCACTTCTCGTCGACGATGGTGCCCACGCCCTGACACTCGCGGCAGGGCTCGGTGAAGCTGAACGAGCCCTGGTTGCTGCTCACGACGCCGAGGCCGCGGCACTTCGTGCAGGTCCGGGGGGACGAGCCGGGTGCCGCGCCGTTGCCGTGGCAGGTCTCGCAGGTGCCGGGCGTGCGCAGGGTGATCGGCAGCGTCGCGCCCTGCACCGCGTCGACGAAGTTGAGCACGACCTCGGTCTCGACGTCCCGACCGCGGCTGCGCCGTCCGGTCGCGGGAGCGGCGCCGCCACCGGAGAAGATCGAGCTGAACAGGTCCGAGAAGCCCGCGCCGCCGAAGCGCCGGTCCCCGCCGGCCCCCGCGGGGCCGGCGCCGCCACCGGCGGTCGACCCCGCGTTGCCGAACAGGTCGGTGAAGTCGAACCCGGGCCCGCCCGCGCCCGCCGGGCCACCGGCCCGGGCGTTGCGGCGGAACTGGCCCGCGCCGAACAGCGACCGCATCTCGTCGTACTCTTTGCGCCGCGCCGGGTCGGAGAGCACGTCATAGGCCTCCGACACCGCCTTGAACCGCTCCTCGGCCGCCGCGTTGTTCGGATTCCGGTCGGGGTGCAACTCCCGCGCGAGCTTCCGGTACGCCTTCTTGATCTCGTCGGTGGGAGCGGATTTGGTGACGCCCAGAACCGCGTAGAAATCCTTTTCCAACCAGTCCTTCGAACTCATTGCGCCACCTCCTCCAGGCGTTCGTCTACTCCGGGTCGGCGACCGCGACCAGTGCCGGTCGCAGCAGCCGCTCGCCGAGGAGGTAGCCGCGCCGCATCACGTCGATGCAGGTCGGCTCGGCCACCTCGGCCGAGGTCAGATGGGCCACCGCCTCGTGGCGGGTCGGGTCGAACGGGTCGCCCTTGGCCCCGAAGACGGTCAGCCCGAACTTGGTCAGCGCGGCGTTCAGCTGATCCGCCACCGCCCCGAACGGCCCGACCAGGTCGCCGTGATCGCGCGCCCGGTCGAGGTCGTCGAGCACCGGCAGCAGCGCGCCGAGCACGTTGGCGCTCGCCTGCTCGACCACCTGCGCCCGGTCGCGGTCGACCCGCTTGCGGTAGTTGGCGTATTCGGCGGTGACCCGCTGCAGGTCACGCGTCCGCTCGTCGAGCTCGGTGCGAAGGGCCGCCAGCTCCGCGCCCAGCCCGTGCTGGTGCGTGTCGTCGGTGGTGCCCTGCGCCGCCGCCTGATTCGGACCTTCGGCGGGGGCGTGCACCGTGAACTCCTCGTCCACGATCTCGCCCTCCACCGGCTTCTCCTCCTCCGGCTCCCCCGCGGCTCCCGCCGTGACGGTCTCGTCGACCGTCACGGCGTCGGCCTCAGGCGCCTCCGGCGCGGCCGGCTTCTTGGCATCCGTCACTTCTTGTTGTCCTCGTCGATGATCTCGGCGTCCACGACGTCCTCGGGACCGTTGCCGCCCGCGGCACCCGTGGCACCGGCCCCGCCGGGCGCGCCGCCCGCGGCACCGCTCGCGTCACCGGCGGACTGCTGGCGCTGCTGCTCGTACAGCGCGCTGCCGGCCTGCTGCGAGACCTGGGCGAGCTTCTCGTGCGCCGCCTTGATCCGCTCGGTGTCGTTGCCGCCGAGCGCGCTGCGCAGGTCGCCCAGCGCCTCGTTCATCTGCTCGCGGGACTCCGCGGGGATCTTGTCGCCGCTCTCGGCCAGGAACTTCTCGGTCTGCCACTGCAGGGCCTCGGCCAGGTTGCGGGTCTCGGCCTCCTCGCGGCGGCGCTTGTCCTCGTCGGCGTGGTCCTGCGCGTCGCGCATCATCCGCTCGATGTCGTCCTTCGGCAGCGCCGAGCCGCCGGTGATCGTCATCGACTGCTCCTTGCCCGTGCCCAGGTCCTTCGCGGACACGTGCACGATGCCGTTGGCGTCGATGTCGAAGGTGACCTCGATCTGCGGCACGCCACGCGGCGCCGGCGGGATGCCGGTCAGCTCGAAGGTGCCGAGGCGCTTGTTGTACGCCGCCATCTCCCGCTCGCCCTGGAAGACCTGGATGAGCACGGAGGGCTGGTTGTCGTCCGCCGTCGTGTAGACCTCGGAGCGCTTGGTCGGGATGGTCGTGTTGCGCTCGACCAGCTTGTGCATGATGCCGCCCTTGGTCTCGATGCCCAGCGACAGCGGGGTGACATCGAGCAGCAGGACGTCCTTGACCTCGCCCTTGAGCACGCCGGCCTGCAGGGCGGCGCCGACGGCGACGACCTCGTCCGGGTTGACGCCCTTGTTGGGCTCCTTGCCGGTGAGCTGCTTGACCAGGTCGGTCACGGCCGGCATACGGGTCGAGCCGCCGACGAGGATGACGTGGTCGAGCGTGGCGACGTTGATCCCGGCGTCCTTGATCGCCGACTCGAACGGCACCTTGGTCCGGTCGAGCAGGTCCTGCGTCATCCGCTGGAACTCCGAGCGCGACAGCTGGGTGTCCAGGTGCAGCGGGCCGTCGGGGCCGGCGGTGATGTAGGGCAGGTTGATCGACGTCGTGGTGGCCGCGGACAGCTCGATCTTGGCCTTCTCGGCCGCCTCGCGCAGGCGCTGCATGGCCATCTTGTCGGCCGACAGGTCGATGCCGTGCTGGCCGCGGAAGGTCTTGACCAGGTGGTCGATCACGCGCTCGTCCCAGTCGTCGCCACCGAGGTGGTTGTCGCCGGAGGTCGACTTGACCTCCACGACGCCCTCGGCGAGCTCGAGGACGGAGACGTCGAAGGTGCCGCCGCCGAGGTCGAAGACCAGGACGGTCTGCTCCTTCGAGCCCTTGTCCAGGCCGTAGGCGAGGGCCGCGGCGGTGGGCTCGTTGACGATCCGCAGCACGTTGAACCCGGCGATCTCGCCGGCCTCCTTGGTCGCGGTGCGCTGCGCGTCGTTGAAGTATGCCGGCACGGTGATGACCGCGTCGGTGATCTGCTCGCCCAGGTAGGCCTCGGCGTCGCGCTTGAGCTTCATCAGGACCCGCGCGGAGATCTCCTGCGGGGTGTACTTCTTACCGTCGATGTCGATGGCCCAGTTGGTGCCCATCTCACGCTTGACGGAGCGGATGGTCCGGTCCGGGTTGGTGACGGCCTGCCGCTTGGCGACCTCACCGACGAGCACCTCACCGTTGCGGGCGAAGGCGACGATCGACGGCGTCGTGCGCGCACCTTCGGCGTTGGCGATGACGCTGGGCTCGCCGCCCTCCAGGACACTGACCACCGAGTTGGTGGTTCCGAGGTCGATGCCGACCGCACGTGCCATAGCTGCTTGACCTCCATGGGGCAGTCGGCGTTTGACCGCCGGCCGCGAAGTTGAGTGACTGTCACTCAATAGTGCCACGAGTCGCTCGACCGTCAAGTGGAACCTTGAGTCTGTCTGACGCAACTCCGGCGGGGCCCGGGTGATTCCCGTGCGTCGTCGCGCTCGGTGGCATCGATGCTCACGCCCGTTGCATGGCGCTGACGAGCCGCATCATGGACGATTTACCCGTGACCACACAGGGCGAGTCGGTGTCCGCCCGGTCGACGGGTCCGACCCTTTCGTCGGATGCCCCATCGGCCGGTCGTCCACTGCGTCCGCGTGACGGCGACGATACCCCCGGTGACGTGCTGCAGGCGCGGCTGACCGAGCTGCGCGACGCGGTCCGGGTGACCCGATTCACACTGCCGCTGCCCAGCGCCGAGCGGGCCGGCACCGTGGCCACGGGCATGGTCGCCCAGCTCGACGACTACCTGCTGCCACGCCTCGAACGCCTCGACGCCCCGCTGCTCGTGGTGGTCGGCGGCTCCACCGGCGCCGGCAAGTCCACGCTGGTCAACAGCCTGGTGCGGACCCCGATCAGCCCGGCCGGGGTGCTGCGCCCGACCACCCGCGCGCCGGTCCTGGTCTGCCACCCGGCCGACATGTCGTGGTTCTCCCGCGCCAGTCTGCTGCCCTCGCTGGCCCGCACCAGCGGACCGAACGGCGACCACCGCTCGCTGCAGGTCGTCTCGGCCCAGGCGCTGACCCCCGGGCTCGCCCTGCTCGACGCGCCCGACATCGACTCGGTCGTGGACGCCAACCGGCAGCTCGCCGGGCAGCTGCTCGCCGCGGCCGACCTCTGGCTCTTCGTCACCACCGCGGCCCGCTACGCCGACGCCGTGCCCTGGAACCTGCTGCGCACCGCGCGCAACCGGGGCACCGCCGTCGCGCTGGTGCTCGACCGGGTGCCCGGCGGCGGAGCCGCGGACGAGATCGGCCCGCACCTGACCGAGATGCTGCGGCAGCAGGACCTGGGCGGGGTGCCGCTGTTCGTCCTGCCCGAGACCCGCCTCGACAGCCAGGGCCTGCTCGGCGAGGCGCAGATCGGCTCGCTGCACGGCTGGCTGGCCCGGCTCGCCCGCGACGCCGAGGCCCGCGCGGCCGTGGTGCGCCAGACCGTCGGCGGGGCCATCGACGCGCTCACCGTCGACGTGGTGATCCTCGCGGCCGCGGCCGAGGACCAGGTCGCGGCGGCCAGGACGCTGAGCGACGCGGTCCACGTCGCCTACCGGGCGGCCACCGAGTCGGTCGAGCACGGCATCCACGACGGCGCGCTGCTGCGCGGCGAGGTGCTGGCCCGCTGGCAGGAGCTCGTCGGCACCGGCGACATCATGCGCGCGCTGCAGGCCCGGGTCGGCAAGCTGCGCGACCGCGCGGTGGCCGCGATCACCGGGCGGCCGACGCCGGGGGAGCAGTTCCAGCAGGCCCTCGGCTCCGGGCTCGGGGTGCTGCTCAAGGCGGCCGCCACCGACGCCGCCGAGGGGGCCGGCGCCGCCTGGAAGGCGCATCCGGCCGGGGCCGCGCTGCTCGACGCCGCACCGGGGCTCGTGCACCCCTCCGAGGACCTCGACGAGCGCATCGACCGGCTCGTGCGCGACTGGCAGCGCTCGGTGCTGGACCTGGTCCGCACCGAGGCCGGCGACCGGCGGGTGGTCGCCAAGGCCAGCGCCTACGCCGTCAACGCGACCGGCCTGCTGGTGATGGTCAGCGTCTTCGCCGCGACGGCGTTCATCCCGACCGGGGCCGAGATCGCGGTCGCCGGCGGCACCACGATCGCGGCCCAGAAGGTACTCGAGGCGATCTTCGGCGACCAGGCGGTACGCTCGCTGGCCGAACGCGCCCGGCAGAGCCTCGCCGAGCGGGTCGCGGCCCTCTTCGCCGCCGAGGCCGACCGCTTCACCAGCGCCCTGACCGGCGCCGGCGTCGACGAGGAGCTCTCGCCCCGGCTGCGCGCGCTGAGCACCGCCATCCACAACGCCCGGCCGGAGGTGGACCGGACATGAACCCGAACGACCTCGTCCGGCGCGGTTCCAGCGCGGCCGTCCACAACGCCCGGCCGGAGGTTGAAAACATATGAGCCTGGTCGAGCGGGTGAAGCAGATGGTGCCGCGGCAGCCCGTCAACGCGGATCGGCTCGTCACGCGGGTCGAGGCGCTGCACCGGTTCGTCGGCGCGGCCGAGGGCCACGTGCCGGAGGGGCAGCTCGTCGCGGCCCGCACCGTGATCGACCGCTCCGGCGAACGGCTGCGGCTCTCCCGCGCCCACACCGTCGTCGCGCTGGCCGGTGCGACCGGGAGCGGCAAGTCGAGCCTGTTCAACGCGGTCTCCGGGTTCCAGTTGTCGCGGGTCGGGGTACGCCGCCCGACCACCGGCGTCGCCCACGCCTGCGTGTGGGGCCAGGCCGGCGCCGGCCCGCTGCTCGACTGGCTCGGCGTGCCCCCGAACCGGCGGTTCACCCGCGAGAGCGCGCTGGACGGCGACGACCAGGCGGCCCTGCGCGGGCTCGTCCTGCTCGACCTGCCCGACTTCGACTCGGTGCAGGAGCGCCACCGGCTCGAGGTCGACCGCCTCCTGCGCCTGGTCGACCTGGTGGTCTGGGTGCTCGACCCGCAGAAGTACGCCGACCGCGTCGTCCACCAGCAGTACCTCGCCCAGTTCCAGCGCCACCGCGACGTGACCGTGGTCGTGCTCAACCAGGCCGACCGGCTCACCCGGGCCGACTCGGAGCGCCTGATCGCCGACCTCGGCCGGCTGCTCGACAACGACGGCCTCGGCGGCGTGCCCGCCTTCGCGACCTCGGCCAAGGGCGAGCCCGGCCTGGGTCCGCTGCGCGGCGCGCTGGAGCGCACGGTCGCCGCCCGCCAGGCCGCGCTGCTGCGCCTCAACGGCGACGTCACCGACGCCGTCGCCGCCCTGCAGCCACTGGTCGTCTCCGGTGCCAAGGTCTCCGCGGGTGTACCGCCGCAGACCGTCGACCGCCTCGCCGCCGCGCTCGCCGACGCCGCGGGCGCCCCGATCGTGGCCGCGGCGACCGAGCGCACCTACAAACACCGGGCCGCCGCCTCCCTGGGCTGGCCGCTGCTGCGCTGGGCCCGCCGGATGCGCCCCGACCCGCTCAAGCGGCTGCACCTGGAGCCCGGGGCCGTCGAACGCCCCGAGGCCACCTCGCTGCCCGACTCCACCGCCGCGCAGAAGGCCGCGGTCACGCTGGCCGCCCGCGACGTCGCCACGAGCGCGGCCCAGGGGCTGCCGGAGCCGTGGCCGGCCGCGATCACCGACGCGTCGCGCTCGCGGGTCGACGACGTGCCCGACGCGCTCGATGTGGCCGTGGCCTCCGCCGACCTCGGCCTGGCACGCCGCCCGGCCTGGTGGCGGGCGGTCGGCGCGCTGCAGTGGCTCGGCGCCGCCGTCGCCTTCGCGGGGCTGGTCTGGCTCGCCGTGCGGGCCGTGTTCGCCCTGCTCGGCCTGCCCAACGTGAGCGGGCCCACGGTCGGCGCCGGAGTTCCGCTGGCCACCGTGCTGCTCGGCGGCGGCCTGCTCTTCGGTCTGCTGCTGGCCGTCGTCGTACGCCCCTTCGCCGCCATCGCCGCCCGCCGCGCCCGGGCCCGGGCCGAGCGGCGGATGCGCAACGCCATCGCCGGCGTCGCCCGCACCCACATCGTGGCTCCGGTGGAGGAGGTGCTGCGCTCGTACGATGACGCGCGTGACGCCCTTGCCGCCGCCGCTGCATAACCTCGTCCGACCGGTCCGCCGGCTCGGCTTCACCGCCCTCGGCCTGGTCAATCTCGCCTGGGGCGCCTGGGCGGTCGCGGCCCCGCGCCACTTCTTCGGCACGTTCCCGGGCTTCGGGCTGCACTGGACGGCGTCCTACCCGCCGTTCAACCAGCATCTGACCGTCGACCTGGGCGCCACCATGCTGACCCTCGCCACGCTGTTCTTCGGCGCCGCGATCGCCGACCAGCCCACGGTCAGCTGGCTCGCCGGGATCGCCACGGCGGTCTTCGGCACCCTGCACTTCGGCTACCACGCGCTGCACGCCGGGCACATGGGCACCGCCGACCGGGTGCTGAGCCTGCTGAGCCTGATCGGTGGAGCCGTGGTGCCACCGGCCCTTGCCGCGACCCATCGTCTGGACGCGACCCATCGTCTGGAAAGGTCCGAGTAATGGACCTGCAGTACCTACGGGAGCACCCGGCCCAGCTGCCCGTCTTCATCAAGCACCAGCGCATCCGCGAGACGCCGGTGCCGGGCGGCTCCATCTGCACCGCCCAGCGGCTCACCCTGGACGACGGCGGTTCGCTCTTCGCCAAGTCCCTCGCCGACCCGCCGCCGGGCTTCTTCGCCGCCGAGGCCGCGGGCCTGCGCTGGCTGCGGGAGGCGGGCGCCGCCCCGGTGCCCGAGATCATCGCCGAGCTGCCGGACCTGCTGGCCCTGGAGTGGATCGACCACGGCGAGGCCACGCGGCGGGGCGCCGAGGAGCTCGGGCGCGGGCTGGCCGGGCTGCACCGGGCGGGCGCCGACGCGTTCGGGGCGCCCTGGCCCGGATACATCGGCACGCTCCCGATGCCCAACGAGCCCTCGCCCGGCCCGTGGGGCCCGTGGTTCGCCGAGAACCGCCTGCGCCCCTTCCTGGAGGCGTCCACCGGCGCGCTCACCGGCGACGACGTCGCCGCGGCCGAGCGGGTGCTGGCGAACATCGAGGACTACGGCGGCGACGAGCCCCCGTCGCGCATCCACGGCGACCTGTGGCCGGGCAACGTGCTGTGGGACCACACCGGCCGGGGCTGGCTGGTCGACCCGGCCGCGCACGGCGGGCACCGCGAGACCGACCTGGCGCTGCTCGGGCTGTGGGGCGGGGTGCCGCACCACGATCGGCTCATCGCGGCCTACCGGGAGGCGTATCCGCTGGCGGACGGGTGGCAGGAGCGCGTACCGCTGCATCGTCTGTATCTGATGCTCGTGCACACCGCGCTCTTCGGGGCGGCGTACGGGGAGTCGGTTCGGGCGCTGCTTCGGGCGCTCTGAACCGGGTACCGTTTCGACCATGACCGAATCGGCGCACGAGCCACCCGGGGCCGGCCTGGCCGACCGGTTCGGGCGCGTTGCGACCGATTTGCGGGTGTCGCTGACCGACCGGTGCAATCTGCGCTGCACCTACTGCATGCCCGCCGAGGGCCTCGACTGGTTGCCGAACCCGTCGCTGCTCACCGACGCCGAGGTCGTCCGGCTCATCGACGTGGCCGTGCACCGCCTCGGCGTGACCGAGGTGCGCTTCACCGGCGGCGAGCCGCTCCTGCGCCGCGGGCTGGCCGAGATCGTCCGCGCGGTCGCCGCGCTGCCCGGCCGCCCGCGCATGATGCTCACCACGAACGGCATCGGCCTCGCCCGTCTCGCCGAGCCCCTGGCCGCGGCCGGGCTGGACCGGGTCAACGTCTCGCTCGACACCACCGACCCGGCCCGGTTCAAGGCGATCACCCGCCGCGACCGGCACGCCGACGTGGTCGCCGGGCTCGCCGCGGCCGCCGCGGCCGGGCTGCTGCCGGTGAAGATGAACGCGGTCCTGCTGCGCGGGGTCAACGACGACGAGGCCGCGCCCCTGCTGCGCTTCGCCCTCGAGCACGGCTACGAGCTGCGGTTCATCGAGCAGATGCCGCTGGACGCCGGGCACACCTGGCGCCGCGAGGAGATGGTCACCGGCGCCGAGATCCTCGCGCGGCTGCGCGCGGAGTTCACGCTCTCGCCCGATCCGGACGCGCGCGGCGGGGCGCCCGCGGAGACCTGGGTCGTGGCCGGGCACGCCGCGGTCGGCGGGGGACCGGCCCGGGTCGGCGTGATCGCCAGCGTGTCGAGCCCGTTCTGCGGCGCCTGCGACCGGACCCGCCTCACCGCCGACGGCGCGATCCGCTCCTGCCTGTTCAGCCAGGAGGAGACGGACCTGCGCGGCGCGCTGCGGGCCGGGGCCGGCGACGACGAGCTCGCCGACCTCTGGCGCAAGGCGATGTGGGCCAAGCCGGCCGGCCACGGCATCAACGACCCCAGGTTCCTGCAGCCCGCGCGGCCCATGTCTGCCATCGGAGGATGACCCAGTTGCTGCTCGTCCGCTACTTCGCGGGGGCCCGCGCGGCCGCCGGCGTGCCCGAGGAGAAGGTCGAGGCCACGACGCTGACCGATCTCGTCGCGGCCGTGACCGCCGACCGTCCGCGCCTGGCCGGCGTGGTCACCGCCTGCTCCTTCCTGGTCGACGGCACCGCCTGGCGGGACCGGGACGCGGCGCTGCCCGCGGCCGCGACGGTCGACGTGCTGCCCCCGTTCGCGGGCGGCTGAGCCGGTGATCGCCGTCCTCCTGGTGGTGGTGCTCGTCGTTGTCGGGGGCATCCACTGGTACCTCTGGAAACGCCTCGTCAAGGACACCACCCGCACCCGCCGGGCCCGCATCGTCGGCTCGGTCATCGCGGTGCTGCTGGCCCTGGTGATCCCGACGACCCTGGCGCTGTCGCGCACCCTGCCGCACTCGCGCCAGGCGATCGTGGCCTGGCCGGGGTTCCTCTGGCTCGCGCTGATGTTCTACCTGCTGGTCACGCTGCTGATCCTGGAGATCCCGCGCTTGGCGATCCGCCTCTGGCAGCGTCGCTCCGCACCGCCTTCACTCCCTCAAGTTTCACCCCCTCAAGCGGCAGCGCCGGACATTTCGGACGAGGATCCGTCGTTCGCCGCCGAGGCGCCGCCGAAGCCGGTCGCGGAGGAGCTGGGCTTCGACGCGAGCCGGCGCCTGCTGCTCGGCCGGTCGCTCGCCGTCACCGCGGGCGTGCTGTCCACGAGCGCCGTGGGCATCGGTGTGTACCAGGCCATGAGCGCCCCGAATCTCAAGCGCGTCCCGATCCGGCTGGCCAAGCTGCCCTCGAGCATGAACGGCTTCCGCATCGCGGTGGTGTCCGACATCCACCTCGGCCCGCTGCTGGGCCGCTCGCACACCGAGCGCATCGTGCGGATGATCAACTCGGTGGACGCGGACCTCGTCGCCGTCGTCGGCGACCTCGTGGACGGCAGCGTCGCCGAGCTCGGCGAGGCCGCCGAGCCGCTGCAGGACCTGCGCGGCAAGCACGGCAGCTTCTTCGTGACCGGCAACCATGAGTACTTCTCCGGCTACCAGGAGTGGGTCGACGAGGTGAACTCGCTCGGCGTCCGCGTCCTGCGCAACGAGCGCGTCGACGTGCTCGGGCTCGACCTCGCCGGGGTGAACGACCTCAGCGGCGAGGGCGTCGGCGACGGCCCCGACTTCGGCAAGGCGCTCGACGGGCGGGACACCAGCCGGCCCGTGGTGCTGCTCGCCCACCAGCCGATCCAGGCCCACGACGCGGCCCGCCACGGCGTCGACCTGCAGCTGTCCGGGCACACCCACGGCGGCCAGATGGTGCCGTTCAACCTGCTCGTGGGCCTCCAGCAGCCGGTCGTGGCCGGCCTCGGCACGGTCGACGGCACCCAGGTCTACGTCACCCGCGGGGCCGGCTTCTGGGGGCCGCCGGTCCGCTTCGGCGCGCCGCCGGACATCTCGATCATCGAGCTGCACGGCGCGTAGCCGGAAACGCGTGGGGCGCCTGTGACAGGATGCAGCGTGCCTTCGAACGCCGCTTCCGACTCGTTCGTCGCGGACCTGCACATCCACTCGAGGTACTCCCGGGCGTGCAGTCGTGACCTCAGCATCGAGACGCTCACCTGGTGGGCGCGGCGCAAGGGCATCGCGCTGCTCGGCACCGGCGACTTCACGCACCCGGCCTGGTTCGACCACCTGCGCGAGGCGCTGGTCCCCGCCGAGCCGGGCCTCTACCGGCTGCACCCGGACCGCGAGGCCGACATCCTG
Organism: Dactylosporangium sp. NPDC000244; assembly: GCF_040300725.1. NCBI lineage: Bacteria > Bacillati > Actinomycetota > Actinomycetes > Micromonosporales > Micromonosporaceae > Dactylosporangium > Dactylosporangium sp. NPDC000244. The sequence goes on from NZ_JBEPEH010000013.1 coordinate 224,993, forward strand.
CGCCGGCTGCCGGCCCGCCTCGGCGTGGCCGACTCCGCCGTGCGGTTCATGCTGTCGGTCGAGATCTCCACGATCTACAAGCGCGGCGACCGTACGCGCAAGGTCCACCACCTGATCTACCAGCCCGACTTCGACGCGGCCGCCCGGTTCAACACCGCGCTCGGGCGCATCGGCAACCTGGGCTCGGACGGCCGCCCGATCCTGGGGCTGGACTCCCGCGACCTGCTGGAGATCACCCTGGAGGCGAGCCCGGACGGCTTCCTGGTGCCGGCGCACATCTGGACGCCCTGGTTCTCCGCGCTCGGCTCCAAGTCCGGCTTCGACGCGATCGCCGACTGCTATGCCGATCTCGCCGAGCACATCTTCGCGGTCGAGACCGGGCTGTCCTCCGACCCCGAGATGAACTGGCGGGTGTCGTCGCTGGACAAGTACCGGCTGGTGTCCAACTCCGACGCGCACTCGGCGCCGGCGCTCGCCCGCGAGGCGACGCTGCTCGACGGCGACCTGTCCTACCTCGGCGTGCGCGACATGCTGCGGACCGGTCAGGGGCTGGTCGGCACGCTCGAGTTCTTCCCGGAGGAGGGCAAGTACCACGCCGACGGCCACCGCGCCTGCGACGTGAACTGGCCGCCGGCTCGCACCCGCGAGGCCCAGGGCCGCTGCCCCGAGTGCGGCAAGCCGCTCACCGTCGGCGTGCTGCACCGGGTCGAGGAGCTCGCGGACCGGGCCGAGGGCTACACGCCGCCGGGCGCGCCGGGGGTCACGCACCTGATCCAGCTGCACGAGATCCTCGGCGAGATCAACGGGGTCGGGCCGAAGTCGAAGACCGTCGACGAGAAGCTCGCCGCGCTGGTCGCCGAGCTCGGTCCGGAGCTGTCGATCCTGCGCTCGGTGCCGGTCGAGGACATCGCGCGGGCCGGCGGCGAGCTGCTCGGCGAGGGCATCGCGCGGCTGCGGCGCGGGCAGGTGCGCCGGACGCCGGGGTTCGACGGGGAGTACGGCATCATCAAGCTCTTCGAACCCTCCGAGCTGCGGGGGAACGCGCACGAGGACGTGCTGTTCGACGTGCCGATGCCGGCCGTGCCCAAGCAGCGCAAGGCGGAGCCGGCCGCGAAGGCCCAGCCCAAGAAGCGCCGGGCCGCCCCCGCCGAGGCCCCGCCGCCGCCCCCGCCGATCTCCGCGCCGCCCTCGCCGCACGAGCCCCTCGAGCCGATGCTCGCCGGGATGGAGGAGGTCGGGACCGGGCTGCTCGACCGGCTCGACGCGCTGCAGCGGGTCGCGGCCTCGGCGCCCGGCGGCCCGCTGCTGATCGTGGCCGGCCCCGGCACGGGCAAGACCCGCACGCTGACCCACCGGCTCGCGTACCTCTGCGCCGAGCTGGGCGTGTATCCGGAGGAGTGCCTGGCGATCACGTTCACCCGCCGGGCCGCGGAGGAGCTGCGCGAGCGCCTGGAGGGGCTGCTCGGGCCGGTCACCGAGGCGGTGACGGTCTCCACGTTCCACTCGCTGGGCCTGTCGATCCTGCGCGAGAACGCGGCCGCGGTCGGGCTCACCCCGCAGTTCCGCATCGCCGAGGACGCCGACCTGCTGGCCGCGCTCGAGCCGCTGGGCGAGCGGGAGGCGCGCAAGGCGCTCGGCGCGATGGAGCCCACCACGCGGGAGACGCTGGCCAAGGCGCTGCGGGCGAAGGACCTGGTGTCGCTGGACGAGCTGCTCACGCTCACCGTCGACCTGCTGCGGGCGACGCCGGCGCTGGCCGAGCGGTATCGGGCGCGCTGGCGGTGGATCTTCGTGGACGAGTACCAGGACGTCGATCCGGTGCAGTACGAGCTGCTGCGGCTGCTCTGCCCGCCCGGCGGCAACCTGTGCGCGATCGGCGACCCGGACCAGGCCATCTACTCGTTCCGCGGCGCCGAGGTCTCCTTCTTCCTGCGCTTCACCGGCGACTTCTCCACGTCCGAGGTCGACGCCCGGGTGGTCCGCCTGACCCGCAACTACCGCTCGTCGGCGCCGATCCTGGCCGCCGCGGTGCAGGCGATCGCCCCGACCACGCTGGTGCCGGGCCGCCGGCTCGACCCGGCCCGCTTGGACCTCGAGGCGCCGGTCGTCGGGCTGTACCCGGCCACCTCGGTCGCGGACGAGGCGGACTTCGTCGTGCGTACCGTCGACGAGCTGGTCGGCGGCCTGTCGCACCGCTCGCACGACAACCGCGTCGACTCCCGGGCCACCGTGGGCGCGATGTCGTTCTCGGACATCGCCGTGCTGTACCGCACCGACTCCCAGGCCGCCCCGATCGTGGATGCGCTCAGCCGGGCCGGCGTCCCCGTGCAGAAGCGCTCGCACGACCGGCTGCTGGACCGCCCCGGCGTCGCCGCCATCGCCCGCGAGCTGCGCTACGCCGACGGCCTCGGCGGCTCGATCGCGGCCCGGGTCCGCCTCGCCGGGCAGGTCGTCGCCGGCCGCTGCGGCACGCTGGACAGCGACCTGATGACGCTGGCCGAGGCCGACGTGTGGAACGCCGTCGACCTGATGACGCCGCTCGCGCTGCGGGCCCGCGACGACCTCGAGGAGTTCCTCGGCGCGCTGGCCACCGGGGCCGAGGTGGACGGCTGGGACCCGCGCGCCGACCGGGTGAACCTCCTGACCCTGCACGCCTCGAAGGGCCTCGAGTTCCCGGTCGTGTTCCTGGTCGGCGTCGAGGACGGTCTGCTGCCCCTGCGGCCCTACGCCGGCGCCCAGCAGACCGACGACGACGTCGCGGAGGAGCGCCGGCTGTTCTTCGTCGGGCTCACCCGCGCCCAGGATCGGCTCTTCGTGTCCCACAGCCGCAGCCGTTTCCGCTTTGGATCCGAGCGCGACATGTCCCCGTCACCGTTCCTGTCGGTCATCGACCCGGGCCTGCTCGAACGGCGTGGTCCCGCGGCTCCCCGCAAGCCCAAAGATCGGCAGTTGCGCCTGATCTGAACCACTTTTGGCGCGGATCCGTGAGGCCAAGGGGGTGGGTGGGAGAGCTACCGTAGCTGCATTGACGCCGATAGGCTCACCTAGCCGACCACCGGCTGCAGGACGACCAGGAGGACATCATGTCGGGTTACGGACCGCCGGGCGGACCGTACCAGGGTCAACCTCAGGATCCATGGGGGCAGGGACAGGGTGGTCAGCGCGACCCCTATGGCGACCAGGGCTACGGCGACCAGGGCTATGGCCAGGGCGGCGGTCAGGGCGGGGGCTACGGCCAGGGCGGCGGCTACGGCCAAGGCGGCGGTTATGGCCAAGGCGGGGGCTACGGCCAGGGCGGCGGAGGCTACGGCAACCAGGGCAACCAGGGTTACGGCAACCAGGGCGGCTACCCGGGCCAGGGCTACGACGACCGGGGCGGTGGATACGACGACCGCCGCGGCGGCTACGACGACCGCACCTACCAGCAGCCGGGCGGCGGCTACCAGCCCTACGGCGACGAGCCCGGCGGCTACAACGACGCTCCGCAGTGGGGCCCGCCCCCGGAGCCGGAGAAGAAGAAGCGCTCCGGCGGCACGATCGCGCTGGTCGCCTTCCTCGTGCTGCTGCTCTGCGGTGGCGGCGGCGTCGGCGTGTACTACTACGTGCTGAAGGACAAGAAGGCCGACACCAACGCCCCAGCCGCCTCGGGCTCGACCAAGCCCGACGCGTCGACCCCCGCGGGCAACGGCGCCGGTCAGTCGGCCGCCCCGAGCGCGGGCTCCTCGCCGAGCAAGCCCGGCGTGCAGGCCGGCGACGCGGCCTCGGTCCAGGTCGGCGAGTGCCTCAAGAACGTCGGCACGAGCAACGACAAGCCGCAGATGCAGAAGGTCCAGTGCGGGCCGGGCGCCTACGAGGTGCTCAAGCGCATCCCCGGCACGACCGACAAGAACAAGTGCGAGGGCACGCCGGGCTACTCCCACAACTACTTCTTCGACAGCCCGACGGACGCGAACGACTTCGTGCTCTGCCTCAAGCTGCGCAGCTGACCTGCGAAAACATGACGGCCCGGGCGATTGCCCGGGCCGTTCTGCGTTTTCGACCCCCCTTGCCACGCGCTGCCGCAGGGGTGTAGTACATTAGTTCGAGCCAGCCATCGAACGCGTGTTCGGTATCCTTCGATGGTGCCTTATAAGGCTGTCTTGCGTGCACGCTAGAAAGCCGTAGATGTTCCACGACGACACGCCGTAGAGGTTCCTCTACGCGGTTCTAGCCTGCGCGCTAGAAAGCCCGATACTGTGCGATTCGTGGACCCGGTTCGCAATCCCTACGCTCCCGGCGCCGGTCAGCGCCCGCCCGAGCTCGCCGGGCGCGACCGTGAGCTGCACGCCTTCGACATCGTGCTGGAGCGCGTGGCGCGCGGGCGGCCCGAGCGGTCGCTCATGCTCACGGGGCTGCGGGGCGTCGGCAAGACGGTGCTGCTCAACACCCTGCGCTCCGAGGCCATCTCGCACCTGTGGGGCACCGGCAAGATCGAGGCGCGGCCCGACCAGTCGCTGCGCCGCCCGGTCTCGGCCGCCCTGCACATGGCCGTGCGCGAGCTGGCGCCGCAGCACCGCGCGCCCGACCGGATCGACGAGTTCCTCGGCGTGCTCAAGGCCTTCGCGCTGCGCGAGGACCCTCGCAAGCCGCCGTCCAAGCTGCGCGACCGCTGGCAGCCCGGCATCGACGTGCCGGCCGCGGTCGGCCGCGCCGACTCCGGCGACATCGAGATCGACCTGGTCGAGCTGTTCACCGACGCGGCGAGCGTGGCCAGTGACGTCGGCACCGGAGTGGCGCTGTTCATCGACGAGCTGCAGGACCTCGCGGCCGACGACATCTCCGCGCTCTGCGCCGCCTGCCACGAGCTGTCCCAGACCGGGGCGCCGCTGATCGTGGTCGGGGCCGGGCTGCCGCACGTGCCGGCGCTGCTGTCGGCGTCGAAGTCCTACTCCGAGCGGCTCTTCCGCTACCAGCGCATCGACCGTCTCGACCGGATCGCGGCCGACCTCGCGCTCACGGCGCCGGCCGAGCGGGAGGAGGTCGAATACGAGGCGAAGGCCCTCGACGCGCTCTACGAGGCCTCCGGCGGCTACCCGTACTTCGTCCAGGCCTACGGCAAGGCGACCTGGGACCACGCGCCGCGCTCGCCGATCACCGCGGCCGACGTGCGCGTGGCGGCGCCGGAGGCCGAGGCGGAGCTGGCGGTCGGGTTCTTCGGCTCCCGCTACGAGCGCGCGACGCCGGCCGAGCGCGAGTACATGCGCACGATGGCCACCCTGCTGCCGGCCGTCGACGTCTCCGAGGCGGTGCCGACCGCCGAGATCGCCCGCACCCTCGGCCGCAAGCCCGCGAGCCTGTCGCCCGCCCGGGACGCCCTGATCAAGAAGGGCCTGATCTACTCGGGCGAGCGGGGAACGGTCGCCTTCACCGTCCCCCACTTCGCCCGCTACCTGCGGACTCAGCCGGCCGAGTGACGGGCCTCCGCCCGTTCCACGACGCCCCGCAGGTCGCGACGCTCGATCGCGGCCGCCATGAGCTCCGGGAACACGTCCGGCGTGCACGCGAACGCGGGCACCCCGAGCGCGGCCAGCGCCGCGGCGTTCTCCCGGTCGTAGTCCGGCGCGCCCTCGTCGGACAGCGCCAGCAGCGTGATCACCTGCACGCCGGCCGCCGTCATCGCCGCGACCCGCCGCAGCATCTCCTCGCGCACGCCGCCCTCGTAGAGATCGCTGATCAGCACGAAGATCGTGTCCCGGGGCCGGGTGATGAGCTGCTGGCCGTAGGCGATGGCCCGGTTGATGTCGGTGCCGCCGCCGAGCTGGGTGCCGAACAGCACGTCGACGGGGTCGCTGAGCCGGTCGGTCAGGTCCACCACCGCCGTGTCGAACACGACCAGCGACGTCTTGAGCGAGCGCATCGAGGCCAGCACCGCGGCGAAGACGCCCGAATACACCACCGACGCCGCCATCGACCCCGACTGGTCCACGCAGAGCACGATGTCGCGCTGCACCGCCTGGGCCCGCCGGCCGTAGCCGATCAGCCGCTCCGGCACGATCGTGCGCTGCTGGACCTGGTAGTGCTTGAGGTTCGCGCGGATCGTGCGGTCCCAGTCGATGTCGTGGTGCCGCGGGCGGTTGATCCGCGCGGCCCGGTTCAGCGCCCCGCTCAGCGCGGTGCGGGTCGGCTGCGCGATGCGCCGCTCGAGCTCGGCGACGACCTTGGCCACCACCTTGCGGGCCGCCCGCTTGCTCTTGTCGGGCATGACCCGGTTGAGCGAGAGCAGCGTGCCCACGAGGTGGACGTCGGGCTCGACGGCGTCGAGCATCTCGGGCTCCAGCAGCAGCCGGGTCAGGTTGAGCCGCTCGATCGCGTCGGCCTGCATCACCTGCACGACGGTCGACGGGAAGTATTGCCGGATGTCGCCCAGCCATCGGGCCACCCGCGGCGCCGACGCCCCGAGCCCGGCCCCGCGCGGCCCGGACGTCCCGTCCTCGCCCTGGTCGTAGAGCGCGCCGAGGGCCGCGTCGACCGCCGCGTCCGTCCCGGCGAGCCCGTAGCCGGTGCCCTCGGCCCCGGGGGCCCCGCCCAGCGCGAGCCGCCAGCGCCGCAGCCGCTCGTCGCCCTCGTCCTCAGACATGCAGCTCCCTCCCGAGCAGCCGCGCCGCGACCGGCAGCAGCAGCGCGCCCCGGGCCGCGTCGATCTCGTCGTCCGCGCCCGCGCCCGGGCGCCCGGTGCCGATGCCGGCCGCGCGCTCGCCGATCATCCGCCGCTGCGGCGCCGGATAGCCGCTGAACGTCCGCCGCAGCAGCGGCAGCACCTCGAGGAACGCCTCGGCCGGGATGCCCGTCAGCCACCCGTCGACCAGGGCGAGCAGCCGCTCGTCGTGCACCAGCAGCAGCCCGTCGCCCGCGAGGAAGCCCTCGATCCAGGCCGCCGTGCGGGCCACCGGCACGCCGACGGTCAGCACGAGCGCCATCCGCGCCCCGATCTCGTCGGTGTCGACGGCCCCCGCGTCCAGCAGCAGCCGGTTCATCCGCCCGGTGAGCAGGCCGTGCAAGTCGTCCCGCGTGGCCAGCCCGGACAGCACAGCCTGCCAGCGCGCGTGCGCCTCGGGGTCGTCGACCAGCGCGAGCGCGCCCTGCACCCCGTCGATCCGGTCGCGCATGACCGCCGCGGCGGTGTCGTCGAGCCCGCCGACCGCCGCCGGCAGCCCGACGCAGATCCGGGTGATCATCCCGAGCGTGACGTCGCGGAGCGCCGAGAGATCGGTGCCGCGCACGTCGCCGTACCGCAATGTCCGGGCCAGCGCCGGCAGCGCGTCCATCAGGTGCGCGACGTCGGCGTCGAGGGCCATCCGCTCGTCGAGCGCGTCGAGCACCCCGGGCAGCGCGTCCGGCAGGTCGGCGAGCAGGCACCGCTCCACCAGCGTGGTCACGTCGGCCAGGGTCGCGGCGGCCAGGGCCTGCTCGGCGACCCGGGCCGTGGCGGCCTCGAGCACCGTGGTGCCGTAGGCGCCCGCCTCCACCAGGTCGACCGCGAACTCGGGCTGCCAGGCGATCTCCCACTCCTCGCGGAACGTGCCCTTGCCCTTGGCCGCCGCCAGCACCTTGCCCCACTCGACGCCGAGCAGCCGGAGCCGGTGCAGCAGCCGGCTGCGCTCCAGGTCGAAGGCCTGGCGCAGGTCGAGCTTGAGCTCCCGCCGCTCGACCCGGGGCGGCAGCCGCAGCCGCCGCTGGCTGCCGGCGACGTCCCGGGCGATCGGCACCCCGGGCGTCTGGTCCGGCACCCGGCCGAGCCGGTCGCCGACCACGAGCCGCCGGTTGATGAGCGCGAGCCGCAGGTCGTCGCCGTCGCAGAGCACCGCGTGGGCCGCGTCGGTGACCTCGGCGAGCCCGGCCAGCGGCCGCCCGCGCATGGTCGCGAGGGCCTCGGCCAGCCGGGTCGCCTCGATGACGTGGGCGCTGGACACCGGCACGCCGTCCTTGCGCAGCACTCCGGCCGCCCGCACCAGCCAGCGCTCGATCACGTGCGCGTCGACGGAGGTGAACAGGTGGTGATACCAGCCGGGGGATTGCACGCCGGCGCCGTAGCCCTGCCAGGACGCCAGCCGCGCGTGCGTCCACGGCACCCAGGTCATCGCGACCTTGACCTTCGGCAGGCCGCGCACGACGGCGTTGTCGGCCGCGGCGCTGGGCAGCGGCCCGGTCAGCGCGGGCACGTGCCAGGCCCCGCACACGACGGCCACGCGCTCGAACTCTTTGAGCGCCGCGCGCAGCCCGATGCGCATGTAGGCCTCGCGCCGCTCCTCCTCGACCCGCTCGGCCTCGGCCGGGACCGGCGCGTGCGCCCGCACGACGGTCATCGCCTCGGCGATGGCCGCGAACGGGGACTGGTCGATCCGGTGCTCGACCACGTCCTCCCACCAGCGCTCGGGATCGTCGTAGCCGGCCGCCTCCGCCAGCGCCCCGATCGGGTCGAGCCGCACCGCGTCGTCGTCGGACCGCTGGGTCTGGGGCGGGGCCGCCAGGCGCACGGCCGCCGGCATGTCGATGAACCGCGCCGGCACCTCGCGCGCCACCGCCCACCGGATCGCCTGCCACTCCGGCGAGAACTCGGCCAGCGGCCAGAACGAGGCGCGCAGCTTCGGGTCGGGGTTGTCCGCGGGGTAGGCCAGCAGCGCCACCGGCGCCCGCATGTCCTCGTCCCCGGCGAAGGGCACCAGCGAGTCGGCCTCCGGCGGCCCCTCGATCAGCACCACCTCGGGCTGGAACTCGGCCAGCGCCCGGCGCACCGCCCGGGCCGACCCCGGCCCATGGTGACGGATCCCCAGCAGCAACGGCTCACTCGCCACGGCGGGCCGCTCGATAGAAGTCCCGCCAGCCCTCGCGCTCGCGCACCACCGTCTCGAGGTATTCCTGCCACACGACCTGGTCCGACACCGGGTCCTTGACCACGGCGCCGAGGATGCCCGCGGCCACGTCCCCGGCCCGCAGCACCCCGTCGCCGAAGTGCGCGGCGAGCGCCATGCCGTTGGTGACCACCGAGATCGCCTCGGCCGTGGACAGCGTGCCGCTGGGCGACTTGAGCTTGGTCCGCCCGTCCTCGGTGACCCCGTTGCGCAGCTCCCGGAAGACGGTGACCACGCGGCGGATCTCGTCGGCGGCCGGCGGCAGCTCGGGCAGCTCCAGCGCCTTGCCGAGCGCCGCGACGCGCCGCGCGACGATGTCGACCTCCTCCTCGACGCCCGCCGGCACCGGCAGCACCACGGTGTTGAACCGGCGCCGCAGCGCGGAGGAGAGCTCGTTGACCCCGCGGTCGCGGTCGTTGGCGGTGGCGATGACGTTGAAGCCCTTGCGCGCCTGGACCTCCTGCCCGAGCTCGGGCACCGGCAGCGTCTTCTCCGACAGGATCGTGATCAGCGTGTCCTGCACGTCGGAGGGCACCCGGGTCAGTTCCTCGATCCGCGCGATCCGCCCGTCGGCCATCGCGCGCAGCACCGGGCTCGACACCAGCGCGGCCCGGCTCGGCCCCTCGGCGAGCAGGCGGGCGTAGTTCCAGCCGTAGCGGATCGCCTCCTCGGGCGTGCCGGCCGTGCCCTGCACCAGCAGCGTCGAGTCGCCGCTGATCGCCGCGGCCAGGTGCTCGGAGACCCAGGTCTTCGCGGTGCCGGGCACCCCGAGCAGGAGCAGCGCCCGATCGGTGGCGAGGGTGGCGACGGCGACCTCCATGAGCCGCCGCGGCCCGACATATTTCGGCGTGATCGCCGTGCCGTCGGCCGCCTCGCCGCCGAGCAGGTAGGTGACCACGGCCGAGGGCGAGAGCCGCCACCCCGGCGGGCGCGGCCGCTCGTCGCCGGCCGCGAGCGCGACGAGCTCCGCGGCGAACTCGTCCTCGGCGTGCCGCCGCTGCACCGTCTCGGCGACGGGCGCACCGGCGACGTGGGCGGCGGTGACATCGACTGTGCTGGTCACGCGGACTCCTGGGAGATCGGGTCGGACGTCGGGGGTCATGCCAGCTCGGCCAGCATGTCGTGCCGGAAGCGCAGGGTGTCGGCGAAGCGGCCGACGATCGAGGACATCGGGTCGTCCGAGGGCAGGGCGGCGGCCATGCGGGTCGCGCGGTCCGCCGTGTCGGCCGGCAGCCGCAGCGCCGCCAGCTCGCACAGCCCGGCCAGGCGCCAGCCCGCCGAGCGCCGCCCGCCGAGGTCGTCCAGCGCGCCGAACACCGCCTCGGCCAGCGGCTCCGGCCACGGCCGCGGGCACAGCTCGAGCACGTGCTCGACGCCGACCGCGGCGGCCCCGGCGAGCCCCCGGCGCAGGACCCCGACGGCGAGGGCGGAGAGCGCATCGGAGGGCAGCGCGTCGTAGAGCGCCTCGAGCAGCAGCCGGTCGTCGGGGCGCCCGCCCGCCGCGACCTCCTCGGTGAGCCGCCCGGTCAGCGCCGTGGCCCAGCGCGGGTCCCGCTGCCCGGCCGCGGCCCGGGCCAGCCCGCGGCGCAGCACGGCGGCCCACTCATCGGTCACCGGCAGCGCCAGGAATTCCTCCGGCTCGCCCCACACCCGCAGCGGCGTGCGGGTCAGCAGCTCCTCCAGCCACCAGGCCCGCTCGCCGACCCCGGCGGGCGGGCGCGGCACGATCCCGTCGCGGCGCATCGCCTTGTCGCAGGCGCTCGGCGGCACCACCTGGATCCGACCGCCGACGATCCGCACGCACGCCGTGCTCCGCTCGGTCATCCGCCGCGCGTAGGCGCTGTCGGGCAGCATCGCCAGCAGGTCGAGCCCGACGATCCGCACCTCCTTGCGCCGGTCGTCGAGGGCGCCCTCCAGCACCGGCTCGTCGGCGGGGGAGAGCCCGGTCGCGAACGTGCCGAGCAGCGCGGCGCGGTCGTCGGGCGTCTCGGTCGGCCAGACGTCGGCGAGCATGTCGCGGCCGCGCTGCTCGCCCTCCGGCCCGCCCCGGCGCACCGCGGTGAGGATGCCGACGCGCCGGCCGATCGAGCCGAGCTCCCAGCCCTGCGCGTCGTCGGCGCGGGCGCCGGAAGCATCGTGGGCATCGGCCGCGGTCGCGTCGAGGAACGCCCACTCGGGCCGCTGCCGGGCCAGCCACGCCGCCCGGGACCCGCCGGCCGCGGCGACGAGCGGCCGCAGCGCCCGGTGCCGCCGCGCGATCTCCAGCAGCGCGGGCAGCAGCTCGCCCGGCACCCGCCGGTCGTGCACGGCCCCGAGCCACTCGGCGAGCAGCTCCAGCCGCCCGTCGGCGTCGCGGACCGGCACCGCGTTGCTGGTGCCGTAGCCGGCCGCGTCCACCGCGAGCAGGTCCGCCGCCCGCGCGGCCGCCGCCCAGGCCACGAGCGGGATCCCGGAGTCGTCTGGGGCCGGCTCCGGCACCGTGAGCCCGGCCCGCGCCCGGAACCCGGCCCGCCGATACAGCGTCAGCGTCCCGGCCGCGTCGAGCAGCGCCTCCGCCGGGTCCTCGCCGGGCCGCCCGACCCCGGCCGGCAGCGTCCGCCGCTGCGTCCCGACGAGCGCGGTCGCCACCACGTCGCCCCAGTCCGGCCCGTTCACAGCCGCACCAGCCGCTCGTCGGCCCACACCCCGAGGGGGCGCAGCCCGCCCGCCGACCACTCGCCGGTGATGGTCGCGGGCCGCCCCGCGGTCACCGCCACGAGCCGCCAGGGCTCCCCGGCCGCCGGGTCGAGCGGCAGCCCGAACCCGTCGGCGTCGACCAGCGCCCACCCGGAGCCGTCGCGCACCGGGCACACCCCGTCGAGCGCCATCGGCCAGTAGTCGAGCCAGGGGTCCCCGGCCAGGGCGAGCGCGTGCGCCCGCAGGTTGTCCTCGATCCCGGCGCCGCCGGCGACGAAGTGCATCCGCTCCGGCGGCGCATGGCGCTTGGCGATGAGCGCCCGGGCCGGCTGGCCGCCCGGATACAGGCACACGTCGGCGTCGAACTCGGTGCCGGGCAGCAGGTCGACGGGGAGCGACTGGCCCGCCACCGCGAACGACAGCACGATCAGCGGCTGCCCGGACCCAGCCCCGCGCAGCCAGGCCCGGCGCACGGTCAGCTGGTCCTCGATCTCGTCGCGCACGCCGTGCACCTGCCAGCGGTCGCGCACGGGCGCCCCGGCGAGCACGGTCTCGGTCGCGATCGGCACCCCGACCCGCATCCGCACACTCGCCGCGAGCTCGTCGGGCAGCTCCTCCTGCCGCCGGTAACCACCCACGAGCAGGTGCAGCCGCGCCAGCTCGCCCAGCAGGCGCTCGGGGGAGCCCAGCACGGCGCCGGTCCGGCGCAGGATGCCCGCGGCGCTGGCCGCCTGGGCGTCGACGAGCCGGGCGGTCATCGTGTCCCAGGCCGCGCCGCCCTTGCCGGTGCCGGCGAGCCCGGCGCGGACCTGGTCGGCGAGCCAGCGGTCGAGCTCGTCGAGCCCGGCGGCGATCCGGTCGGCCCGGCGCGCCTGCGCCTTCTCGCTGACCGGCGCCCGGCCCCCCGCACGGCTGCCGGGTTTTGGATCTTCGACCGGTCCGGCGGTGGCACGGTTGGCGCGGGCCGCGCGGGCCGCCTGCCAGGCACTGGCCCACGACGGCGCGACCGCCTCCGGCACCGACCCCGAGGACCATCGCAGCAGGAGGGCGAGGGCGTGCTTGCACGGGAACTTGCGGCTCGGGCAGGTGCATTTGAACGCGGGCTCGGTGAGGTCGACCGCGGTCTGATACGGCGTGCTCCCGCTGCCCTGGCACAGCCCCCACAGGGTCGGGTCGATGTCGTCGGCGGCGCTGAGGCCGGTCTCCAGCCAGACGCGGTCGCCGGCGAGCCCGCGCGCCGCCCGCTGCGCGGACGAGTCGGGGGCCAGCGCCATCACCTGGTCGGTCGTCCAGACCGTGGTGACCGTCGTTGTTTCCGCCATGCTGCTTACCGTAGTGAGGGGGTACGACATTTCCCCGGTGGGTATGTTTCCGTCATGAGACCCGTACGTACCGCAGCCCGTTCGATGCTCGCGGCCATCTTCGTGGTCCAGGGCTGGGCCGCGTTCACGAGCCCGGCGCGCCTGGCGGGCCGGGCCAAGCCGGTCACCGACCGGCTCGAGCCGACGATCAAGGCGCTGCACCCGAGCCTGCCGACCGACGCCGAAACCCTCGTGCGGGTCAACGGCGCGGCCCAGATGGCGGGTGGCGTGCTGCTCGCGACCGGGCACGCAACCCGGCCGGCGGCGCTGTTGCTGGTCGGCTCACTGGTGCCCACGACCCTGGCCGGCCACGCGTTCTGGGACATCGAGAACCCGCAGGAGCGGGCCCAGCAGCGCATCCAGTTCATGAAGAACCTGGGCATGATGGGCGGCCTGCTGCTGGCCGCGCTCGACCGTGAGGGCCGCCCCGACCTGCGCTGGCGTGCGGGTCACGCGGCCAAGACGATCAAGCGGGCCCGGCGCCACCTCAAGGACAGTTCACCCATTCCTCTTGGCCGTCGATGAATACCTGACGCTTCCAGATCGGCAGCCGCGCCTTCACCTCGTCGACGAGCCGGGCGCAGAGCGCGAACGCCTCCGCCCGGTGCGCGGTCGACACGGCCGCGGCCAGCGCGACGTCGCCGATCTCCAGCCGCCCGACCCGGTGGGAGACGGCGAGCCCGCGCACCGCAGGGTCGGCGGCGATCTCGGCGGCCACCTCGGCGAGCACGTCACCGGCGCTGGGGTGGCCCTCGTACTCGAGCTCCACCACGCCCCGCCCGCCGTCGTGGTCGCGCACGACGCCGGCGAACGACACGACGGCCCCGGCGGCCCGGTCGGCGACGGCCCGCTCGTGCGCCTGGACGTCGAGGGGCTCGGTGGTGACCTGGGTGCGGATCACGCGCGGTCCCCGTCCAGCAGGGGCACGAGCTGGGCGAGCGTGCCCGCGCGGCCCTCGGTGCCGGGTGGGATGACCGCGAACCCGACCGAGTTGGCCAGCCCGCGCAGCATCGACGAGCCGACGTGCGCGACCGGGTGGGCGCGGCCGCCGGCCAGTGTGACGAGCGCCAGGTGGGTGAAGTCGCCGCGGCCGGGGACGTCGGCGCCGAGGGTCACGGTGGCCGGCTCCGGCACAGGGCGGCCGGTGAGGCCGGCGAGCAGGGGCAGTACGAGAGAAACCAGAGCGACGAACGTGGACTGCGGGTTGCCGGGCAGGCCCGCGACGAACTGGCCGCCGGGCAGCTGCGCGACGAGCATCGGGAAGCCGGGGCGCACGGCCACGGTGTTGACGACGTAACGGGCGCCGAGCTCGGCCAGGGCGGGGTGCAGGTGGTCGACCGGCCCGTGCATGGTGCCGCCGGTGGTGCAGATGACCTGCGCGCCGGCGTCGACGGCCTTGCGCAGCGCGGCCACGTGCTCCTCGAGCGTGTCGGCGACCGGCCCGCGCGCGTGCACGACCTGGGTGCCGGCGCGCCGCAGCCAGGAGGGCAGGGACGGGCCGAGCGCGTCGCGGACCCGGCCGCCGGCGGGGGTGCCGGCGGTGAGCAGCTCGTCGCCGAAGACCAGCAGCGCCGTCCGGGGGGCGGGGCGGCAGGTCAGCGTGTCGTATCCGCACGACGCCGCCAGCCCGATGACCCCCGGCGTGATCGGGGTGCCCGCGGGCAGCAGCACCTCGCCGGCGGCCGCCTCCTCGCCCTGCTTGCGCCAGTCGGGCAGCCGGCGGGCGGCGCCGCTGACCAGGCCGTCGACGGTCTCGGACTCCTCGACGCGGACGACGGCGGTGGTGCCGTCGGGCACCATGCCGCCGGTGGCGATCTCGACGCAGGTGCCGTCGGCGGTGAGCGGCGCGGCGGTGTCCCCGGCCAGCACCCGCCCGACGATCCGCCAGGGCGCGGGCCCGCGGGCGGCCCAGCCGTCGACGCTGGAGGTGGCGAAGGCCGGCAGGTCGGTCAGGGTCACCAGGTCGGCGGCGAGGGTGAGGCCGTCGGCGTCGGCGAGGGGCACCGCGACGGGCTCCGGCGCGACCGCCGAGCCCGCGGCGTGCACAATCTCGCGGGCGGCCGTCCAGGCGATCGGTAACGTCACGTTCGAAGCCTAATGCTCCGGTCCGCGTCACCTGCGGACCGTTGCTCCCGACAGACACCATTCGGCGCTGCGCGCCGTCATTGCCGGGTCCGCGCGTCCCCGGCCTTCTTTCATCCCTCAGTGATCTCCGCCGCGAAGCTGCTCCACCGCGTGCTTGAGCACCGGTCCGAGGACGGCCAACCCATCCTTCGCGCCACCCCGGGACCCGGGGAGGTTGACGACGAGCGTCCGCCCCGCGACTCCGGCGAGCCCGCGCGACAGGATCGCGGTCGGCACCTTCGCCGCGCCGGCCGCCCGAATCGCCTCCGCGATGCCCGGCACCTCGTAGTCGAGCACGCGGCGCGTCATCTCGGGCGTCCGATCGGTGGGCGTGATCCCGGTGCCCCCGCTGGTCAGGACGACGTCCGCCGCCTGCACCGCCGCCCGCAGCGCCGCCTCGACCGGCTCCCCGTCGGGCACCACGACGGGCTCGTCCACCTCGAACCCCAGCGCCCGCAACCCCTCGACCAGCAGCGGCCCGCTGGTGTCGGCGTAGACGCCCGCGGCCGCCCGGTTGGACGCCACCACCACGACGGCCCTCATCGCTGCCACACCCCGGTCTTCCCGCCCTCCTTGCGCAGCACCCGCACGTTCTCGATGGAGGCCGCCGGGTCCACCGCCTTGATCATGTCGATGAGCGCCAGCCCCGCGGTCGCCACGGCGGTCAGCGCCTCCATCTCCACCCCGGTCCGGTCGGCCGTCTTCGCCACGACCTCGATCTCGATGGTCTCGTCACGCAGCGTCAACTCGACCGTCACGCCATGCAGGGCGATCGGGTGACATAACGGCACAAGATCGGGCGTCCGCTTCGCGCCCATGATCCCGGCGATGCGCGCGACCGCCAGAGCGTCACCCTTCGGCAGCGCTCCATCACGCAACAGTGCGACGACTTCGCTTGTGGTGCGCACGAATCCCGCCGCGACGGCCCGGCGCGCGGTGACGTCCTTCGCGGCCACGTCGACCATCCGCGCCGCCCCGGACGAGTCCACGTGTGTCAGCTCATTTGGCACCCAAAGAGCTTAGACACCGGAGGCGCGCGGCCGGTTGATCATGCAGGCTAAGGCTTGAGCCACGTCGAATGCGCTATACGGAGCGTCACGCCCGCGTCGGCAAATCGTGACAAAGGCCGTTATAGTTCGCAAACTATGATTCGACGGACAAATCGCTTTGGGCATCTTGCGTTTTGCACCCTAGGCTGCGTTCAGCACTTCGGACTTCGATGATTTTCGATATCCGGAGCTGACGGGGGTCGAATTCAGCAGCGACCTTTGGGGGCGAAAACATGGAGAAGGACCACACCTGGCAGTGACCCGTTCGACGGGTTGACAAGCCCGCGGCCACATCGGCCACGATGAAGCGGGCCAATGCAGAAAACACCGCGAACCGACGACGCGACCAACCGGCGCCTGTGGCGCCTCGTTGGTCCCGTCGTCGTCGGCGGATCAGCCGCCGTCCTCACGGCGCTGTCGTCCTTCGCCGAGCATCCGACCGCCGTCGCGGGCCTGGCCGTCCTCGCGATCGTGCTGGTCGGCAACGGTTTCGCCGTGATCGACGTGCGCATCCGATCGGTCTCCGACGGCATCGTGCCGACCACCGCCGTGATCACTCTCGCCGCGGTCTTCCTCCCGGCGCCGGCCATGATCCTGGGCACCGCCTGCGGCGCGTTCCTGTCCCAGCTGTCCCGTCGCGCGACCGATCCGATGAAGATCGGGTTCAATGTCGGAAAAGACACGATTGGCGCTACGGCCGCGATTGCCGCCGCGAGCGCCGTCGGAACCTCACCGATACTGCTCGATACGACATTTTCCGTATTCGCGGTCATACCCGGACTTTTCGCCGCATTCGTCGCCTATATGCTCGTCGACGAGATCGTGTCGCACGCGCTGTTCTCGATCATCACGGGAAAGCCGTTCCGGCAGCTGATCCTGGCGCAGGTCGACTTCACGATCATCACGCGCCTCGGACTCTTCGCGGTCGCGCTCGCCACCGTCCTGGCCTACGGGATCAGCGAGTGGCTCCTGCTGGTCCTCCCGCCGCTGGTCTCCGCGATCCACCTCGCCGCCGCCAACCAGCTGCGCACCCGTCAGGGCAACGAGGCCTGGCAGCGCCTCGCCGAGGCCACCGACGAGTTCAACTCCGTCGACGAGACCGCGGTGCTCTACGCCGCCGTCCGCCGGGCCACCGACATCTTCTCGACCGACCAGGCCGAGGTGGAGATCCATCCGCCCAGCGGCGAGTCCCGCCTGGTGCGCAGCAACGGCTCGGAGATCCTCTACGACGGCCCGCCCGGCGAGGCGCCGGCCGCCGAGGGCTACCTGATCCCCATCGCGCTCGAGAGCTACCGCGGCGACGGCGACCTCGGCCAGCTGCGCCTGCGGTTCCGCGGGTCCGGGCCGGTGCGGTTCACCGAACGCGAGCAGTACACCCTGCGCACCTTCACCGCCGCCCTGTGTACGGCGATCCGCAACGCCGCGACCTTCGCCGAGACCCAGCGCCTCGCCGACAGCCACGCGCGAGCCGCGGCGCAGGACCCGCTCACCCGGCTGGCGAACCGGCGGCGGCTGCAGCAGTACGGCAACGACATCCTCGCCGGCCAGGCCGGGGTGGTGGGCGTACTGCTGATCGACCTCAACCACTTCAAAGAGGTCAACGACACCCTCGGGCACGCCGAGGGCGACCGGGTGCTGCTCGCCGTCGCCGAACGCCTCACCGCCGCAGCCCGCCCCGGCGACCTGGTCGCCCGCTTCGGCGGCGACGAGTTCGCGGTCCTCCTCGCCGGCCTCAGCGCGCCCGCGATCGCCGAGCTGCGCGCCCACGCCATGCTCGACGCGCTCGGCCCGCCCATCGAGCTCGACGACATGCGCATCAGCGTCGAGGCCAGCTGCGGCGTGACCACCGGCACCGGCGGAAGTGTCGGCGAGCTCCTGCGGCGGGCCGACATCGCGCTGTACCAGGCCAAACAGGACGGCCAACGAGTCGTCGTCTACGCCCAGGCGCGCGACACCGCCGACGTCAACAGCCTCACCCTCGGCGGCGACCTGGCCCGCGCCATCTCCGAGCACCAGTTCATCGTCCACTTCCAGCCCATCGTCGACCTCGCCAGCGGCCGGGTCATCGCCGCCGAGGCCCTGACCCGCTGGCAGCACCCCGACCAGGGCCCGCTCTCCCCCGACCGGTTCCTGGGCGCCATCGAGCGCTCCGGGCAGCTGGCCGCGTTCGCCGACGCCGTGCTGGACCAGGCCCTGATCGCCGTCACGGACTGGGCGGACGCCGGCCACCAGATCCCCGTCGCGGTCAACGTCTCCCCGCGCAGCCTGCTCGACCCGTCGTTCCCGGACGCGGTGGCGAGGCGCCTGAGCGCGCGCGGGGTCCCGGCCTCTGCCCTGGTCATCGAGCTCACCGAGTCGGTGACGCTGAGCAAGCTCGAGGTCGTCGACGAGGTCCTGGCCGCCCTGCGCGACCAGGGCATCCGCCTCGCCCTGGACGACTTCGGCACCGGCTTCTCCTCGCTGGCCACCCTGGCCCGGGTCCCGGTCGACGAACTCAAGATCGACCGCAGCTTCGTGTCCGCGATGAACGCCTCGGCCCCCGGCGCCGTGGTCCGCTCGACCATCGACCTGGGCCGCAGCCTGGACCTGCTGGTGGTGGCCGAGGGCGTCGAGCGCGAGGACCAGCGCCAGCAGCTGTGGGAGCTGGGCTGCCCCGCGGGCCAGGGCCACCTGTTCGCGCGGGCGATGCCCGCGGACCGTCTGCTCGCCCACCTGAACCGGGGCGAGGGCCACCTGGCCGACCCCCTGCACGACACCGGCGCGGTGATCCGCATGTCGAGAAGCCGCCGGGCCCGCCGCATGAGCCTGGGCGCCGAACCCCCGCCCGGCCGCGAGAAGTCCACCTGACCTTGGGCACAATGGGCGCATCGCTACCGACCTGCGCCCCCGCCTCCTGGACGCCGCCTTCTACGCCCTGTGCGCCGTCTTCGCCGCGGTGACCGCCCTGACCTCCACCCTGCTGCCGCACCGGGCCTGGGGCCAGATCGCCTGGATCGGCTACGCGGCCGGCGCCGTGCTGGTCCTGCTGATCGCCCGCTGGAAGGTGATCCCCCTCCTGTTCGCCGCGACCGCCCTGCTGCCGCTCCTGATCGAGTCGATCCAGCGAGCGGCCGGACGGACGGACCGGGCCCAGGAGGAGGTCCTGGTGGTCGAGCGGATGGGCGACCGCCTGGTCCACACCGGCACCCCGTACCTCTCCCACGACGCGATCGCCGCCCTGCCGGAGCCCGACCGCCTGATGGGCTACGCCCCCTACCAGCCCGGCATGGCCGTCTTCGGTCTCCCGCGAGCCGCCTTCGGCGAGGCCTGGTGGACCGACGCCCGCGTGTGGTTCGCCGTGGCCACGGTGTTCTGCCTGCTCTGGACCCTGCGCCTGCTGTCCTTCTCGACCCGCGCCATCCCGCTGGCCCAGTCCGTGGCCGTCCTGCCCCTGTGCACCCTGACCCTGGCCACCGGCGGCGACGACATCCCGGTGCTGGCCCTGTGTCTGCTGGCCCTGGCCCTGGCGGCGAACGACCGCTTCCTCGCCGCCGGCGTGGCGGTCGGCCTGGCCGGCGCCCTGAAGCTCTTCGCCCTGCCGGTGGCCCTGGTCCTGCTGGTCCTGGCCCTGTCGACCCGCCGCCGCCCGGCCTGGTTCGCCGCCGCCGCTTTCGGCATCCCGCTCCTGGCCCTGCTCCCGGCCCTCCTGGTCGACGCCGACGCCTACCTCGAGAACGCCGTCCGCTTCCCCGGCGGCCACGGCCTGGTGACCAGCCCCGCCCAGTCCCCGCTGCCCGGCTACCTGATCGCCTCGGCCCTCCCGGCGGGCCGGACGGTCGCCCTGGCCCTGCTCCTGCTGGCCGGCGCGGTCATCGCCCTGCTGCTCCTGCGCAACCCTCCGAGGTCCGCGGGCAAGGCCGCGGCGTACATCGCCGCCGGCCTGACCGCCGCCATCATGCTCACGCCGGCCACCCGCTTCGGCTACCTGCTGTACCCGGTGGCCTTCCTCGGCTTCTGGTGGTCCCAGCACAAGACGCGCGAGCCGGTCCCGGCGTAGACAGAAGGCATGGGGTACCGCAACCGCGAGGAGGCCGGCGCCGTCCTGGCCGAGTTCCTGGCCGCCTACGCCGACCGCGAGGACGCCATCGCCCTCGGCCTGGTCCGCGGCGGCGTGCCGGTGGCCGCGGAGGTCGCCCGCCGCCTGCGCATCCCCCTGGACGTGCTGGTGGTCCGCAAGCTGGGCGTGCCGTGGGCCCGGGAGGTGGCCTTCGGCGCCGTGGGCCCCGGCGGCGTGCGCGTCATCAACCACGAGATCGCACGCCGCCTCGACGACGAGGAGATCGCCGCCGTCCTGCGCCACGAGTCCGCCGAGCTCGGCCGCCGCGAGCGGTACTTCCGCCGGGGCCGCCCGGCACTGAACCTGGACGGCCGCACCGCCCTGGTGATCGACGACGGCCTGGCCACGGGCGCGACAGCGAACGCCGCGGTGGCGGTGGCGAGATCGCTGTCCGCGACCACGGTGATCCTGGCCGCCCCGGTGGGCGCGGCGGACGCGGTGGCCCGCCTGTGCCGCTCGGCGGACGAGGTGATCTGCCCGCTCACGGAGTCCGGCTTCGGCGCCGTGAGCCGCTACTACGAGGACTTCCACCAGCTCACCGACGACGACGTGACGGCTCTCCTGGCGCTTTCGATGTAGCCGCTCGCCACGTACCCGTTGTCTTCGACATACAGCCGCCAGGTGCCGCGATACGGACGCGGCGTTCCAAAACGTTCCGGACCTGGTCAACGTCTGCGTGCCGGACCGGGGAGTATGACGCCATGAGCCTCGCCGACACGCTCGCCGCCTTCGAGGCGTGGTTGCACCGGCATGCGCCGGCGACCGCCGCCGACCTGCTGCCCCCGGCCACCGACGACGACCTGGACCAGATCCGCAACGCGCTCGGCGTCGACCTTCCCGCCGACCTGCTGACGGTCCTGCGCTGGCACAACGGGTCCGGGTTCGGCGACCTCCCCGTTCCCCTCGCGCCGGGATACGGCATGTACCCGAGCCGGATCATGGTCGCGGCGACCCTCGACAATCGGCAGATCGGCAACGAGGGTCCGTACCGGCCGTGGAAGGAGACGTGGCTGGTCATCGGGTCGGACAACTGCGGCGGCTACCTCACCGTGGAGACCGACCCCTCCTGCGCCGGCAGTGTCTTCACCTTCGACTGGGAGGACGGCAGGCCACACGGCAGGAGGTGGCCGAGCTTGGCCGACGCCGTCGCAACGGTCCTGGCCGGGGTGCGCGCCGGGCGGTACTCCGACGACCCGGACGACGTCATCGAGATCGAAGACGGCTTCCTGGTGCCCTGAGACTGGATGCCCGCCAGCGCCTAGATCGCCATGTCCACGAACCGAGAAAGGTGCAGCTGCGCCGCGACCGTGATGCTGTCCGTCGGCCCGTTTCGGTGCTTGGCCACGATGAAGTCCGCCTCGCCCGCGCGCGGCGACTCCTTGTCGTAGTAGTCATCGCGGTGCAGCAGGATGACGACGTCCGCGTCCTGCTCGATCGACCCGGACTCACGCAGGTCGGACAGCTGCGGCCGCTTGTCGGTGCGCTGCTCGGGACCACGGTTCAGCTGACTGACCGCGACCACGGGGCACTCGACCTCCTTGGCCAGCAGCTTGAGCCCACGCGACAGGTCGGCGACCTCCTGCTGCCGGCTCTCGGTGCGCTTCGGGCTCGTCATGAGCTGCAGATAGTCGACCACGATGAGCTTGAGATCGTGCCGCTGCTTGAGCCGCCGCGCCTTGGCCCGAATCTCCATCAGGTTCATGCTGGGCGTGTCGTCCACGAACAGCGGCGCCTCGCTGATCTCGCCCATGCGCCGCGCGAGCTTGGTCCAGTCGTCGTCGGACAGCTGCCCGGACCGCAGCACGTGCAGCGGCACCCGGGCCTCGGCCGAGAGCAGTCGCATGACGATCTCGACCTTGGACATCTCCAGGCTGAAGATGGCCGAGGCCATGTTGTGCTTCACCGAGGCCGCGCGACTGAAGTCCATCGCGGCGGTCGAGTTATGCGTGGGGATCATCGCGTCGCCGGCGAGGTAGAGGTGGTCGGCGTTGTCGACCTGCACACAGCGGACCGGCACGCTCGGCACCGGCCGCACGGCCACGATGTACCGCACCGCCGTCCGCGCGGTGCTCGTGGTGCAGCGTCGTGCTCGCTGAGTCTCGCGCTTGCGCTCCAGCCGGAACACATCGTCGACGGTGGTGAAGTTCAGGCTGTACGCGATTGAACTGGCCGCACTTCGCCCGCGCACGTCACGGCGAGTCATCGTGCACCGATATCCGAGCCCGACGACCAACTCCCGGACGTCTCTCGCCAGGCGCTCGCTGGTTGACGTGTATTGCACATTGCCCGTCAACGTGACCGTCCCGTCCGTGTCGAGCAGCCCGGCCAGCAGTGCTCGCCGCTGCGCTTCAGACGCACGGAGATACCGGACCGGAATGTGCTTGGCGTTGAGCACGCCAAGCTCGCGTAGGTCGCGAGTCAGCGATCCCCTCGGCGCTGCGGCACGGATGCCGTAAAGCATCGGGTGCGCGGTGCTCGGAGCGATCACAAACCCGTCTGCCGCGATCAAGTCCACGATTTGCGAGTCGGCGGTGGTGATTCGGGCTGCGGCGGAGTGCCCGTCTCCCAGCCAAGCGCCCAAGGTATATGGCGGCACCGGCAGATCCTGCTCGGGCAGCTGCAAAGGCGCCGCATTCCGCACCGCGTGGTTGAGCCGGCCGTCCGTCGGATGCCGAAGCGTGGCCGCGATCTCGGCAGTCGTCACCGTGTCCGGGTGGATCGCGGTGGCCTCAACGTTCATCGTCCGGCCGACTCGCCGGCTCAGGGCACTGACGAGTGCCTGCTGCGAATAGGCGCGCATCGAGCGCTTCCAGGCGCGGCCGGAGCGCGTGTACTGCCGGACCACCTGGCCCACCGTCCCGACCTCGTTTCCAGCGACGTGCAGGACGTGCCGGAACCGCTCGCCGGCCAGCGTCAACGCGTCGCCGAAAGTCACCAACTCATCGGGGGCCGACATGACCTTCTGGTGCACGACGGCAAGCTCGGTGCGCGCGGTCGCCGGCCACTGCGGAGTCCGATGAGCTTCCGCCAACTGCCGCCGAGCGGCGCGAGTCAGGGTCGTCCAAAGGTGCTCGGCGTCCGCGACGATCACCGACCCGTCGGAGAACTCGACCTCGTAGCAGGGCCGGTCGTGCAACACCTCGAAGGCGTTGACGATCGTCGTGGGCCGCCCATCCGCCCCGAGCAGCCGGTCGCCCGCTTTCACCTCGCCCATGGTCGTCCAGCCGTCCGGCGTTGGGAGGGGGGTGTCGAGCGCCAGTGCCTTTCCGAGACCGGGTCGACCGGCCACGATGATCAACTGACCGGCGTGCAGGCCGTTCAGGAGGCGGTCCAGGTCCTGGAAGCCGGTCGGGACGCCGGTCATCATGCCGCCCTGCGCGCCGACCGCCTCGATCTCGTCAAGGGTCGGCTGCAGCATCTCGGCGAGCACCGCGAAGTCCTCGCTGACGCGCTTCTCGGTGACGTCGTAGATGGCCTGCTGCGCGAGGTCCACCACGTCGTCGACGTCGCGCCCGCCCGTGCCGTCGGAGCCGTAGCCGAGCTGCACGATCCGCGTCCCCGCCTCGATCACGCGGCGCAGGACGGCGCGCTCGGCCACGATGCGGGCGTAGTAGCTGGCGTTCGCGGCGGTCGGCACCGCGGTCATCAGCGTATGCAGGTAGGGCGCGCCGCCGATCTTGGCGATGTTGCCGCTGTCGGCCAGCGCCGCGGCCACGGTGACGGCGTCGGCGGGCTCACCGCGACCGTACAGATCCAGGATCGCGTCGTAGATGGTGCTGTGGGCCGGCTTGTAGAAGTCCTGGGTCTTGAGGATCTCGACGACGTCGGCGACGGCGTCCTTGCTCAGCAGCATGCCCCCCAGCACGCTCTGCTCCGCGGCGACATCCTGTGGCGGGGTGCGCTCAAAGGTGCTGGCACCGCCCGAGGGGGGACCCGACGACTTGCGCTCACCGCGCTCGCCACGTTCGCCGCGCTCACCGCGTTCGCCCGGCTCCGGCGGCGGCTCCTCGTCCCAGTTGTGCTCGCTGCTGCGCCTGTCCTCGGTGATCGACATTTCCGCCCCCCAACGCCACACCCCGCCAGGCCATTAGACCTCGGGGGTATGACAAAAACTTGCCGGCGCGCAACGCGCCCGCGCAACGGTATGGGGCGACTGGCGTTCGGTGAAAGTTAGCCGGTGGACAAGCCTCTGGACAACCTGTGGACCGAGGCCGCAGACCTTGGGAAAGGTTGTGCACAGCCCTGTGGAAAACTCCGTGAACGACCCGTTCACATGGCCTCTGACCAGCACATACGTTCTCCACAGCCTGTGTGTGGGAAAAAGAGCCTCGCGAATCCTCATCTGGACGACCGATTGCGAAAAGGTCACGAAAGGGTGACGCTCTCCGGCGTGGGGTACCCGGATTGGGATCGGCCGCGAGGCCGCGAGCGACAGGCACCGGAGACGGGCCGCTGGGATCCGCGCCAGGAGCGCTGGATCCCGCAGCAGCGTGTGTCGGATGGGGACGACTACGGCATCGAGCCGTTCCCGGCCCGCTCCGACCCGGGCCGGCGTCCGGGCCAGGGTCGCGTGCTCGATCACGACGAGTGGGCCACCCGGCGTCCCCGCCGCCGCCTGCCCCTGCCGCCGGCCCCGCCCGAGGACCGCGAGGACGACGAGGAGGAAGAGGACGACGAGGAGGAGCCGGACCAGCGCAGCGTCTACATCGGCTCATTCATCTCGACGGCCTGCTGGTACCTCATCCCCTTCGCCGCCTACACCGCGTGGTCGCTGACCCTGCCTGACGACCCGCGCCCCGGCTGCACCAACGCGTTCGGCCTGCCCTGCCCGTCGCAGCACGACGAGGCCCTGACGAACATCGGCCGCCTGGTGCCGCAGCTCGCCGTCTCGCTGGCGATCAGCATCGTGGTCGCCATGTTCCTGGGCAAGGTGACGGCGGGCTGGCGGCCCTTCGCGATCGGCTTCGCCAGCGCGGTGCTGGGCGCGGGGGTGGCGACGGTCGGATTCGCCGTACTGGCGACGCAGCACTTCGCCTTTTGACAACTCGTCGATCACCGTTGGGTCACCATCGGATCACGCCGGGAGCCGTTTCCTGAGTGCCGCCGTCTGACCGGCCAAACACCTCTCGAGGAGGCTTCGATGGCCGGTCGGCACTCAGTACGACGCCTGCGGGTCGCCGCGGTGGTGGCCCTGGCCGCCACCCTGCTGGCGGCCTGCGGCAGCGCGGATGGGCTCAGCAGCAGCGACAGCGGGAACAAGGCGGCCCCGGGCCAGAACTACGGCACGCCGGGGGGAATGGTCGGCGGCGCCACGCCGGAGTCGAACGGCGACGCCGGCGGCGCGTCCACCGGCGAGGTGTCCGCGGCCGACCGGCCGGTGTCGACGTTTGCGGTGGACGTCGACACGGCCTCGTACGGCTTCGCGAAGCGCACCCTCGAGTCCGGCCGCCGCCCCGCGACGAGCACGATCCGCCCGGAGGAGTTCGTGAACTCCTTCGACCAGCAGTACCGCGAGCCCGAGGGCAACGGCTTCTCGATCAGCACCGACGGCACCCGGCTGCCGTCCACCCACCGCGGCGCCGACGACTCCACCCGCCTGCTGCGCGTGGGCCTGCAGACCCGCGGCGGCTCGGACGCCGACCGCCCGGACGCGGCCCTGACGTTCGTCGTGGACGTCTCCGGCTCGATGTCGGAGCCGGGCAAGCTCGACCTGGTCCAGCGCGGCCTGCACACCCTCGTGGACCAGCTGCGGCCGACGGACTCGGTGGCCCTGGTCGCCTACTCCGACGAGGCCGAGCTCCTGCGCCCGATGACCCAGCTCCGCGACCGCGACGGCATGGACGCGGCCATCGACCGCCTGAGGGTGTCGGGCAGCACGAACCTCGAGGCCGGCCTGCGCCTCGGCTACGACACCGCGCGCAAGGGCTTCCGCAACAACGCCACGAACCGCGTCATCCTGCTGTCCGACGGCCTGCCGAACGTGGGCAAGACCGACGCCACCCCGCTCGTGCGCGAGATCCAGGAGGCGGCGGCCAAGCAGATCACGCTGCTGGGCGTCGGCGTGGGCAGCGACTACGGCGATCGCTTCATGGAACAGCTGGCGGACAAGGGCGACGGCTACGTGGTGTACGTCAGCAACCAGACGGAGGCCGACCGGGTCTTCGTGCAGCAGCTCCCCGCGACCGTCGCCGTGCGCGCCCTGGACGCCAAGGCCCAGGTCGAGTTCGATCCGAAGACGGTCCTCTCGTACCGCCTGATCGGCTACGACAACCGGGCCCTCGCCGCGTCCGACTTCCGCAACGACCGGGTGGACGGCGGCGAGGTCGGCCCGGGCCACGCGGTGACGGCCCTGTACGCCCTGCACCTGCGCCCCGGCGCCGAGGGCCACCTGGCCGACGTGAGGGTCCGCTGGCAGGACCCGACGACCCACCGCCCGAGCGAGCTGGCCCGGCCGGTCGAGGTGACCGACCTGAGCGCCGACTTCGCCGAGTCCCCCCGCCCGGTGCGAGTCGACTACGCCGCGGCCTACCTGGCGGAGGTGCTCCGAGCCAGCCGGTACGCCGGGGAGGTCCGCCTGCCCGACCTGCGCACGATCGCCGACAACGCCGGCGACTCGACCCAGACCCGCGAACTCGCGAACATGATCAACGACGCGACCAAGCTCTACGACTAACCGCCAAGATCCATGGCTCGGGCCGCGTCACCGGCGGACCGTTGCTCCCGCCAGACAAAAGGGCGGCCCCTTGATGGCCTTCGGCCGGAGAGGGGCCGCCCTAGCCATGTCCGCGGTGCCAAGACCGCACCGCCGGGCCTCCACGACCGATGCGAGAGGCACCACGGCCCTCGCGCACGGCCCGCCCTTCATGCGCGGGCGCGGCCCACGTGCACGGTCGGGGCTCTTATGCACGGCTCTCGGTTCTCATGCGCGGCCCGGTCCTCGTGCACGGCTCGGTTCTCATGCACGGCCGGGGCACTCGTCCGCGGCTTGATTCTCGTGCGCGACCCGACTCTCGTGTGCGACCCAGGCTCTCGTGCGCGGCCCGGTCCTCGTGCACGGCTCGGTTCTCATGCACGGCCGGGGCACTCGTCCGCGGCTTGATTCTCGTGCGCGACCCGACTCTCGTGTGCGA